>JAJZYZ010000020.1 GCA_021797815.1 Bacillota bacterium
CACGGACGACGACGTGGAACTGCTTGACCGGGCGTTCCCGTCCGCGGGGCGGGACATTGCGCTGGAGAGGCTCTAGACCGCGAATCAAGGAGAAGGGCGGTCCCTCAGGGACCGCCCTTCTCCTTTCCGGAACTAGGCGGGGTTCCGCGACCCTTTGACAGGGACGAGCCGGCGGGGAGCCTGCCGGACGTCCTCTGACGTGTCGGTCATGAACACGTAGGACGTGTCAGGCACGGTCGAGAAGGCCGCGTGACGGCCGTCCGGTGCCAGCACCACACAGTTCATGGCGCTCCAGAACGGGTCCACCAGGTGGTCCAGTTCCTCCATGGCCCGGGCGCCCGCCTCTTCGGGACTGAGCCCGGCCCGCATGTGCATGACGACGCTGTGGGCGGTGGCGGCGCGGATGGCCATCTCCCCGCGACCGGTGCAGGCGGCCGCCCCGTAACGGTCATCGCAATAGTTGCCGGCACCGATGACGGCGGAGTCGCCCACACGCCCGGGATATTTCCAGGCAAATCCGCTGGTGGAAACGCCCATGGCGAGGTGGCCGTTCCGGTCCAGCGCCGCCACATTCACGGTTCCGGTGTCCTTGCCCGACGCGCGGTTGGGGTCAAGGGCGAGGCGGCCCACCATCACCTTCAAAATCTTGCTGGCGTAGCGGGACTCCTCGCTGGAGTCGCCACGGATGCCGGTCTCATAGATGCGGCGCGCCTCGTCGGTGAGGAGATTGACCTCGGCAAACCCGCATTCACGGGCAAACCGCTCGGCGCCGGGCCCCACGAGGAGCGAATGGGGCAGGTCGGTCATGACGCGCCGGGCGATCGAAATGGGGTGCTCGAATCCCCGCACCCCGCCCACGGCTCCGGCGGCCAGCGTGTCGCCGTCCATGATGCTGGCGTCCAGCTCCACCTCGCCCAGCATATTGGGGAGGCCGCCAAACCCTACGCTGTGGTCGTCAGGATTACTTTCCACCAGGAGGATGGCGGCTTCCACCGCATCGACGGCGCTCTGGCCCGCGCGGAGAAGATCCATCCCGGCCTTTAGCCCGACCCGGGCGTTGCTGCTGCCGATAATGACCATGACTGCCTCCTGAACATTCAGCGCTCTTTGACGATCCGACCCGGAATGCGGATGCCCGTACCCGGGTCTTATCCCGGAAGATTTAAGGATCAGAACCCGCAATCCCTGCCAGGACAGTTCAGGCATGACACGATCCCGGTTGCAAGGGATTCTGCCGACCGGGATCGAACAGAAGAACGCTGAACGGAAGCATCAATCGATCCCGCATCAGGCTTGACGAAAGAGGTGGCTTCTTGCATAAAGCGCCGGCCCCCAGCGGATCCTGGACCTCTCCCATTACCCCCGAGTATCTCGTAGGCGACGGCGTGTCGCTTGGCTGGCCCATGGCCGATGGCGCCGACATCTACTGGACTGAAGGGCGGCCCCGGGAGCAGGGGCGCGAGGTGATCGTGCGGCGGTCACCGGACGGCCGTCTCACCGACGTGAATCCGCCGTCGTTTGATGCGCGCACGAAGGCCCATGAATACGGCGGCGGGGCATATACCGTGTCCGGCGGGATCGTGTACTTCGCAAACTTCGCGGACCAGCGTCTCTACCGGGTCCGCGCGGGGAGCCTTCCTGAGGCCCTGACCGATCCCGGCGACGTCCGGTTCGCGGACTTTTTTGTGGATGGGGCGCGGAGCCGGATCATCGCCGTCCGGGAAGACCACGGAACCGGCGATCGAGAGGCTCAAACCACGCTGGTGGAGGTGCCGCTCACCGGCGGTGGCCATGGCCGCATCCTGAGCTCGGGTCATGACTTCTATATGGCGCCGCGGATGTCGCGAGACGGGCAGAGGCTCGCCTGGCTCAGCTGGGATCATTCGAACATGCCCTGGGACGGCACCGAACTGCACGTGGCGCCCGTGATTCCGGACGGCTCCCTGGGGCCGTCGACCATGGTGGCGGGCGGCCCCGAGGAAAGCGTGCTCCAGCCGGTCTTTGCCGACGATGGGTCCCTGTATTTTGTCTCTGACCGGACAGGATTTTGGAATCTCTACCGGTGGGACGGAGAGACGGTCACGGCGGTGTTCCCGAAAGACGCGGAGTTTGCGGGGCCGGCCTGGCAGTTTGGGGACAAGACGTTCGCGCCCGCCCTGGGCGGACTGGCGGCGATTTATGAACAGGATGGCAGAAGCCATCTCATCCGAATTACGGAGGCGGGGGTCGAGGAAATTCCGCTCCCCTTCTCCGTCATGATCGGGCTGGATGCGGTGGGATCGGATCGAGTGGTGCTGCTGGCCGGATCCGGGACGGAGCCGGCGCAGATGGTCCTGGTGGAAGCGGACGGGCGCTTTCAGGTGTTGAAACGCGCCCGGACCAGCATCCCGGACCCGGATTACCTGAGTGAACCCGCAGCCATTCGCTTTCCGACCGGCGAGGGAGCGCTGGCCTACGCGTTCTACTACGCGCCCAAGAACCCCGGCTTCGCTCCGCTGGAGGGAGAAAGGCCGCCCCTCATCGTGTTCACCCATGGGGGTCCCACCGGTGCGTCGTCGCCGATGCTGCATCTCGAGGTCCAGTTCTGGACCTCGCGCGGATTCGCCGTGGTTGACGTCAACTATCGCGGGAGCACCGGATACGGGCGCGCGTTTCGAAATGCCCTGAGGGGCAAGTGGGGCGTGTACGACATCGAGGACACGGTGGCGGCGGCGCGCTATCTGGTGGCCCGCGGGCTTGCGGATGCCGAGCGGCTCGCCATCCGCGGCGGAAGCGCGGGAGGATACACGACGCTGGCGGCTGTGGCGTTTACGGATGTGTTTCGGGCGGGAGCCAGCTACTTCGGCGTCTCAGACCTGGGGGCACTGGCGCGGGACACGCACAAGTTTGAGTCGCACTACCTCGATCAGATGGTGGGGCCGTGGCCGGAGGCGGAGGCCACGTACCGGGCCCGCTCGCCCCTGTTCCACCTGGACCGCGTCAAGACCCCGCTTCTTCTCCTCCAGGGGCTCGATGACCATGTGGTGCCGCCGAGCCAGGCCGAACGGATGGTGGAGGCGCTCCGCGAGCGGGGCGTGCCGGTCGCGTATGTCCCGTTTGAGGGCGAGGGCCACGGCTTCGTGCGGGCGGCCAACATCATGCGCGCCCTGCGTGCCGAGTACACTTTCTACACCCGGATCTTCAACATTCCACCGGCCGACGATCCGGAACCGCTCGACATCTCGAACCTTTCATGACGCCAATCTGACGGGGGTCTGGAGCACAAAGCTTTGGACCTCCTGAAATTTTCCTGTACATAAGCTTGACAGGGGGTAGATGTTTGCAATTTCTTAAGACATGACGTATGCGGTCGGAACCTCCAATTCTTTGGGGAAACTTCCGGACCGTTCGTGACCCTACCCGCATGGCGGGAGGGCCTTCTTGCTCCGGGCATCGCGATTCCACGGCAGAGATTTCTTAGTGAACACCCGTCGAAGGAGGATTGGAGCATTCCATGGCTGGAAGCAAACACCGAAGAACATGGCTGGCATCGGGCGTGGTGGCCGGGGTTCTGGCCCTGGTACTCGCCGCCTGCGGCAGTCAGCCGACGACCACTTCCGGCACCGGGACTGGCCCTACCACCATCACGCTCGTGGGCGGCATCCAGACCGAACCGACCTGGTGGCTTCCCATCGTGCCGGTCTCGTTTAACTCGACATCCAATGACAGCACGGGCCTATTGTGGTGGCCCCTTCTGTGGATCAATCCATCGGGCATCGATTTCCAGCGGTCCATCGTCGACCATATCGCCATCAGCCACAACGACACCGTTTATACCCTGACCTTCAACACCAAGAAGTGGCACTGGTCAAATGGCAAGCCGGTGACGGCTTACGACGCGGCCTTCTCCTGGTCCATCGACGCCGCGACCAACACCACGTCGAACGGCCCCTGGGTGAATGCGGCCGCCGGATCCAACTCGTTTGACATCATCAAGAGCGAGGTGGCCACAAACGCTCAGACCCTGGTCGTCACCATCAAGCATCCGGCCAACCCCCTGTGGATTGAGCTGAACGCGCTCAACTACGCGGAGCCGATGCCGAAGTCGGTGTGGGACAAATATCCGAATAACATGCACCAGGAACTCACCTGGATGTACTCGATGGGCAACAAGCCCAGCAACGCGGCCTTCAACGTCGTCGACGGGCCTTACATGGAGAAGAACTTCGTGCAGGACCAGTACTGGACCCTGAAGGCGAACCCGAACTTCTCCGGTCACAAGGCCACGATCAAGACGCTGGTGTACACCTATGAGACCGGCGACAGCTCGGTGTTCGCCGCTCTCAAGAAGGGCAACTTTGCCACCACCGACCTGCCGTCGGCTTACACCACGGCCGCGTCTCAGCTGAAGCACATCTACCGGATCACGAGCGCGCCTTACGTGTACGCCTGGAACCTGATTGAGCCGAACATGTCGTCGAAGGCACCGGTCATCGGCAACCTGTTCACCAAGCTCTACTTCCGCCAGGCGATGCAGATGGGCATCAACGAGCCGGCCATCGTGAAGGACTTCTACGGCGGGTATGCCGTTGCCAACTACATCCCGTTGCCGAAGCAGCCGATCAACAAGTTCTACGACTACAAGATCCCGGTCTATTACGGGTACAATCCCGCCCGCGGCCGCAAGCTCTTGGAGTCCCACGGCTGGCATATGGTCAACGGGGTCATGCAGCGGAACGGCGTGAAGCTCGCGTTCCAGTTCCTGGCCATGTCCGGTGACAACACCGACAACACGATCGAGCAGTACCTGAAGTCCACCTGGGCCAAAGAGGGGATCGACGTCACCATCAAGACGGAGCCCTTCACCCAGCTGATTGACGTCGTCACGAACCCGAAAGACGTCAATCAGTGGACGCTTGCGTGGTGGGGTGCCGGGTGGTTTACGGGAACCGGCTTCCCGTTCCTGTCGGCGTACACCTGCGGATCCGCCTATAACTTCAGCGGGTACTGCAGCCACACGCTTGACAACATCGTCACCCAGGCCTACAAGCCCGGGAGCATCGCCAACACGTACAAGATCGTAAACCAGTACGAGCAGTACACGGCCCGCAACCTGCCGGTGCTGCTGCTGCCGGAATACGTGGGCGCCAGCGGGAGCCCGGCTCCGCTCCAGGTGATTCAGCCGTGGCTGCACGGCGTGGTCAAGTGGAACGAGCCGACCACCGGCGGCCAGGAAGTCTGGCACTGGACAACCAGCAAACCAACGACCTAAGACCGATAGTCGGGGCCGGCCCGGGTGCAAGACACCCGGGCCGGCTTGCTGTTGCGGGAGGGATCGCGCGTCCACCGGTGAATGTCGAAAGAACGGGAGGGACGCTATGGACGCGCGCGTGGCAAAAGACATCCGGTGGCGGCTGGCGGGTCCGTTCCGCGGGGGGCGCGTGGTGGCGGTGGCCGGCCATCCTGAGCGTCCCGGAACATTTTACTTCGGGGGGGTCGCGGGCGGGGTCTTCAAGACCGATGATGGGGCCGCCACCTGGCGCAATGTGTCAGACGGCTTTTTCAAAGCGTCGTCGGTGGGGGCGCTGGCCCTGTCTTCCTCCGAGCCGTCAATCATCTATGCGGGCATGGGCGAGGCGTGCATCCGCGGCAACGTGGTGGCGGGCGATGGGGTCTGGCGATCACCGGATGGGGGACGGACCTGGGAGCACCGGGGCCTGGCCGAGACGCGGCACATTGCCCGGGTCCGCGTGCACCCGCACGACCCGGATGTCCTCTATGTGGCCGCCTTTGGCCATGCCTACGCTCCCAGCTCCGAGCGGGGCGTGTTCAAAAGCCGCGACGGGGGGCGCCACTGGGAGCGGATTCTCTATCGCAATGACCATGTCGGCGCCATCGACCTGGTGATGGACCCTAAACGGCCCAGTGTGCTGTATGCGGCGCTCTGGGACGCCCACCGTACGCCCTGGTCACTGGAAAGCGGCGGCGTCGGAAGCGGCATCTTTCGAAGCCTCGACGCCGGTGAGCACTGGGAGGAACTTTCCGACCGCCCGGGCCTGCCGACCGGAATCAAAGGGCGGATCGGGCTTGCGCTGGCTCCCCGGGGCGAGCGCCTGTGGGCCATCATCGAGGCCAAGGACGGGGGGATTTTCCGTTCCGATGACGGGGGCGAGCGGTGGGAACTCATGACCGACAACCCCGATCTGAAGCAGCGGCCGTTTTACTACATGCACATCTTCGGGCATCCCACAGACTCCGACACGCTTTTTTGCCTCAACCTGGGCGCCTGGCGCTCGCGTGATGGGGGAAAGAGCTTCCAGTCGATCCCGACGCCGCACGGCGACAACCACGATCTCTGGATCGACCCGCGCGACCCCGAGCGCATGATTGAAGGAAACGACGGCGGGGCGTCCGTGACCTATAACGGAGGCCGCACCTGGACCCTGCCGTACAATCAGCCGACCGGCCAGTTTTACCACGTCACCACTGACAACCAGTTCCCCTACCGCATCTACGGTGCCCAGCAGGACAACTCGACGCTCTCGCTGCCGTCGTACTCCGACAAGGGGTTCATCACGGCCGGCGACACGCACCCGGTCGGCGGGGGAGAAAGCGGCTACATCGCGGTGCGGCCCGACGCGCCCCACATCGTCTACGCTGGCAACTATGCTTCCCGGATGACGCGCTACGACCATCGAAGCCACCGGGAGGTGGACATCACCGTGTGGCCCGAGGATCCCATCGGCTATGGCGGTGCCGACCTCCGCTATCGTGTGCAGTGGACGTTCCCCCTGGTCCTCTCGCCGCACGATCCGAACCTGCTCTACGCGGCCGGGAATGTGGTGTTTCAGTCACGGGACGGGGGAGACAGCTTTACCCCCATGAGCCCGGATCTGACCCGGGCCGCCCCGCACACGATGCAGTCGTCCGGCGGGCCCATCACCAAGGACAACGTCAGCACGGAAATGTACGCCACCGTGTTTGCCCTCGCGGAGTCGCCCGTCGCCCCCGGCCTCATCTGGGCCGGGTCGGACGACGGGCTTGTCCACGTCACGAGAGACGGCGGACAGAGCTGGACGCCGGTCACGCCGCCGGACCTGCCTGAGTGGGCGCTCATCAGCATCATCGAGCCCTCGCCCCATGCGGCGCTGTCCGCTTACGTGGCGGCGACACGCTACAAGTCGGGAGACCTTCGTCCCTACCTGTTCCGAACCCGGGACGGCGGAGCCAGCTGGACCGACGTCACCGGCGATCTGCCGGCCGACGACTTCACCCGCGTCATCCGCGAGGACCCGCTGGTGCCGGACCTCCTATACGCGGGCACCGAGTCGGGGCTTTACGTATCGGCCGACGGCGGCCAGCACTGGCATCGTTTCGGCGGACTTCCGGTGGTGCCGGTGCACGACGTGGCGGTCCACGGCGATGACCTCATCGCGGCCACCCACGGGCGGGGATTCTTCATTCTCGATGACCTGACGGCGCTGCGTGAGGCCGGCGAGCCGGGGCCGGACGCGCTTCACCTCTATCCGTCCCGGCCCGCCATCCGGATGAAGACCGGACGGCGCATGCGGCGGCCTGCCGCCGGCGACTTTCACCAATATCGTCAGGCGGGAGGGGAGATGGTGATGGGCGAGCTGCGCGACGGCCGCTTCACCCCCCTCAATGCGGGCGAGAATCCGGAGCTCGGGGCCGTGTTCACGGTGTTTGTGCCGCAAGACGCACCGCTCCACATCCGCATCCGTGACGAGGGCGGCGCACTCTTGCGCGAGGCCTCCGGAATGGACCGAGACGGCTGGGGATTGGAACTGCCCCGCACGCGGGGCCTGCACCGGATTGTGTGGGACATGCGGGTGGAGCAGGGGACCGTGCTTCCAGACGGCACCCTGTCCGCTTACTGGGGAGGCAGCACCATCGGGCCGAGGGTGGTGCCCGGCCGCTATCGGGTCGAGATCGAACAGGCGGGCACCCGGGTGCAGGGGACATTTCACGTGCAGAAAGATCCCCGGCTTGACACATCGACCGCAGACTTTGCGGCGCAGTTTGCCCTCCTCCTTCAGATCCGGGACAAGCTCAGCGAGGTGCATGGGGCGGTGCTCGAATCTCGCACCCTCACCGAGGAGATTCTCCGGCACGCTGTGCGGCTTCAAGCGGCGCATCTTCCCGAGCTTGCCGCCCGGGCCCGTGCCGCCTCCGACGCGATACAGGAGGCGGCGGGCCGTCTGAACGAGTCGCGAAGCCGCGGCAATGCCGACTCGTTCAACTATCCGCCCAAGGTGAACAGCAAGCTCGCGTCGCTCGAGTCGACGGTGAGCTTCGGCGATGCGCGTCCGCCGGCCCAGTGCTACGAGGTGTACGCACGGCTGTCGGCCGAGGCCGACCGGGAACTCGCCGAGCTTCGCCGGCTCATGGACGAGGCGCGCGCGAGCCTGGAGCCGGCTATCCGCGAGAGCGGGCTCCCGCTTTTTGGCGGGGCCGGGGAGGAGGGGCAGGACCGATGACCGCGACCCGCTACCTTGACCGTCTGACCGAGATTCTGGGGGAGATCCGTACCCGGGAACTTCCCCGGATCGAACAGTTGGCCGGGCAGATTGCAGACGCGGTTATCGCCGGCGGTCTCCTCTACGTGTATGACAACGGCCACATGCTCAATACCGAGCTTTTCAACCGGGCCGGAGGGCTGGCGCTTCTCGCGCCGGTGGAGCTCTTGCTCCCGCGCCTGGGGACCGCGGCCGTGCGGCCGGGCGGAGAACCGGCGGCCGTGCCGCCTTCGCTCGAGGACGACCTGGCGCTGGCCCGGATGGCGGTCCGACGGGCGGGGGTGAAGGCCGGAGATGTGGTCTTGTTGGGATCGGTTTCGGGCCGGAGTCCGCTCGTCGTCGAAATGGCGGAGGAGGCCGCGCGCCTGGGGGCGCTTACGGTGGGACTGACGGCCCTTCAGTATTCGACCACACTGCCCGCGTCCCATCCCTCCGGACGTCGCCTCTACGAGGCGGTCGCGGTGGTGCTGGATACGCACACGGGCATCGGGGACGCGGAGGTGGCGGTGGAAGGGCTCCCGGAGAAGGTGCTTCCGTCATCCGGCATCAGTGCGGCCCTGGTGGCGTGGTGTCTCGTGGCGGCGCTCATCGACGCCCTCCTGCAGCGCGGGGTGGAGCCGACGGTGTTTCGGAGCATCAATTATCCGGACGGGCCGGAGCGCCATGCGGCGGCGCTTGAACGCTACCGGCGCCTCGGATACTGAGCCGACACGCCGGGCTGCCGGGTTTACTGCAGAGCGGCTTTCGCATACGAACCAACGGTGCCGGCCGCGGCGTCATGGTAGACCCGCCGCGCGGCCCAGGGTCATGGCAGAAGTTCGTGCAGGGAGAGCAGGATCGACAGGATTCCGAGCGCCAGAAACAACAGGGCAAGCCTTCGTTGTCCCGTACGGCGGTACAGGGCCCGCCCCGACCACACGGCCGCGAGGACCCCGAGGGCGAGCCCCAGCCACGGTGAGGAGCCCACGGCTTTCGCTCGTCAGAGGCGGGAGGCGGGGGGCGTGCGCAACCCCCCGCCTCCCGACTTATGACAGGACGCGGTTGAAAATCTCAAGCGTTCGGGCCCAGGCGTCCCGCGCCGCGTCCACATGATACGAGGAGCGGGAGTCGTTGAAGAAGGCATGACCGGCCCCCTTGTACACATGGGCCTCGTAGTGCTTGTGGTGCGCCTTCATGGCCGCCTCCACGTCCGGAACCTGACCCGTGATGCGGGTGTCCGTCTCGCCGTAGAAACCGTAGACCGGACACTCGATGCTCGCCATGGCCTCGGGCGCCGGCGCCGTGCCGTAGTAGCAGAGCGCGGCCCGAAGGGACGGGGCCCGCGTGGCCAACGCGAACGAGAGGGCGCCGCCCATGCAGTAGCCCGTGCTGGCCACCGGCATTTCACGCGTTTCCGGGGCTTCGTGAAGCCAGCCTACCCAGCTTAAAAGGTCTTCCACCATGCCGTCCGTGTCCCGGGGGCCGAAGAGCGTCCCGATGGTCGCGCCGACTTTGGCGCCCTCATCGCCGGGAAGGCGATCGAGGTGCTCTTGGAGGACGCTGCGGTCCCCCCATGCGCCGGGCGGCACCGTGTTCATGAAGGTCTTGACGGCCTCGATGCGTTCGGGCGAAAGGGCTTCGGGGCGCCCGCCCCGCGAATAGAGGTCAGGGGCAAGGGCGGCATAGCCGGCCGTGGCCAGACGCTCGGCGATTTCCTGGATATGGTCGTCAGGACCCCAGATTTCCTGGATGACGATGACGGCGGGGAGGGGATGACTTACCCTCGGCGGCATTACGAGATATGCGTTCATAACCTGTCCGTCGCGGGCGTGCTCCACCCATCGTCGGTTAAACTCCATATCGGACCCCTTTCTCGGTGACGGACCATCGCTGCGCGGCGTACTGTTCTCCGTCCCATCTTAGACTACCGGAAACGGCCGCCCCGTCGCGAGGAATGGCTTCGGCCCCCGTCGGCCATTTCTGCCCCGGTCCCGCCGTGGCTTCTCCGCGGTCGCGCATCCTCCAGTCACGGACGTCCGCCAAGGCGCTTTCCGGCCCCCATCCGAGCCCCGGGGGTTAAGCCGCCGCGCCGGGAAAAGCATCCGTGCCGGCGGACTCATGCTAGATGGCGGCGCGAGTCTCAAGGACGCCCGGCTGGCAAAGAAGGCGGCCCTGTGTGCCCGCCTTCTTTGCCAGCCGGGCACGAAACAGGGCCGGGGCCTCAAGTGCCCCGGCCCGCCCGCCGGCTCGCATCGCGCGCGTCCACGGCTCTAGAGCTTCAAGGCTTCCAAAGCCGGCTTCAAGTGGTCGTTCAAGACCCGGATGAGGGTCCCTTTCATCCCGAGGGATCGGGTTTCAATGACCCCCGCGCTCTCAAGCTTGCGGAGGGCATTGACGATAACGGAGCGGGTGATGCCGACCCGGTCGGCCACATTCGAGGTCACGACGAGGCCCTGATTGCCCCCAAGTTCGTTCAGGAGCTGCTGCACCGCGGTGAGCTCGGAATAGGTGAGCGCCTCCAGCACCGCCTGGACCGCCGATTCCTGCCGGCCCTCCGCCTCACGCTGGGAGAGTTCGGTCTGACGCAGAATGAGGCTGATGGCCGTGATGCCGCTTTCCACCAGCACCCACTGGTCGTCGCTCATCTCGTCTTCGTCCTTGCCGATAACGAGCGTCCCGAGGGTCCGGTCCTGCGAATGAATGGGAATGCGGGTGGTCGGGTGGTCGATGACTTGCAGGCGCCCGCGCCCCCCACGCCGTCTCGTGGACGTGCCGAGAGCCGCTTCGTCGCTGTACTCCGTATCGTCCAGCCCCCCGGCGGCGATGACCACCTGGCGGCTGCGGTCAAGAAGGGACACCGGCAATTCCAATGTGTCGCTGAGTTCCTGAACAATCGGACCCGCTTCCCAGGTGTTGGCCGCCCGGTCCACGGTCCGTCCGAGACGCCTGACCTTTTCGAGAAGCGTCATCGTAGCCATGATCGTGACTCCTTTCGTAATCCGATTAAAACCCTGGCTGCCTGTCGAATGTGAAACCCTTCACAATCACGATAACACGAATACCCAGTCCGAAGCCCAATTATTCGGAGAATTTTTTGGGACGGAAGTATTGGGTTTTTTCCTTGATCTAGCCCATCATATCCGATTCCGTGTCTCCTCTCAGGGTACAGCATTCGCATCCGCCACGTAAAATATGGGGGATAAGTCAAACGGATTTCACAGCTTGAACTCAGAGACGACTGAGCCGCCAGTGTTTGGAAGGGGGTGGAAGAGCGCCGCTGGTCTTGAGCGGCACCGTGGCGGTCTGCTGACCGGCCACGATGCGCAGGGTGCCGACCGGCGTGCCGGCCGTGACCTGCTTCGGAAGCGGACGGGCGGTGAACACGATGTGGGTGGTGAATCCGGGCCAGCCGACGAAAGACACGCTTTGGGGAACCAGGGCGTTTACGCCGGTGGTGAGCCAGGGCGCCGTCACGACGGCACCGGGCGTTCCGGCCGCGACCACCTGACGCACCTCCAGGAAAGGCACCGAGTTGAGAAGTTTCTGGGCGGCCGCAAACGCCGCGTACAGTTCGGACTGGTGGCTCTGCTGGCCGAGAACCGCGGCCAGCACCAGCACCTTGGTGGCGCCGGCGTTCCGGTAGGCGGCGGCCACGTAGCATCCGCCGGCGGCGGCCGTGCTCCCGGTCTTGACGCCGATGATGCCCGAATGGCCGAGGTAGTAGTTGACGTTGTATACGACGTTGGCCACCGGCAGTGTGGCCTGGGGCATGCGGACGATGCTCCGGAAGATGGGGTTTTTCATGTCGTGTTCGGCTATCACGAGCTGGTCAGAGGCGGTGGAGACGGTGGCGGCGCTCACGCCGCTGGCATCGGTGTAGGTCGTGTGGGTCATGCCGAGCTTCTTGGCGTCGGCATTCATCATCTTGACGAAGTTCGCCTGGCTGCCGCCCACCCAGTCGGCCAGAATCTGCGCGTAGTCGTTGCCGGATGGAATGAGGAGGCCTTCTAACAGCTGGAGCTCATTCAGCCGCTCGCCGGGCACGACGGCCACCACCGACTGCGTGCTCTTCTCCTGCAGGTAGAGAGCCACCTGGGCCGGCGTGACCGTGACGGTGGGTCCGGTCTGGCCGGTGGTGAGCGGATGGGCCTTCAAGACCACGTACGCCGTCATCAGCTTGGCAAGGCTCGCGATGGCGACGGGAGTCTGGCTGGGGGTGGCGCCAATCGTGCCGACCCCCTCGACCGCCAGCGCCGACTGGCCCTGAGTAGGGAAGGGAAGGGCCGGCACACTGCCGGAAAATTTATAGGTGGTGGACAGGGCCGCGTGCACGCTCGGCGGGGGGAGCGGGCGAAACCATTGGACGAGAGCCAGAATCACTACAATCACGATGGCACTGACGACGACTCGCATCCGTCGGGTTCCTCCCTGGGCATCCTGCCTGCACGAACTGTTGGCGACTTTTCCAATGCCACCTTAGCACGGCGGCTTCGTGGGATGCCATGCCGGAAACTGCCTAAAGTCGAGAGGCGTCGACCCGGCCGCACAGGGGAGGGCGGCCGCGGGGCGTTATGCCATAAGGCTCGGGGGCTGTCGGACGTCCGGCCAAGCCGGGAATCGGCGGCTCAAAACTAAGACGCGGCCGCCGCGTCCGGAGCCTGCGGTCGCGGCGCGTGGTGGTGCCGACACGATCCTCAACACAGGAAATAATCGCCGTCCCGGCGACGCGGCCCGCTCCTCTTTCTCCCTCTCCCTACAGGCCGCGGAGGGTCCAGCGGCCCCTGTTAGGCCGACCGGGCGAGGATGCGGCCCAGGACGGCCAGGTCAACATTGCCGCCCGAGAGCACCGCGACCGCCTTTCGTCCAGACAGCGGCCGCGACGGCAACAAGGCGTATGCCGCGGCACACGCGCCGGACGGCTCGACCACCGTCTTCGCCCTCGACACGATGAGGCGGAGCGCCGCTTCAATGGCGGCGTCCGGAACGGTGACCAGCTCATCCACCGTCTCTTCGATAACGGGAAAGGTGAGGGAACCGGGAATCACCGTGCGAAGGCCGTCGGCCACGGTCAGGCCGGCCGGGATCTCGACGCGCCGTCCGGCCTGCCGCGACAGGAAAGCCGCGCATGCTCCTTCGGGCTCCACCCCGATCACCCGCACCTCCGGGCGGAGCGCCTTGATGGCGGATGCGATCCCGGAGATGAGGCCGCCGCCGCCGATGGGCACCAGAACGGTGTCCAGGCCGGGTGCCTGTTCCAGAATCTCGAGACCCACTGTCCCCTGACCCGCCATCACGTCGGGGTCGTCGTAGGGGGGCACCATCAGGTACCCGAGTTCCTCGGCCACGGCCGCGGCCCGTAAAAGGCGCTCCCGGCTCGTGGTTCCGCAGAACTCCACCTCGGCGCCGAACGCCCGCGCGGCCTCCACCTTGGCCGCGCTCGCGTCTGTGGGCACCACTATATGGGCGGGGACGCCCACGCGCGCGGCCGCGTAGGCCACGGCCTGCCCATGGTTGCCGGACGATCCGGTCACCACCCCCACAAGCCCCCCGGACTCGGCCGCCAGCCGCACCCGGTTCAGCGCGCCGCGGGCCTTGAAGCTCCCGGTCCGCTGCAGGTTCTCAGCCTTCAACAGGAGCCGTCCGCCGGTCATCTCGGAGAGAGAGCGGCTTTCGAGGAGCGGCGTCTTGATCAGCACGTCCGCGATGCGCTCCCGCGCGGCCAGGATCCTCGCATGCTCAATCACGGCCATCGCCCTTTCTAAAAGTCGGCGCGTCTCAGAACGTCAGCGTCCACCACACCGGCGTGTCGCTGCCGGGTCTCCCCTCCACCACATGGCTCACCGGCATCCGCCGCCGCCGTGCCGCCTTGTGCAGGCCGACCGTGAAGGCGCGGGTGTCGTACTCGATGGCGCGCGGCCGGTAGTGAGCGTTCACCTCGGTCAGAAAATCGGTGACCGCCCGGGCGGCTTCCTGCCACTGAGCGTCCCCGAGCTTGGTCAGGTACTCCCGACGCCACATCGTGAGCCGGACGGTGAACTTGTCGAGCCAGACGACGGTCTGCGAACGCTCGCCGAGCTGATATCGCTGCAGGAGGTCCGTGAGCGGCTTGTCCTCGCGCACCCGCGGACGCCAGATGATGAGGTCGATGGCGTAACTGGAGGGCCGGTTCACCACCGACGGCTTTTCGTCATGTAAGCGCATGCGTCACTTCCCTTGTTTTCTCTGCCGGCCGTCGGATCCCGGTTCGTCCTCCGCCGACAGACGCGGCTCCTTCAGCTCCAGCTGGGCGGGTGCCACGACGCGGCTCTGCGCCGGTACCCCGTGGGTGAGCCACACGTTGCCGCCAATTTCCGAGTAGGCGCCCACCACGGTGTCGCCGCCCAGGATCGTGGCCTCCGCATAGATGACCACGCCGTCCTCGATGGTGGGGTGGCGTTTTTGTCCCCGGAGAATGTCGCCCTGGGCGTCCCGGGGAAAGTTGAGGGCGCCGAGCGTCACGCCCTGATAAAGCGTGACGCCGGCGCCGATCACGGTCGTCTCGCCAATAACGACCCCGGTGCCGTGATCGATAAAAAATCGCGGCCCGATGGAAGCTGCCGGATGAATGTCGATGCCGGTGCGCCCGTGCGCCCACTCCGTCATCATCCGCGGCAGGAGTTCGACGCCGAGGCCATGCAGCGCATGGGCGAGCCGGTAGACGAGAACCGCCAGAAAGCCGGGGTAGGTGGCCATAATCTCGTCGCGGCCGTGAGCGGCCGGATCTCCCCGGTAGGCCGCATCGGCGTCGGACAGAAGCTTGGCCCGGATGTCGGGCAGCGTGTGAAGGAAGCGAAGCGCCCGTCCGGCTTCCGCGTCGATCTGGGGACAGGCGGACACATCCGGGCAGTCGTGGGCCCGCACCGCGTGCAGCATGCGGGTGAGGTCCCAAAACGTTTCGGTCACGTCCCAGAAGGGAGCGCCGGGCGGCCGTCCGTCCACTGCGGCGACCGGCAGATGGCGGGGAAACAAGAGGTGCCCGAGCCGGGAGACCAGGCGGCCGATTGCCGTCCGCTCCGGCAATGGATCCCGAACATGCAGGGCGTCGTCGGAGAGCCGGGCGGCCACGGCCGCCAGGTCCGAAAGGAGCGCCTCCCGTGACCCGTTATCCACGCCGTCCCTCCCATTGCGCCTTACCGAAATTTCCGGCCCTCAATCTGGCCGCTCCCGACCGCGGTCAGGTTGAGGGCCAGTGGGTCCGCGAGTCCGCGATTCAATTGTAGAACACCGCGACACCACCCGGGCGGGGGAGGACTTTGGCACCTCGATGGCCAACGTCTAGGGCAGTCCGTCTTTGGGGGAGGACGCTATGCCCCGCCACTGGTCCCGGTCGCTCTGGGTGCTGGGTGTCATCGTGTTTTTCGGTGGAGAATGGCTCCATGTCCATGCCCTCTCCTTCTTCGCCGCCCTGGGCACGGTGGCGGGCCTCTTTTACGGATACTGGCCGCGCACCCGCAAGCGCCGCGCCGCGGCGGCGCCTATCCCGGCCGCGTCGCCCGCACCGCCTGCCCGCCTCTAACCCGGCGTCCCCCACGACCGGCTTCTGGCCCTGAGATCCGGCGCTCCCAAAAACACGGTCCGGCCCCCGCGCACAACTTCCTGTCCGCCGACGAAAACCCGCCGCACCGCCCGCGGTGACAGGGCGTACACCAGGTGGCGGACAGTGGGAGGGCCCGGCAAAAGCGACCAGTCGTCCAGATCGAGGCTGACAAGATCTGCCAGCCGCCCCGCCTCAATGGTGCCGGCCGGGACCTGCAAAGCTTTCGCCCCGCCCTCGCTGCCCATGAGCCAGGCGTGTTCGGCGTCCATTGCGCGCCCGTCCTCGGCCGCCACCTTCTGCAGGAGGGCGGCCGTCCGCATCTCGTCAAAGAGACTTGAGCGGTCGTTGGTGCACCCGCCGTCGGTGCCGAGCCCGACCGTGATGCCGCGGGCCAGCATTCCCGGCACCGGGGCTATCCCGTCGCCGAGAATCATGTTGCTGGAGGGACAGTGAATGACCGAGGCGCCCGCCTCCGCGATGAGATCAAGGTCACGGTCGTCCACCCACACCGCATGGATCAACACGGTCCGCGGGCCGAGCGCGCCGTGCTGCTTTAAGAGTCCTACCGGCGTGAGGCCGTAGTCCCGGAGGCACTGTTCACGCTCGTAGCGTCCTTCGGCGCAATGAATGTGGAGCGGCACCCGGAGTTCCTCCGACGCCGCCACCGCCGCCTCGATCATGGCCGGGGAGGCGCCGTGGGGGCTGTGCGGGGCCACCTGGATCGTCACCAGCGGATCATCATCGCCCACCGCGGCGCTGAGCGCGCGGACATTGGCCGTCGCCTGCGCCGGCGTCTCCCGGTACCGGGCGGGCGCCCCTTCCCAATCGTAGAAAGAGCGGGCCAGCACCAGGCGGATGCCCACCGTGCGGGCGGCATCGGCCACGGCCAGCGCCTGCTCGATGCCCTGATCATTCAGGTAAAAGAAGTCGGCGACGGTGGTGATGCCGCTCTCCAGCATGTCCGCAAAGGCAAGGAGGGCGCCGTCGCGGATGTCACTCGTGCTGAGCCGCTCCGACACCGGATAGAGAACCCGGCTCCGCCAGCCAAAGAAGTCGTCGTCCTCACCGAGTCCCCTCAGGAGAATCTGAAAACTGTGGTTGTGGCCGTTGATGCCGCCCGCCACCAAAAGCTCCCGGGCAAGGACCGTGCGCCGGGTCGCGGGATGCCGGCGGATAAGCTCTTTGGCGTCGCCCACGGCCGCGATTCGCTCTCCCTGCACCAAAACCGCCTGGTCTGCCACGACGCGGGTGCCGACAAGCATCCGGTCCGGAATCAGAAGGGTGTCCACACGCATGCCTCCCAGCCGTCTTTTCGTCGCCGCGCTGGCGGCGCGGCTTCCGGACAGGACTTCCCCGGCCCCTGGTCGAAGGCTACCCGCGGGGGTAGGCCGGTTTGTCCATGGGGGAAGAGGAGAAAGTTCTCAAGGATCCCGTGCATGGGTATATCTACATTCACGATAGCCTATTCTGGGAGCTCATCAACACGCCGGAGATGCAGCGCCTGCGCCGTGTCCGCCAGCTCGGCACCGCCTATCTCACCTATCCCGGCGGGGAGCACAGCCGCTTTTCCCACGCGCTCGGAGCGTACGAGGTGGTGCGGCGCATCCTGCAGGCGTTTGACCGGAACGGCTACTCCGTCGACCCCGACTGGGGGCGGCTCGTGATGGCCGCCGCGCTCGTGCACGATATTGGCCACGGCCCCTTCTCGCACGCGCTGGAACCTTTCTGGGGACAGACGCACGAAGATTGGGGCGAGGCCATCCTGCTTGACCCCAGCACGGCCGTCCATCAGGTGCTGGCGGCCGTCGACCCGGGCTTCCCGGGGGAGGTGGCGGCCGTCATCCAAAAACGTCACCCGAACCGGCTCGCGGTGTCGATGGTGTCAAGCCAGCTCGACGCCGACCGCCTCGACTATCTCATGCGCGACTCGCTCTTCACCGGTGTCGATTACGGCAAGTTTGATCTCGAACGCATCCTGCGCATCATCCTGCCCCATGGAGACCGGCTGGTGGTGAAGCGCAGCGGTCTTCATACCATCGAGGCATATCTGCTGGCCCGCTACTTCATGTACTGGCAGGTCTACTTCCATCCGGTGTGCCGGAGTGCCGAGGTGGTGCTGAAAAAGACCATCGAGCGGGCCCTGGTGCTCTGCCGGGAGGGTGTGCCGGTCGGCGCCGGCGATCCTGTGCTGGAGGGCTGGCTTGGCGGCGAGCCGCTAGACGTCGACCGATACCTGGCTCTTGACGATCACACCATCATGACCGCCCTGGCCCATTTCGCCCGGTCGGACGACGCCATTCTCCGCGACCTGGCGCGCCGGTATCGGGACCGGCGCCTGTTCCGCTACGTCTCGTTCCCGGCTCAGAAGAGCCCGCGCATCTATGCCGAGATCGAGCGCCGCGTGCGGCAGGCCGGCTACGATCCCGCCTACTACCTCGATGTGGACGAGACGTCGGAGGTCTACTATGACTATTACGTGGGTGATGAAGGGGGAGCGGGCCAGCGGGAGCAGGCCCTCTATCTTTGGGACGGCGAGGAGCTCATCGAGATGTCACGCCTCTCGCGACCCCTGTCCGGTATTGCCCGCGAACCGCAGGCGGAGCGCCGTCTCTACTTTCCGGAGGCGGTGGAGCACGTGGTGAAGGAGCGGGTGAGCAGGAGATGACGGCGGAGGCGGATGGCGAGGGGCGGCCGGAAGAGCTTGATGTGGCGGGCTTTTTCCGCTACCGGATGGCCGTGGGGACCATTACCCACGCGGAGCCGAACCCGCGGGCGCGCGTTCCGGCCTATGTGCTGCGCGTAAATTTCGGCCCCTACGGCGAGAAATCGTCGAGCGCCCAGCTGACGGCGCGCTATCAGCCCGTCGATCTCGTGGGCCGGCAGGTGATAGGCGTCTTGAATTTTCCCGTGAAGAACATTGCCGGGGTGGCGTCCGAGGTGCTGATTCTGGGTGGAATGGCGGGAGCCGGAGACGTGGTTCTCCTGGCGCCGGATGCGCCCGTGCCTGACGGCACGCCCATCGCGTAGCATGAGCGACCTTTTCTTGCGATTTGACGTCGAGGACTGGCTCACCCCGGCCGCTGACTGGGCGCTCGAGCACATCCTGGACGAGCTTGAGCGGGTGGGCGCCCGGGCCAACTTTGCCATCGTCGGCTTGAAGGCCCGCGCGCTGGCGGAGCGCGGGCGCACGGATCTCCTGCAGCGCATGGCGCGCCTCGGCACGATCGGATTTCACTCCTACAGCCACAGCCTCCACCCAACCCTCGCCGAAGAGCTGGAGCCCATGAGCCGGGAGGCGGCCGAAAGCCGTTTTGTGGAGCGGGAAGCCGTGGGCGTCGGCGAGCTGCAGAACGGCGGGGTGTCTCCGGTGTTCTTCACCCAGCCCGGCGCCAACTGGGTGCCGGAAGTGCTGGAGCGCGGTCCCGAGCTCGGACTGCGGGCCTTTATCTCGGAGAGCTGGAACACGTATCTTCACCCGACACGGACCCTCTACTGGTACGGGCGTGTCCTCTACTGGAGCCCGCCCGTCGATGTTCCAAAGGGCCTCCTGTTCCGCCTTCCGACCGGTGCCGAGGAGGCTGTCGGGGAGGCGGCGCAGGCGCTCTCGGCAGGTGGCCCGGCGATGGTGGTGACCCATCCCACCGAGCTTGTGACCCGTTACTTCTGGGATCAGGACAACTTCGGGGGCGGGATGACCCGTCATCCCCTGGTTGCCGGTCCCGCGCTCCCGGCCACTGACTGGGACGGGAAGCTTCGGGGCTTTCGGCGCTATGTCGACGGCCTTCACGCGCTTCAAGCCCGCTATGTGACGGTCGACGACTGGCTCTCACGCGTCCGGCCGGCGGGCCCGGTGGCGGTTGACCGGGCGACTTTGTCGGAAGCCCTGGCCGCCCGCGGACTTGACGCCCTCTTTACCGGGGATGACTGGCTATCGGCGGCAGAGGCCGTCCTGGCCGCGGCCCTGCTGGCGGAGAGCCCCGGCGGGGCCGTGAGCGTACCCCGGCTCCTGGCGCCTTCCGGCACCATCGCCGACACCGACAGCGCGGACGCCCTGCTGGAGAAGGTGCGGCGCGATGGACGGCTCCCGGAGAGGGTCGGAGAGTGGCACATCGCGGCCTGGGCACCGCGGTTTCTTGGCCGCACGACCGGCGTCACCCCGCCCCTGCGCTTTCCGGAGCGGGTGCGGCCGGCCGCAGAACAGCATTGGGATTGGCCCATCTTCCGCCCGGGCTTTACGGCCGAACGACTCTTGGAGGAGGCGCGCCGGCAGGCCTGGACCCTCAAGCCGGCGATGCTGGCCGCGAATTAGGCGGACTTGACGGCCAGTCCAGGGTGAAGCGGGCGCCGCCGCCGGGTGCGTTGTCGGCCGCGATGCGGCCTTCATGGGCCAGGACCAGACTTTCGACGATGGAAAGACCGAGACCGGCGCCTCCGCCCCGATTGGCGCGCGAGGGATCGCCGCGGTAAAACCGCTCGAACAGGTGCCGGACGGCTTCGGGGCTCAATCCGGGCCCTTCGTCTTCCACCACGAAGCGCACCCCGTCGGGACCTGGCCCGGCGGACAGCGAGATGGTGCCGCGGCCGTGGCGGCTCGCATTGTCCACCAGGTTCAGCAACACCTCCGACAGGCGGTCGCGGTCCGCCCAGATGGTGGCCGGCCGGATCGTCAGGGACAGGCGGTCTCCCGCCAGCGTACGCAGGGTGGGCTCCAGATCCGCCATGATCCGCGCCAGGTCGTGCACGGCCGGTCTCACCGCTCCGGGACCTTTCTGGTCCAGCTGGCTTAAGTGCAGGAGCTCCTGCACGAGCCGGGTCATGCGGGCGGTTTCCCGACGCATGGCTTCAAGCGAGGTCTTTCGTTCCGCCGCGTCAAGCGACCCCGACGCCCACAGATCGAGAAAGCCGGACAGCGCGGTGAGAGGCGTCCTCAGTTCATGGGAGGCGTCGGCCACGAAGCGCCGCACCTCGGCCTGGGCTTCATGCTCGGCGTCCAGGGCCTCTTCGACCGCCCGCGACATGCGGTTTACGGCGTCGCCCAGGCGGGCAATCTCGGCCGGCGCCGGTCCCACCACCGCCTGGCGCCCGAAATCGCCGGCCGCGATATGTTCGGTGGTCTCCGTCACCTGCGCCAGCGGGACGAGACCTCGGCGCAGGGACAGGCTCCCGAACAGCCCGGCTGCCAGCAGCACCGCCGCCGACAGGAGACCGAAGAGGCGTGCGTCCTGCCACAGGATGGTGTTGGTGGGCGCGAGGGACGACAGGAGCCAGATGGTTCCCAGATCGCCGTAATGGGAGTCGTTGATCTGGGAGCCGACCACGATGTGATGGGACCAGATGGTGTAACGGCCGGGCGGGGGAAGCGGCGGCGTGGTGGTGGGCACCCCGGGATGCGGAGAGTTGGCGATTATGAAGCCGCCGGGACTTCCCAACAGCACCACCACCCCCGGCGCGTGAAAGTGCTTGAAGAGGATCGGCACCAGCGTGCTGAACCGGAACGCCGGGTCGGCCGAGTTCAGGGAACGGTGCACGACCGGCCGCAGCACCGACAGTTCGTCGCGCAGGGAATCGACGGTGTTGGAGATGAGCACATGGCGCAGAACGGCAATCTGCGTGGCCCCGAGCGCCAGCAGGATGGCCACCAGGATCAGGAGCTGCCGCCCGATGAGCGCCCGCGTGAGGGACGGCAGGCGGCGGTTCATCCGCCCAGACGGTAGCCGAAGCCGCGGACGGTGCCGATGAGCGTCTTGTCGCGATCGTTCAGTTTGTCGCGCAGGCTCGAGATGTGCACTTCCACCAGATTGTCGTCGCCGGGGAAGTCGTAGCCCCAGACATGGGTCAGAATCTGCACTTTGGAGAGGACCCGATCGGGATTGAGCAGCAGGTAGCGCAGGAGCTCGTACTCTTTGGCGGTAAGCTGGACCGGATCCCCATACAGGAGGACCCGATGGGCCGCGTCGTCCATCTCGATGGGTCCATGCTGGAGCGCCGGCGGATGCGGCTCTACACGCCTCAGGCCGGCGCGGAGGCGGGCGACCAGCTCGTCCAGGCTGAAAGGTTTCGGCATGTAGTCGTCCGCACCGCCCTCGAGGCCGACGATGCGGTCTTCCACGGCGTCGCGGGCCGTGAGCATCAGAATGTAGATGCGCGGATCCTGGCGCAGCCGACGCGCCACTTCGAACCCGTTCATGTCCGGCATCATAACGTCCACGATGGCGGCATGCGGCTCCACCTCGGCCACGGCGGCCAGTGCCGAGGGACCGTCCGCGTACGTAAAGACCTCAAAGCCCTGACGGGTGAGGCTCATGGTCAAGAGCTCCCGCAGGCTCTGCTCGTCGTCCACCACCATAATGCGGTGTGCCACGGCTACTCCTTCGGGTGCGCCGGAAGAAAGTACTCGGCCGTGTCCCAGCCCGCCCGGGCAATGACACGGTTCAAGAGCCGGCGGTCGCGATGAAGCAGGGCCACCTCGCCCGCAAAGTCGGGTGCCGGGTCCGGCACCAATTCGGGAAAGTGCGTGTAGAGCGCGATGCGGACGAGAAGGTGGGCGGCCACCTCCTGGGCCTCCTGGGGACGAAGCTCATTGAACGGCTTTTCGTGGCCCAGAGCGGCACGGGTCACGTCAAGTTCCGTTACCACGTTGTGCTCCTGCACCTCATGATAACGATCCAGAAGATCCACGAGCCGCTGCTCCGCCTGGCTTGTCGCCGGGGTGGAGCCGTCATACCCCCACGCGCGCACGAACGCTGTGGTTCTTACGCTCTTGACCTGATTCATGTCCGCCTCCGACCTCCCGATCCGAGAGGATGCCCTTCACTTACGCTAAACGTAGCAGATTTCCGGCCCGGTGCTAATCGCTTGCGTCGGCAACCGGCGCGGTCGCCAGATCCTGGGGGATCCCGCTATACTGGAGCCGGCGGCCGAACAGGTTTTCAGGGGACCGGCCCACTTTGACAGTCCCCTGACGCCAATTCTTCACGTCTTAAGGAGGACGGTACATATGGCAGAGGAGCGGAAGTTCCGCGATCTGAAAGAAAGCTGCCTCACCATGGACGGCATCAGCAAACAGGAGATGGACCAGCACTGGGGCATTCTCTACAAGGGCTATGTGGCCAAGCTGAACGAGATCCGCGCCAACCTGGAGACCGTCGACTACTCGAAGGCCAACCAGACGTACAGCGACCTGCGCGGGATGAAGACCGAAGAGATCTTTGCCTTGAACGGCGCGAAGTTGCATGAGTGGTACTTCGACAACCTGGGCGGCAAGGGCGGCCGCGCGGAGGGCCGCATCCTCGAGCTCATCGAGCGCGACTTCGGGTCCTACGAGAAGTGGGAGACCGAGTTCAAGAGCATCGGCCTCGCGGTGCGCGGCTGGGTGGTCCTGGCCTACGACCTCGACGACGGCAAGCTTCACAACTACGGTCAGGACGCGCACAACGTGGGTGTGCCCTGGGGCGCGTACCCGCTCTTGATTCTCGACGTGTACGAGCACGCCTACGGCATCGACTATGGAGTCAAGCGGGCTCCCTACCTGGACGCGTTCATGAAGAACGTGGAGTGGAGCGAGGTCAACGAGCGTCTGGCCAAGTTTCATCTCTAGAACCGGCGCCCGGTAAAACGAGACCCGGGACCAGAAAGCGGGACGGGAGGCCGTCCCGCTTTCCTTGTGGTCGCACACTGCCCGCAACCGCTCGGGTCCCACGGCTCAGGCTCGCTGATCTCAAAACTATTGATTAAGGCCGTCGTGTCCCCGTGCGCGGCGCCCCCCGGGACGCCACAAGACCGCAGTGCCCGCGTCCCCTGACCGGATTCGGCCGCCATGCACGCCCTGTCTCCGTCGATGACTTGGTCACTTCGAAGTCGAAGGGCCATGGCCACAGCGCCGGAGAAACTACGGGTTCACCTGCACGGCTCGCCATGTTTTGCCGCCGTTGGTCGTTACCCACAGCGCGAAGTGACCGGGATGGTGTGCCGCCTGAGGAAGCGCGGCCAATACCGACCCGTAGGACCCGGAAAAGCTTATGCTCACAAAACTCCACGGGGAGGGAAGGGTCCTCGTCACCTGCCAGGTCCTGCCGCCGGTGCTGCTGCGATATAGACTCCTCGCCGTGGCGACCCACAAGGTTTGCGGCCGGCTGGCGGCAAGCCGCCAGCTCGACGTTGTGCCCAGAGGGAGAAGCCCTCGGAGAGTCGCCGTATGCCAACCCGGTCCCGTCACGACGAAGATGGCGAGGCGATCATGCGGACCCGCGACCGGAGCCGGCACATACCCCAGCGAGTTGTCAACGAACAGGGGTGGGAAGGTCTCCATAACGGTGCCAGACCTCATGACCCAAGAATGCGGGCCGTGCTTCGGTCCCTGGGCTGACACGGCGGTCCAGGTCGCGAGGCCGGCGGTAGAACGGTACAGATAGAAGGCGCCGCCCGTGGACCCGCTCAGCCAGAGATGATGCCCCGGTCCCGCTTCGAGGCCCGACTTGTCGCCCCCGTACGGGATCGCCCTTCGGGGCGTGGAAGACAGGGCATTGCGGCTCTTGGCGGCCAGAGTCCACGAGGCGCCACGCGTCGTCGTGGCCCAAAGATCCACAGCTTCGGACCCCATCCCGGAAGCGGCGTCGATGATGGCAAGCGCCCACCACTGACCTCCTCGGCCGCTCACACCGTCGCCGTTCACTACACCTGTGGGGAGTGGCACCCGCTCCCAGTGACCGCCGCGGGCGACCCAGACACTCTTGCACCCGGCCACGCCCACGTCCGGCGGCAGACTCAGCAGGAAGCCGACCGAGGCACAAAAGGAGCGGACCGGCAGGACGATCCGCTGTTGCCGGCGGCCCTTTAAGATCGTCAGGTTGATGGCCCTCTGGTTCCAGGTAGCCAGGAAGGTCTTATCACCGACCTGCATGACACTGAGTGCCATGCCCTCCCCGGCGGCCGCCGCCAGAGTCGGGGGAGAATGCGTCGGCCGGACGCTGAGAGCGGCGCGAGGAAGAGCGCACCCGGCAAGGCCCAGCACTGCGATGCCCAAGAGACCCCACACGAGGAGAAGCCCCCGGCGGTGACGGCCGGCGTGGGGCGGTATCCTTGCCCGCAAGATCTAGACACCTCTGTCACCCGGAACGCCCTTTGGACCCGGCAGGTTTCGGCCGACAGCGGGGCTCGGCATCCGATGTCCCTGGCCGCATCGTATGGCCTCAAAGGCGTAAGGGACTCCCGCGCCAACATCGGCCATGGGCGAGCGTCTCCGCTCGCTCTCCGGAAGCCCCGTCGGGGGCAGCGAGAAAGGGACACGCCTCGCGCCGCGACTGGCTGGCCCCGGCCCGTGCCCGCCTCCCATGACCGTGCGTTCGGTCCCTAAAGCTCTGACGCGGCGTTCAAGAGAGGCGCCAGCGGATGGCCGCGAACACGACGTGCGGGGGCACGCCGACATGATCCCGCTCCGGCAGATGGGCGAGGGTGAGGGTGCGCTGGAGGACTTCTCGAAAAGGGCCACCGGTGCCAGTCATTGGGGGCAGACCTTCAGCGGAGCGACTCCACCAGCTGCCACACGGGGTCATCATCGTCCGGCGATCGCACGGTCTCCGTGAGAGCCTGTACCGCCGCCCGGCGCATGCTGCGGGTATAGAAGAAGAATACTTCGGAGCCTTCCATGCGGGCAGCCGGCGTCCCGGACCCATCTGCCGAGTCTTCGAATCCCTCCACCGGGACCACAGTCCGCTCCTCTGCCGGCGCGACCCCGGCGGCGAGCGCCTCCTCGGCGGCGTGAAGGCTCGGTGGCAGCTCCTCTCCGTCGTCGCCGGCAGCACGCCACACGGAGGCAAACGAAAAGGCGGACAGCACCGTCCGGAGTTCTTCGGTGCGCTCTTCCCACACCGAGGCAATCAGCTCGTCCAGGATCGCCTCGTTGGCACCCGCGAAGGGAAGACCTTCAGGCAGGCGGTGGGCGGCCGCGTGACGCAAGTTGTCGCGAAAAAGCCTGTGGTGCCGGTCCCAGGCAAAGGTGGCCTCCGGCGGCTGCAGAACGGGCCGGTCCCGATACGGGCGAAGTGTCCAGCCGAGGTTCAGAAGCTGCGCCCGGTCGTCATCCGACACGGCGCCCAGCGGCAGGTGCGCGTAGAGCAAACCCTCCGCTATATGCTCGCGGTCGATGAGGAGCCGGAGTTCCGGCGCCATACCCTCATTCATGTGCACGAGCAAGCTCACCCCCATGTCCTGGACTGACCGTATTATACTGCGATGCTTTCGCGGTCATAAGCGACCCGCCAGGGAGGCTGGCGGATGGCTCCCGGACCGGCCCCTGTCTTGCGGGAGAGACGCACGGCGGACCGTGCCCGCCATCAGCAGCACTCCTGCGGCGATGCCCGCGCCGCCGGTCCACTCAAGTGGACTGAGCCGGAGGTGGAGCCACAGAACGCTGGCCACCGCCGCCGCCAGCGGTTCCGCCGCCGACAGGATGGTGGCGAATGTGGGCGAGAGGCGATTTAAGGCGCCCAGATAAAGCGGAAAGGGCAGAAGGGTGCCAAAGAAGATGACGAAAGCGACAAGCTCGAGGCCCGGCAGGTCCAGGTGGGCGGGCAGGAAGGGGCGACCGCTGGCGGCCAGGCCCACGGTGAGGGCGAGTCCACCGAGGAGAAGCCCCCACGCCACCACCGGCAGGGCGCCATAGGCTCTTAGGAGCTTGACCGGATAGAGCGAGTAAAACGCCAGGGCCAAGGCCGAGAGGAGCCCGAATGTGAGGGCCAGCGGGGTGAGCGCCAGGTGGATGAACGACCCTCCGGTGACCAGAAGCGCGGTTCCCACCAGGGTCAGGAGCAGGGCCGCCACGGTCCGGGAGGCAGGAAGGGTGCGGCTCTGTAGGGCCACATACACGACTACCATGGCCGGCGCCAGATATTGGAGCAGGGTGGCGGTCGCCGCGTTGGAGGCGGCAATCGCCAGGAGATAGGTGTACTGCACGACCAGGAGCCCCAAAACCGCAAAGATGACAAGCGCGGCGAACGAATCCCGCAGCGGCGCCCAGATGACAGGAATCCCGCGCCGGAGGGCCAGGGCGGTCAGGAGGACGAAGCCCGACACCGTCATGCGGATGGCGACGAGGCCTCCCGGACTCACATGGTGGCGGGCGAAGAGAGCGCTGGCGGCCGTTCCGGACAGGCCCCACAGGACGGCGCCCAGGACCACCGCGGCCACGTTCCACCCGTGTCGGTCCGTCGCGAGCACCTCCAGGATCTTGTCCCTATGATATCCGCCCCGCTGCTTCGGCCGCCGGCGCTCGTTTGACTTTCCCGACGCTGAAGAGGAAACATAAAGGTGAACCGCGGTTCAGTGAGGAGGGATTTACTGATGAAATGGGATCCGGTTGAAGGCGCGCCCGCGTACGAGGACATTTTGTTCGAGCGTCAGGGGGCCATCGCCAAGATCACCATTAATCGCCCTGAAGTCCGCAACGCCTTTCGGCCCACCACTTTGTTCGAGCTGCAAGACGCGTTCTCCCGCTTTCACGAGGCACCGGACCTCGGCGTCGCCATCCTGACGGGCATGGGCGATAAAGCGTTTTGTTCAGGCGGCGACCAGCGTATTCGCGGGGACGCCGGATATGTGGGGAGCGATGGGGTCCCCCGCCTTAATGTCCTCGACCTGCAGCGGCAGATCCGCCAGCTGCCGAAGCCTGTCATTGCCATGGTGGCCGGCTATGCCATCGGGGGCGGCCATGTGCTGCACATGGTGTGCGATCTCACGATTGCCGCCGACAACGCCCGCTTCGGGCAGACGGGCCCCAAGGTGGGAAGTTTCGACGGCGGTTACGGGGTGGCTCTCATGGCCCGCATGGTGGGGCTCAAGAAGGCCAAGGAGATCTGGTTTCTCTGCCGACAGTACGATGCCGAGGAAGCCCGCCAGATGGGGCTCGTGAACACCGTAGTCCCGCTGGCCCGGCTGGAGGAAGAGACGGTGGAGTGGTGCCAGGAAATCCTGGCCAAAAGTCCGCTCGCCATTCGCTTTCTCAAGATGGCGTTCAACGCGGACATCGACGGCGCCACCGGCTTGCAGATGCTGGCCGGCGATATGACCATGCTGTACTACATGACTCCGGAAGCGCAGGAAGGGAAAAACGCCTACCTCGAAAAGCGTTCCCCGGACTGGACCCGCTTTGAGCGCCTGCCCTAGTTCCAACATGGCGGGCGGACGGCCGTTCGGCGGCGAGTGGGACTGGGCGCGGAACGCCGCCCGCCTGTACACCCGTCGTCCCTTTCTGGAAATGGACGGCCAGGTCTTCACGTTTGAGGAATGGTCCCGGCGGATAGACCGGGTGGCCGGGTTTCTCGCGGCCGAGGGGCTGACGCCCGGAGATCGTGCGGCCGTGCTGCTTCCAAGCGGCGTGCAGGCGGCTGAACTGGTGTTTGCCGCCATCCGGGCGGGCATCGTGCTGGTGCCGGTCAACACGCGCCTGCGCCCTGCTGAAGTGGAGCGGCTCCTGTCGGACGCCGATCCGCGGGTGGTGATTGCCGCCGAGGCGTTTTCGGATAGACTTTCCGGACGCGGCCTCCGTGCGCGGGTGGTGGCGCTCCCTGCATTCGTCCTCGGGCAAGATGACGATCCTCTTCTCGGGGACGCGGCCCGGTCATCGTTTGAGCCGGGGCCGGGGCAGGTCCAGAGCCTCATCTACACCTCCGGGACCACCGGCTCCCCCAAAGGAGCGGTGCTGACACTTGGCCAGCATTGGTGGAACGCCGTCGGATCTTTTCTCCGCCTCGGGCATGATCCGCGGGATACGTGGCTCCTGTGTCTGCCGCTGTTCCATGTGGGAGGCCAGGCCATCCTGCTCCGGGCCGCCATCGGGGGCAACCGGGTGATGCTGGAGCCGCGTTTTGACGCCGGTCGGGTGGCGCGCTCGCTGAGCTTGGGCGAGGCGACCCTGGTGTCGTTGGTGCCGACCATGCTGCAACGGGTGCTGGATGCGGCCGTGGAGCCGTTCTCGCCCCGCGTCCGCGTCGTTCTTGTGGGAGGGGCGGCGGTGGCGCCGGCGCTTCTCGCACGCGGCCGCGAGGCCGGGCTCCCGCTGGTGCCGACGTACGGCATGACCGAGACGGGATCGCAGATGGCGACGGTCGACCCCCTGGACGGCAATCCCGACGCGGGCGCGCGTCCGCTGTACGCGGCCGACATCGACATCTTTCAACCGGATGCGGACGGAGTGGGCGAGATCCGGGTGCGTGGTCCCCAGGTGTCGCCCGGCTACTGGGCGGGGGGACAGCTGCGCGAAGAGACGGACTGGCTCTACACGGGGGACCTGGGGCAGCTTGATGAGGAGGGACGGCTCCGCGTCATGGACCGGCGGGACGACCTTATCGTGTCCGGGGGGGAGAACGTGTATCCGGCCGAAGTGGAGGCCGCGCTGCTGCAGGACCCGCGCATCGCGCGGGCCGCCGTGGTGCCGGTGCCCGACCCCGAATGGGGTCAGGTGCCGGCCGCGGCCGTGGTCCTGGCCGTCGGGGCGGTCGTCGATGCTGAGGAGTTGTCGTCGGCGCTGCGCACGCGCCTGGCGGGCTTCAAGGTTCCCCGATTCTGGAAGGTGGTGCCGGAGCTTCCGGAGACCGCCAACGGCAAGGTTCTCCGCCGGAATGTGCAAGGCTGGTTCCGGGAGGCGGGTATGTGAACCTTCGCGAGTGGTGGACGCTTGCCCGCCCGCCGACCCTCCCAGCCTCGGTCGTGCCGGTCGCCGTGGGAACGGCGGCCGCGGCGGCGTCCGGATCGATCAACCTGGGCGCGGCGGCGGTGATGGCTCTCGTGGCGGTCCTGCTTCAGATTGCCACCAACATGGCCAACGAATACGCCGATTTCCGGCGCGGACTGGACGCGCCGGACTCGGTCGGCATCGCGGGCTCATTGGTGCACGGGCGGATGGAGCCCGGGGCCGTCAGGGGCTGGGCCCTTATGAGCTACGGGATCGCCTTTGTCCTCGGTCTCGTGCTGGTGGTCATTCGGGGACCGGTCATGCTGGTCATGGGGGTGGCCGGGATCCTGGCCGGCTACTTTTACAACGCGGGACCGCGGCCGCTCTCGGCCACGGCTCTGGGAGAAGCGGCCGTGTTTCTCATCATGGGACCGATCGAGGTGGCGGCCAGCGAGATTGCGGCCGGCGGGCGCGTGACCGGGGCCGGCATCTTCGCATCTTTTACAGTCGGGGTGATGGTGGCGGCGATCCTGCTGGCCAACAATATCCGTGACCGGGTCAAGGACGCCGAAGGCGGACGGCACACGCTTGCCATCCGGCTCGGGCCGCGGCGCGGCGGCCAGATGCTTTCGGTTCTGGTGGTGCTGGGGACGCTGTGGCCGGTCGCGGCGGCGGCGTCTGGCCTGCTGCCTCTCGCCGCCGGCCTCCCGGTCCTGGTCCTGCCATGGGGGCTCGGACAGATCCGGCGCCTGCAGGACGGGGGCCTGGCCCGCGGCGTCTTGGTGATGGGCCGCATCCATCTGGTGGCGGGGCTGCTGTTGGCGGCCGGGCTGGCGCTTGGCCGGGTGTGAGGGGAGCCCCTGTGGCAGGTCCCCGGACGTGATGTAAAAATTTCAGGGCGTCAGAGGAATCGGAGGCGGAACGATGTCAGGACCGGCCGTGGGCACGATTCGAGAGTGGATGCAAGACGTGCTGGAAACCGGTGTGCGGGTGCTGCACCGACGGAGGCGGGAGATGTGGTGGGGAGGAACCATCAGCGTGCCCGAGAGCGAGGCGCCACGCCCGGCCCGCCCCGAAGACGTCCCCTGGCACTTTGCCGGTCCGGAAGGGGAAGCATACGGCATCGGCGAGGCGGCCCGTTTCGCTTTCGAACGGGCGCCGGTCCTCGGATCCATGGCCACTGCCGCCCGCGAACTCGGCCGTGAGCGGGACCTGCCCGAAGGCGCGCGGCTCGGCGGCGGGACCGCCTTTTTGAGTCGGACCCCGGGCGGGGCCTGGCGCGGTTTCCCGGCCGGGCAGCTGGTGCTGCCGGTGTTGACGGTGGAAAGGCCGGGTGACGGAACGGCGCGCGTGCATCTGGCCGCCAACCTGAAGCCGGAGGCACCGGTGCGGCGTCTCTATCACCTCCTTCTCCCGCCCGACGCAGAGGCGCCGCCATCCCCGCCGGCTCCCGAGGCGCGCCTGGTGGACGTGCAGTTTCGCACCGCACCAGCCCGGTTTCGGGAGCTGGTGCGAGAAGCCCTGGTCTTTATCGAGCAGGGGCGATTCGAGAAGGTAGTGCTGGCCCGGAGCGTGGAGCTGCGCCTTGAGGAAGCAATGGCGGCGGAGCGCCTCTTTGACGCGCTGGCGCCGGACGCGGAGCGGGCGGAGAGATTTTTCGTGCGGTGCGGGGCGGGCGTGCTGGTGGGCGCGAGCCCCGAGCTGCTCGCACGGGTTCGGGATGGGCGGGTAACGAGCGCCAGCCTCGCCGGCACGGCGGAGCGGGGAAGCGACCCCGATCTGCTGCTGCGCAATCCGAAGGAGCGGAGGGAACACGAATGGGTGCGGCGGTTTCTGGCCGATGCGCTGGGAGAGGTGGCCGACCGTGTGGACATTCCGGACGTGCCGGTGGTGCAGGAGGCGGGGCCGGTGCAGCACCTCTACACGCCCGCCGGCGGTCAGCTGAAGGACGGGCTCGACATCTGGGATGTGCTGCAGGCCCTCCATCCCACCCCGGCCGTCGGCGGCTTTCCGCGCGAGACAGCCGTGAGCTTCATCCGCGACCGGGAGGGGTTTGACCGCGGCTGGTATGCCGGCGTGGTGGGATCCGTGTCACTGGGCGGCGCGGGCGCTTTTCACGTCGCCCTGCGCTCAGGCCTGGTGCGCGGACCCAGCGTGGTGCTGTACGGGGGCGCCGGCGTGGTGAGCGGCTCCGAGCCCGAGCACGAGCTGATGGAGACAGGCTGGAAGTGCCTGCCCATGCTGCGCGCCCTGGCGCGGGCCTGAAGGTGAAGGCAAAGGCGATGGAAGAGCAGGCGCAGCGGGCGCTCACGGGTGCGGTCTTCGAGCTTGTGGAGGGGCTTTCGGCAGGCGGGGTGAAAGCGGTGGTGGTGGCGCCGGGTTCACGCTCCACGCCGCTGGCGCTGGCGTTTGCCCGGCATCCGGCGGTGCGCCTCTTCATGCATTACGACGAGCGTGCGGCCGCCTACTTTGCCCTCGGTCTGGCCGACGCGGCCCGAAGGCCCGTAGCCCTGGTCTGCACGTCGGGGACGGCGGCCGCCAATTTCCTGCCGGCCGTGGTGGAGGCCTCACTGGCCGATATCCCGCTGGTGGTGCTGACCGCCGACCGACCGCCTGAACTCCGCGACGTCGGCGCCCCCCAGACCGTCGAGCAACGCAATCTTTACGGCTCGTTTGTGCGCTGGTTCTATGAGTGTCCGCTGCCGGATATGAAGGAGAGCCAGGACGGCCGCTATGCCCGGATCGGGTTTCGGGCCGCCACGCGGGCCGCGTCGACGCACCCCGGCCCCGTGCATGTAAACGCTCCCTTCCGGGAGCCGCTGCTCATCGGGGAACGGCCCGCGTCCCTTCCGGTGAGTCTGGCGGATGCAGGCGGGAACGACACGGCGGCCCCGTTCCGATCCCGGACGGACCTGCAAGCCCTGGCCGGGGCGCTGGCCGGACGCCACGGCGTGGTTATCGCGGGGGCGGAGAACCTGGAGGCGGCGGCGCCCGCCATCACGAGTTTCGCCCGGGCGCTCTCGTGGCCGCTACTGGCGGATCCGCTGTCCAATCTGCGCCGGTCGGGTGCCCCGGTTCTCACGCATTATGACGCCTGGCTCACGGCGGACGACTGGCGGCGCCAGAAGCTAGATGTGCAGGTGCGCTTCGGGCCTCCCCCCATTTCGAAGGCGCTCAATCAAGGCCTGGGAGAGGTGCCGCTGGTCCTGGTCGATCGTGACCCCCACTGGCGCGACCCGCTCTTTCAGACCATGCGCCTTATCTCGGTGCCGGACTACGGCGTCCTGGAGCCTGTCGCCCGGCAATGGACGGCTCCGAGCGGCGTGGTCGGCGCCGAAGCCTTCCGGGCCGCGGATGCGCGCGCGGCAGCGGCGATAGCGGCCGCCGTCGCCGACCTTCCGGGGGCGGGCGCGCGATTCGAAGGCGCCCTGTTTGCGGCGCTCGGCCGACACCTTGCCGGCTATGAGGCGGTGCTGGTCGGAAACAGCATGCCGGTGCGCGACCTGGACAGCTTCGCCGAAGGGCTGACGCCCCGTGTTTTCGGTCAGCGGGGCGCAAGTGGGATCGATGGGGTCATGTCCCACGGCTTTGGCATTGCGGCCGCCCTCGGACGCACGCTGGTCGTGGTGGGCGATCTCTCATTTGCCCACGACCTGAACGGACTCATGGCCGCGCACCTCCATGCGCTTCCGGTCACGGTGGTGGTGGTGAACAATGGCGGGGGCGGGATCTTCTCATTTCTGAGTCAGCGGACCGCCCTCCCGGAGGAAGAATTCGAAGAGCTGTTCGGGACGCCCCACACCCTCGACCTCAAGCAGGCGGCGGGGGCTTTCGGCGTGCCGTACCGGCGGGCGACGGACGTGCGCGATGTCCTGGCGGCCGTGGCCGCAGAGGCGGCGGCGCCAGGAGCATGCGTGGTGGAATGGCGGGTGGCGGAGCGCGAGGACAATCTCACGTGGCATCGTCTGGTAAAAGAGCAGGCGCGCCGGGCCGCGCTCGGAAAGGAGTGGCCGGATGCCGAAGGCCGCGTCGTCTGAGGGGTCTGGCCTCTGGTACCAGGACCGGGGGTTGCGGCGCGCGCCCACGGTGCTGGCGCTTCATGGCTTTACGGGAAGCCACCGGACCTTCGGGGCCCTCGCCGCATGCGCCGGTCCGAGGCTCAGGACCGTGGCGCCGGATCTCCCCGGACACGGGCGCACGGGAGGCTCGGATCCGGCGAGCATGACCATGGCCCGCACCGCCGCGGCGCTTCTGTCCCTGCCGCTCCCCCGCGCCTTTCACCTGGTGGGCTACTCGATGGGTGCCCGTACGGCGCTCTATCTCGCCCTCAGCGCGCCGGAGCGCGTCCTGTCGCTGGTGCTGGAGAGCGGCTCGCCAGGCCTTGCGGACGCCCGCGAGCGGGAAGCGCGGCGGGCTTCTGACGAACACTGGGTGCGGGTGCTCATGGAAGAAGGCCTGTCTGTTTTCGCCGCCCGATGGGGCGCGCAGCCCCTCTTTGCCACTCAACGGCGGCTCCCGGCGCCCGTGCGGCGCCGCATTGGCCGGGAACGTCGACGTCAGGACCCGGCGGGACTGGCGGCGAGTTTGCGGGGCGCCGGAACCGGCGTCCAGGAAAGCCAGTGGGAAAATCTGCGGCGGCTCTCCCTTCCCGTTCTGGTGGTGGCGGGTGAGCGCGATGCGAAATTCGTAAGCATCGCCGGCGCCATGGCGGCCCGCATGCCGACCGCCCGCGTCGTCGTCCTGCCGGATTGCGGACACGCCCCGCACCTTGAGGCCCCGGCACCGTTTCTCCGGCTCCTGGCGGAGTTCTGGTCAGGGCTCCCGGACGCGCCGCGCCTGCCGCCGCCCTGGGGCGCCGCCGGCTAGGAGTGCGACGAGAAGCCCGCCGGCCCCGCACAGGAGCGTCGACAGGGCCGCCTCCGGTCTCAGAGTCGCGATCGTGCGGTCGGCCATGACCATGAGGCTCCCGCCGACGCGGGCGTCGAGGGCCGGCCAGGCTGCCATGGCGCCGGTACTCACGATGGCGGCCAGCACGCTTGCAGGAAGGACCCAAGGGGTAGGGGGCAGGGGGCGGGGACGCACCAGCGGCGGACGCGGAGGAATCGCCACCGGGAGCGCCGCAAGGCTCCGCATCAGTTGGTCCTGTTCTTCTTCTGGCGGCCTACGTGTGGGTCCGGACATGCCTCATGCCTCCACTTCTCGGATCTCAGGGAGGACGGGCGGCCGTGCCGCGGGGCGACTGTCTCCCCACGCCTCCCGGAGCCGGATGCGCGCGCGATGGATCCAATTCCGGAGGGTGCTCACGGGCACCGATAGGACCTTGGCCGCCTCCGAATAGGAAAGCCCCTGCACCGCGACGCACTCGATGGCCGCCCGCCAGAGCGGGGGAAGCGCCATCAGGGCCTGCTCCAGGCGCGCGGCCTCCTCGCGCGCGAAGAACGCGTCTTCGGCCGACGGTCCGGTTTCCCGAGGAGTCTCCAGTTCGGCGGCAAGACGCAGCCGCGGTTTTCTGGCCGCGCTTCGGGCCAGGTTGAGCGCGATGGCCAGCACCCAGGTGGAAAAGCGGCTCTGACCACGGAAGGTGTGAAGGCGCGCCCAGGCCTGAGTCAGGGCCTCCTGGGCCACGTCCTCGGCCTCACCGGCGTCTCCGAGGTACCGGTAGGCGACCCGGTACACGACCGGCCAGAGATCGTCGGCCAGGGCGCGAAAGGCGTCGTCATCTCCCGCCCGGGCCATTTCCCAAAGCTCCATGCGAGCCTCCCGATATCTGACGCGCGCTTTTCCCAAAAATTTCAGTTGAAACTTTTCGGCCCCATCCTACACCAATGAGGCAAGCACGAGTCCGACGGCCAGGAGAAGGGGAGCGGCTTTTATGCGACGTGGGATAGGCATCGTCGCGATGGGCCTCGGAGTGGCCGCGCTGGTGGCGGCGGCCTGGTCCCTCACGGGCGGTGGGCGGTCGTTTCACTTAGGCGGCTCGTGGTTCGCCCCGGTCCGCTTTGTGAGCGTGACCCGCCGCGTGCAGCTCCGGCCCGGCGCCACCATCACCATTGACGCCCAGGCGGCGCACGTGAGCGTCCGCACCGGCCGGCCCGGGGTGATGGATGTGGGCTATACGCTGCCGAGGGGGACGTTTCGCCTGACAGCCGGACCCGGACAGGTCACCGTCAGCGATCAGGTGCGAAACCTGAACTTCGGCCTCTTCGCTCCTTCCCTGTTCATGCGGATTACGGTCCCGGCCGGAAGCGTCGTCACCGTGACGTCGGCAGCCGGGCCCGTCACGATTACCGGGCTCTACTCACGTCTTTCGGTGGCCGCGCTGGCCGGGACCGTTACGGTGCGGGGCACGGTCACCGGTCAGATCCGGCTGACAGACGCGGCAGGCCCCATTTCTGCGGACTTTGGCGCTGCTGCCTCCCGCGCGTCCATCGCGGACGCCGCCGGGTCGATTATCCTCGACGGACCCTGGGCGCGTGTGGAGTCGGTGCACGCCGAAGCCGGGTCGGTCACCATGAAGGGCGGTCCCGCCGTCAGGACCGCCGTGTCCGTCACCGTAGCCGCGGGACAGCTGCAGTCCAGCATGGCCGGCCTGCCGTCCGGCGGCAACGGCACGTTCTCGGGGACCGTGGGGCGCCGGGGTGCGGGCGGATCTCTCACCATTCTGGCCACGGCCGGGTCGGTCACCCTGCGTCCGTAGGGGATGCCCCCTCCCGCCGCACCGAGACGTTTACGAGGGAAGGAGACACTATGAGCCTGGTCGCGCCGGCACTGCTCATCCCCATCATTGCGGTCGGAGGCTTCTGGGCCGTGATTATCCTCGGTCTCGTGTTCTGGCACCGCGAGCGCATGGCCCGCCTCCAGAACCCGACGCCGGCTTCGGGGACGACCATGACGACGGCGAGCCCATGGGCGGCCCGGTCCGAGGTAGAGCGCGGCATCCGGCTCGCCGCTCTCGGGACCGGGCTCGTCGCCGGTCTCTTGCCCATCGGTTTCGGGCCCTGGCTCATCATCGGCCTCATCCCGTTCATCCTCGGCTGCTACCGGGTCGCCATGGTGAGTCTGGGGCTTGAGCCCGAAGGACATCCCTCTCTTCCTCCCGAAGTGTGGCTCCGGCGAGGCATCCGCACTGCCGTCACCGGCCTCATCGTCAGCATGGTGCTGCTGTGGATAGGGGTCGGCCCCTGGCTCATCGCCGGCTTCATCCCCTTCTTTATCGGTCTCGGGGACGTCGGGGTGGCTTTTTGGTGGCGGCGGCCAGCGGATTCCGCCTGACATGTTCGGGAGGGGATCGGGGTGCAGAACAAAGACCGTATCTGGTGGCGCCGTGCCGCCACCCTAGGCGGCCTGCTGTTTTTGGTGGCGGCAGGCCTGTCCATCGTGCTGAACCATCAGACCGGGCCGATTGCGCTGGTGCCGCACACGTTCCGCGATCCGGCGCGGGCTCTCGTGGTGCTGGCCGTCGGCTCGATGGTCTCGCTGATTCTGGAGCGGTATGTGTTCCGGACCGGGCTTCCCGGCCTTCCGGCCCGGCAGGTGACGGTTTTCCGGTTCCTGAGCCGGCTCGTGCTGTATGTGGCCGTCGTTCTGTCCATCGTGGCCGCCTTCGGGGCCAGCGTCACCTCGGTGCTGTTTGGGAGCGCCTTTCTGACCGTCATGCTGGGTCTCGCCGGTCAGAGCATGCTGGGCAACATTCTGGCCGGGGTGTGGCTCGTCGTCTTTCATCCGTTTGACGTGGGCGACCGCATCGAGTTCATGACCTGGCAGTACCCGGTCGTCATGCCGTCCTTCCCGCATGAGGTGATGGTGCCGACCCACTCGGGCACGGTCGTGGATGTGAATCTCATGTACACGACAGTCGCGTTTGACAGCGGCCTCCGGTACGCGGTGCCAAACGGCATCCTGGTGCAGGCGGCGGTGGCGAACCGCTCCCGTCTCGACCGGCGCCGGCTCCGAATCCGGGTCGACGTGAAGTTCGCGCACGCGCCGGCCGAGGTGCTGGACGGGGTACGCGAACGCCTTCGCCGGGTGCTGCCACATCCGCTGGTGGATTCGCTGGAGGTGCTGGTGGGGGACATCGGACCCGATACGTACGGCCTTGTCATTCACGTTACGCACAACGACCGCACGGATGATGAATTGAAGAGCCAGATCCTGGCCGAGGTGGCGGGGGTGCTGACGGCAAGCGCGGTGGGCTAGAAGCCGCGCGCCGGCCGCATGCCCTCGGTGTCGAGACGGATGTCCACCGCAAACGCGCCGGTGACCTGCTGCAGGTCGGGAGGGGCCAGGCAGATCCAGATGGACGGGTCTCCGGCCGAGAGCCACAGGGCGTCTTCCTGCATGAGCACCGCGTCGATGAAGACCGGCATCATCCAGGCGAGTCCGGCCGGCGTCGAGCCCTGCACGTGGGTGCCGGCCAGGACCGACACCTCGATGGGGGTGGCGGGCCGGATGCTGTAGCCGAACCACTCCGCGAAGCGGTCGAAATTAAGCCGCGTGTCGACCGTGGAAAGAATCATGATGGGCCGGTTGCCGCACCACACGATGCTGGCGCTCAGCACCTGCGAGAGGGGCGCCGGAATCAGTTCGGCCGCCTCGTAAGGGCTCCGCGTGAGATGGTGAAGACGCCGGCGCCCCAGCACCGGCACCTGACGCGAGCGAACGATGTCCCAAAAGGGCAGGACGACGGGATCCACGGTTCACCTCATGTTATTGTCGCCGCGCGCCACCGCACGACGTCAAGTTTATGCCCCGCTTTCAAGAGCCGATCATCCGGTCATCACGGGTGGGGGATATAATGTGGCGATCCGGACAGGGGAGGTCAAGCTCATGGACGGCCGACGGCTGGTGTTTGCGCACCTGTACCCGGGGCACATGAACCTCTACGGCGATAGGGGAAACGTGCTGGCGCTTCGGCGACGGGCCGAGTGGCGGGGCTACGATGTCGACGTCCTGGACGTGAACCCCACCGATCCGCTTCCGTTAGCCTCGATTGATCTCCTCTTTGTCGGAGGCGGTGAGGACCGCCATCAGGAATTGGTGGTGGAGGACTTCGTGAGCCGACGGCAGGAGCTGGTCGCGGCTTTTCAGGATGGGCTGCCGACCCTGGCCGTTTGCGGCGCGTACCAGCTTCTCGGCCACCGGTATCAGGTGGCGGACGGCCGGTGGCTTCCGGGGATCGCGTGGTTCGATCTCGAGACCCGGAGCGGGACCGACCGCGCCGTCGGCAACGTGGTCATCGAAAGCCGCCTCGATCTCTCACCGAAGACGCTCGTGGGTTTCGAGAATCATGGCGGCCGCACATTTCTCGCCCCTGGTCAGGAGCCCCTCGGGCGCGTGATCGCCGGACACGGCAACAACGGCCAGGATCACATGGAGGGAGCGGTGCGGGAGCAGGTGGTGGGCACGTACCTTCATGGCTCCCTCCTGCCGAAGAATCCGCAGCTCGCTGACTGGTTGCTATCGCGTGCGATCGGTTTCAAGACCGGAAACGGCGAGCTTTCGCCGCTCGAGGCAGAATTTGAGCTCCGTGCGCACGCGGCGATGGTGGAGCGGTTTACGGGCGGCGGTCGTAGTTAGGGACGCGCGGCGGTATAATACGCGGTAATCGAGCTGCGAAAAGGGGGCGTCAACGGTGGCCGACCTTGTCAGTCCTATCCACATCCTGCTTCTTCTAATCGTGGCGCTGCTGGTTTTTGGTCCGCGCCGCCTGCCTGAGATCGGGCAGGGCATCGGCAAGGGCATCCGGGAGTTTCGCCGGGCCATGAGCGGTTTGACGGACACCCCGGAAGACGAGAAGCCCGATTACACCGTCAAGGTTGACGACCCGCCGACCAAGGGAGACTAGGAGTCTGCTCGTGTACTGGCTCTTACTCCTCATGATCCTGGCGGTCTCCATAGCCATCGGAACAATTTTGAGCCGGCCGCGGGCGCAGGCTCGCGCGGCGCCAACGGCGCCGCGGCGTATCCGGGCCGTACGAACCCTTCCCCGCAGCCGGGACGGCGGGGCTCGGCGTTGACGCTGGAGGACGGCATCGGGCGCACACCGCTCGTGGACTTAAAGCATCTGTCCGGTGCGTCGAACAGCCGCGCGGTAGCCAAACTTGAGCGCGCCAATCCCGGCGGTTCCGTGAAAGACCGGACCGCCCTGGCCC
>JAJZYZ010000078.1 GCA_021797815.1 Bacillota bacterium
CATCGCCCATAGATCTGGGCCCGCGGACACCAGCCATTGAGATGTCCCCGCCCATTCGCGATGGCATACCCCCGCGGCCCGACGGCGTGGACCTGGTGCAGCACGGTGCGGCCGCGCACCCGGCAGAGTACGACATCGCCCACGCGGGGCTCATCGGCTGCCAATGGCGCGAGCGTGACGGATTGTCCGTCCGCGATGATGTTTCGCATGGAGAGGCCGCGGGCCCGAAACGTCACGCACTGCCCTTGCTGCAACTGCCGGATCGCCCAGGTGGCCCAATCCGACATGACTCATCACTCCTTGGCGGGTGGGCGCGACGCTTCCGTCACGTGAACGGGCCCGTCGAGGACCGGCTCCCGGTCCGGCCTCCACCCGAAACTGGCCGCGCGCTCAATGACGTTCCGCCCGGTCGCGCCGCGCCCCAACAACGTGACCCGCTCGCCATCGGCGGAGAGCCGGTAGCCGTCCGCGTGGGCGTAGCGGGCCATCTCGGCCACCACCTCGGGAATCAGCGGGCCGCCGACGCTCCGAAATGTCGCGGACCGCTCGGCGCGTCGAGAGACCACGGCGGAGGGCGCCTGCCCGTTGGACCACTCGCAGGCGGGGCACTGGTCGTAGGACGTCCAGCCGCGTTCACGCTGCCGCTTGACGGGCCGGATCCGGTCCAGCGGTTGCCCACAGACGGGGCATGGCGTCTGCGTGTGGTAGACCATGCGGGCCACCTCCCTCAACGATGGGGACGCAGGCTGCGAGGTTAGAAGGGGAGCCCGCTCTTGCCGATCGCCCGCCGGATCCGGAGCCGCAGCGGCCAGGTCCGGACCTGAAAGAGCAGCAACTGGAGACGGTAGCCCCACGGCAGGGGCTCTGCGACACACGCCCGGTGCGCACAGCTGAAGCACAGGCGCTCCACAAAGTCGCTCAGGTCATCTACGAGGGCGGCGCCGCACTCCCGGCACCCCGAGGGCTCGGAATCCTCGTCCTCGAACTCGTCAAAGACATCGTCCATCGAATCCCCCTCCCTTCACGGTCGGTCCTGGCGCGGTCACCGCCGGTAGTGGCGGGACTGGGCGATCAGGTAATCGAGCGCAACATCCGGCAGGTCGGCGAGACGCGCGAGGACGTCGCCATGGCAGGCGGCCGGCTTGCACCAGCACCCGAGAACCTTTCCGCGAAGCTCCCGGACGCGAGCCAGCAGCTCGGGCTGCCGGAGCAGCCACACCCGGTACGCTTCCACGGCCGCCTCACGGGTCACCATGACATGCGGTGCCGAGGTGCCCGGCTTAAAGGTGAACGGGTTACCCCAGATAGACCCCCGGCCGCGGCCGATGTAGACGTCGTAAGACTCGCGTTTGCAGTGCACCACGCGCGTCGTTCCGGTACGAGGCGCGGGCGAACCCGGGATCACCGTGGTCGGCACGCCGGCGGCTTGCGCGATGCGCACCATATGATCGGTCCCCGGACTCGCCCCGGGCATCCGGAACGCGATTACGCCGTCAATTCCGGAAGCAAGCATCGCTTCATTGCGGAGCGGCCCGGCCGACCGACCGTGGGCCGCCCAATCGGCGGGATGCGGCTCGACCGCCAGGCCCTGCGCTTCGGCGAGGGTGGCAGCCAGCGTATCGGCGCCCGGCGCCGCCCCATGGACGATCACCGTGCCCGCGGGAAGCGAAGCAAGCACCGCGCGAATGGGCGCAGGGTCCGTCCAGTGGCGGGAACCACAGATGAGCACACGCATGGGCATCCTGCCTCCGCCCCACGAAAAAGCCCCCACACCGGCGCGATGAAGCGCCGAGTGGGGGCACGAAACCAGACTGAGGAGCGCCGCGCCATCGCGACGGGAAAGCATTCGCCGTCCCGTGTTCGCTTCCTCTTCGGTTAGTCGGCCGTGTGCCCCGTCATCTTGACATCAGCCCACGACACCCGGAGCGCGCTTTGGACAAGAGCGGTGGCGATCGTGTCCGGTTGCCCATCCGCCAACGGAATCCTCTCGGGCCACTCCCCGGCTTCGACGCCCTCGGGTCCCACCGCCACATGCCAGCCGTCGTAGTAATACCGCGTCCATTGGAGTCCCAGAGCGCCCAGCGCGGCCACCGTGGCCGGCAAGGACTCGCAGTAGTCGGTCTGAAGAAGGCGCAGATAGAGCGCATCCAACACCGCGGGCGGATCCGTCTCCCGCGTCTTCGCGCGGAACACGGCGGCTCGGAAGGCATCATTCAGCGCATCCCGGTCAGTCGGCATCGTCGTCATCCGGCGATCCTCCGTTCATCAGTTCGAGAGCGGCGGCATACGCGGCCCGGAGCGCGATAAACTCCGCGGCGTCCCCGCCGGCGATGTCCGGGTGATGGACCTTCGTCAGCGCCTTGAAGCGCGCCCGGACCTGCTCAACCGACGTGGGTTCCTCTGCGAAGCCGAGGCGCCGGAAGGGCTCCGGAATCACCCGCGGCGGCGGCAGCGCCTTGAAACCCGCGAGGAAAGTGCCGAGCTCATAGATCCCGCGCTCGCCCATCCGGCAGAGGTCCTCGAGGGTGAGAACCAGTTGCGCGAGGCAGTCGACGCCGTTGTAGAGGGCGACCTTGCGCGCGCCCGCGCGGTCGATCGACTGGTGGAAGTAGTAGAGCTCCTCCTTCCGCTCGAAGCGAATCCACGCCGACGTCCGGTCGTAATTCCAGGAGTAGGACGTCGCTTTCATCCGCGTCATCACCCGATCGAGCTTCGCTTCCCAATCGCGCGGGTCGCCGCTGTAGTGCCGGTGCTGTGCCATCTTTCTCGCTCCTCGCCGCCAAGTCCCTGCGGACGCGGATCTACTGCATCCCCTGTCCTTGGGGTACATCCGTCGTCCGGTCGAAGAAAGCACGCCGGCGCTCGGCGACGCAGCGGGGACAGACCCACTTCCCCTTTTGCTTCCGCCAGCCGCAAGCCTTGGCGACGCGCTCCATCCCGCGTTTCGTCGCCTCAGGCTGTTGCTCAAACTCCGGACAGTACAGGCACCAGACGGTATGCTCCGTGGTGATTCTGCCGTTCACGCGTCTTCGCCTCCCTCCAGCCACCGCTGGACTCAGGCCCGGGGCTCGTAATACGACCGGCCCGTCAGGTGAAACCCCTGGCAGTCGTTGCAGGGAAGAATCTCGCTGGCCGTCAGCGCATGGCGGCACTCCACGCAGATCGGCACGTGATCAGTGAGGACATAGCGCGCCAGATAGCCGTCGCCGAGGTCCATGTCGGTGTCAGGCGGCGGGAGCCCTGCCGGCAGGTCGGCCACCGTCCACACATAGGGGGCGCCCGTGAGCTGCGACATCGGATGTCTCCTCCCTTCCCTCAGACCAGTTGGGCGGCGGGTTCCCGCCGCCACTGGGCGATCTGCGCGAGCCACGGGGCGTCCACCGCCTGCGCCTGGCCCGCCGGGAACGCCTGGAACCGGCTCTTCACCGGCGTGGCCCGATGGCGTTCATCAAGAGCAGCCAAGAGGTCCCACTCGAACCCGGCGCCTTCCTCGCGGCCGATGATGCCCGGGAGGGCGCGCCGCACGGGCTTCGACTTCCCCCGCTCGTCGGCCACCAGGTCGTACGCGGGCTTGCCCCGGAAGGTGGCGATGACCGAGCACGGCACCCGGTTGATCGCGCCGAAGAGCGCGTCGTGCCGAGGCGTCACCTCGGCCCACGCCGTGAAGCGGTTGGCGGTCTTCTGCCGCTGCCGCGCTTCCTCGGCGAGGGCCAGACAGCCGCCTGGGCCATCCCACTCGGGGCTCAGGGAGTCGAGGATGACAACGTCGTAGCCGGCCGCCACCGCGTCGTTCAAGAGCGCCAGATACCGCTCGGGATGAAACGGCGGGTCGAGACTCGCCATGTCGTGCGGGAACCGCTCGTGGTAGAAAGCGGAGCTCCCATGCTCGGTGTCGATCAGAGCGATCCGGACGCCCAGCTGACAGGCCAGGCCCAGGGCGGTGTAACTCTTACCGGCCCCGCTGGGGCCGAACAGGGCCACGTTAATCTTGCGCGGCCGGGTGGCCGGCGTGAATGCGGACATGAGCCACCTCCTGTGGAGTGAAGCCTTTGGAGGGCGATGAAGGGGATCACGACCCAAGGCGTTTATCCAGGTGCTGGTGACCGCGCCTTCCGGAGGCGGCCCGTCACAAACCAGCGCGCCGGCTCGTCATCGGAAAAGCGGACCTGATAGAGGACCCGGCCAGGCGTCATGTCATCGACGCGCTCCAGAACGGTGCCACACCGGCCTTGGAACGCCCCTGCTCGCACCTCAACCCGGTCACCAGCCTCGTAGCGACGTGCAGGCATAAGTCCCTCCGATGCAGATGAAGAGGATCGAGGCCCCGGCAGCTATTCGAGCGTGTGGAGCCACTGCACGAGCAGTTCCACGCGGCCGACCAGCTCGGGCTCGAAGGTGTGGAACAGGGCCTGGATCTGGCGGTTGCGCGGCGTGCTCGCCACGTGGGGCACGGCCGCCATCGCCTCGTGGATCAGCCGCAGCGCCTCCGTGGCGTTCCCGTGAATCCGGGCCACCGCTTGCTCGGAGCTCATCGGTGTGTCCTCCGGCTCCATCCCCCACCTCCATCGGCCCGGAAACGTAACACGTGTGGCGAATGAGGAATGACTCGGGAGCACGACCGTCCGCCAAAATAGCCTCGATGTCTTCGGGTTCCCCGTATTGGAGTAGCCGGCCGGGGGTTACTTACCGGCGCCTGGCACGAAGAAACGGCGCAGGGCGTACTGCTGGAAGCTCACCTTCGCCGATCCGACCCGAATCCGAATCTCAAACCCTTTCCAGGTCGCGACGCTGTATGCCCCCAGGCACACGAACAGCCCCACCAGGACCATATCCCCCACTCCTTTCCGATGGCGTCTCTTGCAGGGCCTCTTTCAAGCGACGGCGAAGGTGTTGGGCGCTTTTGGGGCTCACCCACTCCAGCTGACTCAAGACCGTTACCAGCCAGCGAGCAACCAGGGTATTATCATCGCCACAATCGGCGGTGAGAGCCGAAAAGGCGTCCGCATCCGGAGGATAGAGATCCACCATAGCGGCCGTGAGCGTGAAGATGAGGTTGGCCAGCGCCTGCTGGCCCGCGTTCCACTGGGCCGACGGGGTGCCGCCGCCGATCCCTCGGCCGAGCCGTGTGAGCGCGTCGGGATCGACACCGACCGTGAGACACCGCTGGTACGCAGCCCGCCACGAAGACGTCAGGGAATCCACGCGTCGGCCTCCCTCGCTAAAACGGATAGCGCCAGTCGGTGGGAAAAAGCCGTCCGTACGTGCGGTACGCGATGGCCCAGCGCAACGACGGCCACCGATACCGGAACGGGACGCCGGGCCGCAGCCAGCCCGGGAGCCGCTGCCCCCACGCGATCCAGCGCAGACAAAGCGAGGGTCGTCGGTCACTGCACGCCCAGTGTTCCCCGCGCCAGTACTCCGTGTCATCGACCAAGGGTCCGCCGCACCGGAGGCAGCCTGAGCCCGGAGTGAACGCCTCGGCGTCTTCCGGCTCGTCCGCCTCCTCGTCGCACGCGAAGTGGATCCCGACGGATTGTTCCTCCGGCGTCTCCAAAGGGTCGCCACACATGACACAAGGGTCGAACAGCGTAGCCATGGCGGGGCTCCTTTCGGCGGATAGAATGACACCCGCCCGGCCCCCGGCTCGCCGCGATCAAGCGGCGGACGGGGGCACACCCCCCGCGATTAGCGCGGGCCGTCCCCGAAGAGGGATGCCTCCAGGTTCGCCCACGGGCCCACGTCGTCGGTTGAGGTTAGAACTCCAACTCACGCGCCTCGGCGTCCAGCTCGTGAACGTCGTCGATCGCGATACCGACGTTAAACAGCAGTTGCATGAGCACGTGGGTCGCCTCACGGGTGCCGAGTTTTTCGTATTGGGGCGCCAGAAAGGCGTCAAGACACGGGGAAGTCTTATGCACGAAGGCCACCCCGGATCGCTGGCCCTTCGCCAAGAGCCGGACGAAGTACGCCCAGGCATCGCGCGCGTCCAGAATGCGTTCCCGGCAGACGGCACACACCAGGATCGGGCAGTTGAGTCCGCCGAGATCTTCTATCACGAATCCCAGTTGCCGGATCCGAGCGATGAGGCCGGGCAGCTCCTCGCGGGCTACGGCCGCCAACTGGACATCGGACACGACCGGCGACGTCGCGTACGTCTCCAGCAACGTGAGGTACTTATCATCCAGAAACCGCAACTGGCCTTCGCTCATGACCCTCGTCCTTTCCGCATCAGAGTCCCGCCGCCTGACCCGAAGATCGGGGCACGTGGACGTCGACCCAGGCGCGCAGAAGCTGGTCGTCCGCCACCCCGATCGGGCCGAGGTTGGCATACGCCCGCTGGAACGCAGCGGGTAATTCCGCTTCCGCCTGGCAGCACGCCGCCACCGCATCAGGCACCGACAGCCCGTGGGCCTGCGCCCAGGCCCGGGGCGTTCCGTCGGCCACCAGGTGCGCGACCAGCGCCCGGTCCGCCTCCGGCACAGCCGCCAGCACGGCGACTCGCACGCCGGCGCTCACTTCGCGGAGCACCTCGAACCCATCTGGGAGCTCCGAAACCTCCCCCATCCCCGCTCGGTGCCGGGGGATCAAATCCGCCGGATCGTCATCGGGAGACCACTCCGTACCAATCACGATAAAACCTCCTTCGCCCAATCCCTTGAGCGCCTGGAAGACAGCACAAGCCCTGTCACCCGCCAAGAGGTAAGGGGTTACACCACGCCAGCGGACACCACCGCGATGACGTCCCAAGCCCGGCCATACACGGGCGAGAGGATATCGGACATCTCGGCGTCGTGACGTCCGGCGTCCGCGGCCTCCGCCGCGTGATCGGCCTGCACCAGAGCGCGGTGATACGCGCCGTGAGCGTCAAAAAGATGAACGGTCCAGTGAGGAACCATCAAACTCCTCCATTCCTCGTGTGTTGGGCGAGCGCCCAAACTTCACAACAACGTGGGCGCCGAGTCGCATTACAGGCTGGCAAAATGCGTGAACGCGGCCCGTTCCAGGTCGCTCCAAGTGCCGCGGGCCACTCCGAGGGCCTCGGCCTGACGCCAAACCGCTTGCAAGCGGGGTTGATTCGCCCGCCAGCCGACGGAAGACCAAAAGAGAAACGCCCATGGCCGATCCTGGGGCCGTCGAAGACGCCGCGGCCGCTTGCCGCCCTTCAGGACCCACTCGAACCAGTCGTCGGGATAAGTCACTAAATTACCGGCCAAGGGCGATGGAGGGGTTCCTTGTGTCACGTCGTGAACAATCGCCCCGTGGTGATCGAGAAGCACGCCCACATGGGGCACTTGCAACGTGAGATAGCCTTCCCGAAGCAAAGCAAACGGCGCACCGGCCTCTAGCGTCATCGACTCAACTCCGTTCTTCAGTAGGGGGGACGATCACGAGGCGACCGGGGATCGGTCGCGCGTCAGTTCCCCCGTGCACAGACCGTTCATGTCGGGCGGCCCGGGCATAGTGGCGAAACCGGCGCTCGCACCCGGAATACGCACACAGCCAGACCGCGACCCGCCACGCGTCGGCCCAGGCATCGGCCCAACGAGGCGTATCAGCCGTCCCGTGTGCGATGACCTGAAGCGCCGTGCGGGTCTGCCGGCGGCCCTTCTGCACCTCGGGGTCCCACCACGCGCCGCGAAGCCGCACGGAGACTCGCTCGGCCGTCGCCACCGGGCCCACCGCGAAGAGCCAGCCTCCGGGGATCCGCGTCTCCTGGACCACAAAGGGCTCTCCGGCTTCCACGGACCAGGCCGGCAGCACGCCGCAGAACACGCCGAGCGACGTCTCGATGAGCAGGTCACTGGTCGCCGGGGAATGGAGGTGACGCATCTGTCGGGCGAGCGCCCAAGACAGCGCGGCCGGCGCCTCCTCATCCGGATCGTAGGGTAGACGGGGCATCAGTCTCTCTCCTTACCGCCGGCCCTGTGTCCGGCGTTGCGCTTTCCGCGCCCGTTTCTGAGCACCTTTGTCGGCCGCGCGCGAGGGGCGCGAAAGCGCCGTGTGGCGCTGCTTGCGCCGGGGCGTCATGACGCGCTGGGACCAGGCGTCCGCCTCGAGAAGGCTCCCAGGATCCGAAGGTTCGCGACGGGGTGGGAACATGGGGATCACCTCCCGTGTTAAGCGCCTTGGGCCGCGGCCGCCTGGGCGAGCGTGTTCACCCGCTCGTTCAGCGGATGCCCGGCATGGCCGCGCACCTGCTCGACCGCGAGGGTGTGGGGCGTCTTGGCGTCCGCGAGCGCCTCCCAGAGGTCTCGATTCTCCACCGGGGTCCGTTTGGTGGTCCGCCAGCCGTTCTGCTGCCAGCGGGCGACCCACTCCGTGAGCCCCTTGGCGACCAGCTGGCTGTCGGTGACCAGTGTGACCTGGCACGGGCGCGTGAGCGCCCGGAGGCCCGCGAGCACCGCCTGGAGTTCCATGCGATTGTTCGTGGTGGCCGGATCCGATCCGGTCAGCACCCGTTCCGCCGGCCCGCACTGCAGGAGGGCGGCCCAGCCACCCGGTCCGGGGTTGCCGAGGCAGGATCCGTCTGTGACCAGCGTCACCTCGCTAAGCATGGTGCTCTCCTTTCCGGACCCGTCAGCGGTCGCCCGCGGCCAGCTCGCGATGCCACGCCCGGATCCGGGCGCCGTCGTTGTGCGCCCACCAGGGCCCGAAGTTCAAGAGCATGTCAAACCCTGCCAGGCCAACGGCCCAAAGCGCGACCGTTACGGGCCACAGGCCCCCGAACGCGCCGGCGGCGATGAGACTCGCCAGGACAACTTCCGTCACTATGCCAGCCCATCCGGTCACGATCCGCTGGCGCACGCTCAAGGGGGTGACGTCGAGCTTCACGCCGACCGCGAAGCCCTTGAACACCAGGCCCTGAAAGCGGCCGCCACACAGCACGGTCGTCACGATGTGGGCGAGCTCATGCCCGAGAATCAGCACACCGGCCACCATCAGGACAGGTATCATCACGTACGCCTCCCGCTAATCCCGGATCGGGGTGAGAG
>JAJZYZ010000021.1 GCA_021797815.1 Bacillota bacterium
GACGGCGGCCTCGTAATCCCGTTGCCCGGCCCCGGTGCTGCCGTCAAGGCCCGGGCTTAGGGCGGTGTGGCCTCGCCCCCGTCTCCCCTCAGCATTTTTCGGAACAGAAGATCTGGGTGGACCGGCAAGAGGCAGATCAGCCCTCCGCCTTCGTATGGACATGGCGCAGGTAGAGCAACTCCTTTGGGGTAGACCGGTGTCAGGACCCAATGTACGTCTGGCAGTAGCTGTTCCTCTGGGGACTCGTGCTCCCGACCGTACAGCAGCCGGGCCAAGGGGCCCCGGTCCGCCTAAACCGTATGGGTGCTCCTGCGGCCCGAGTGATGGAGTACGCCGGCGGATCCGGGCTGTCGTACGACCCCTCGGAGTCCCGCCGCCAGGTCGAGGTCCCGTGTCATCTGCGGCCCCAGGCTCCGGCCGACGGGCGGCCGGCAACCAGGTCCTCGAAGATTGTGAGGTAGAACCTGCCTTCACTGGACCCGAGTCAAGGAACTGGCCCGGCGCTGTGACCAGTTCTCTTCTACCGCGACCGGACGGGCACAGGGCGGCAGTCCCGCTTTCCACTTATGGTTCGCGCAACGCGACGAGGACGTCGGGATAGTGGGTTCCGGAGAGCCGTGGGGCCCCGGGCGGAAGAGAAGAGCCTCACATGCTGCTCGGCGATGAGCCTGCCCCCGTTTGGCTGCTGACCGGCGGACGCCCTCGCGTGCGATAGAGTCATTGCCCATCCCGTCAGCGCGGGATCGCAGGCTGCGCCGGTTCGGAAGCCAGCGGGCCACATAGGCCTGCATGCGGTCCGCGAACCGACGCGTGGATAGCGGGCCCGGCCATGGCCTACTCTCCAGCAGACCAACCGGCCCGTCGGTCCCTCCGTCCTGGCGCCGTGCTCCGCGTCAGGACTTGGACCAAGCGTCGGCCAACCCCCGACGTTCGCCCTCACGCGGTGGCGATGCTGTCCGCGACGGACGTGTCACAGGCCTCGCGCACCTTATGCGGAACCTCGCCCCTCTTAGCGGCGTTCAACCCATCGAGGGGTAGCCCCGGGGGATTTCGATAGCCGTGAGGTTCTCAACGTTACCATTCCTGGTCATGATAGTGGCATGCTTGGCCGCTTGTGGACCAGCAATAAAGACCGGGGCGCCGCCTTCGAAAACGGCGCACCGCTATCAGAAGGCGTCTCCGAAGAAGGTTTCCAGGTCGCCCTCGCCGGTGGCGTCAAGCTCGACGCCCCCATCCAGCGTTCCCTCGGCCGACGTCATGGCCTGCTCGACCAGCCACCTCCAGATAACCGTCGGAGCGACGTTTGCGGCCGCAGGGAATGTTGGCGGTTACATTAACTTCACCAATGAAGGCGCCGAGCCTTGCACCCTGTCCGGTTGGCCGGTGGTTCTTGGAGTGGACACATCCGGTCGCGTGCGAGCTACGGATAGTCGGACTACCATGTTTGGGCCATACGAAGTGTCCGGCGTCCCCACCGTGGTATTGGCCAGGGGCCAAATCGGCCAGGCGGTATTTGCCGGCAGCGATGTCGCTCCGACCGCATCACCCTGTCCACCCTCGTTTCGGTCGCTAACCATCTACCCACCGGGCATGGATGAAGGCGCGACTGTTTCGGCTTGGCTTCCCAATGTCGACGCGTTCCTGGCCGCGTGTGCAGGCATTGAGGTGTCCGAAGTGGTCGCCTATGCGCAGTTGCCCCACCCGTCTGGTAGTTGAGTGCCGGGTATCGTTTCACAACCCGTCCCCCGCATCTCGATCGAACGTGCACCGAGAATTGCTGGTGGAAGTGGCAGCTGACGGGTGGGTCTCATGACGCCGGTCGGGCAGCGTCAAACGCCCGCGGGCACGGAACCTCTCAGTACGGCACCCATCCTCAGCACGAGACTAGTTGAGCAACTCTGCTAGCAGGTTTCGTCCACCGCCTCTCGCCTTCTCTGTGTGCCCGACCGTTTTCGTGACCGCGGCGTGCAACGGCTGAAGCGCGCGGAGGGGACTTGGATTCCCCCCGCCCGCCCCCGCGCCGCGGCAGCCCATGTCGTGTTGGCTGTCTTACCCCGTTCTCCGACCAGACGTTGGGCGCGGAGCCACGTGCCCGTATCGTCTGACGGCGTCCTACGCCCTTTCGGGTATCGCAACGGTTGGGGCGTCCGCCGATGAGTTGGACTTCTCCCGTTCGTCATGCTCCTAGACAGGGAGGCGGCGATTCTGCGGCAGGGCCGCTCAGTCGCGACTCGTTGCGCTGCGCACCGAGGGCCTTAACATGTAGGGACCCATGTCTCGAGGCATGGCCACAAACGTTGGACGCAGGGGAGCAGGAGAGTGACATCGGAAGGGCGTGCGCCCGCAGTCATCAGACTGCCGAACGATCGTGAGATTGTGGTGACGCGGGCATTCGAGGGCCCGATCGCCGTGGTGTTCGAGGTCCTCACGACTCGCGACCGAGCCGAAATGGCGGTGTCGGAAGGCGAGGAGTTGACCGTGTACATCAACCAGCTGTGGGTCGGCGGATCCTGGCACCACGTCTTTGCGGGTACTGGAGGCACGGAGACGTCGTTTCACGGCACCTTCTTGGAGGTGGAGCGCCCTAGCCGTGTCGTGGCCACCTGGCTCGTTGACGACTGGCCCGATTCCCCGGCCATCGAGTCGATGGACCTCCAGGAGGCGGACGGCCTGACGACCCTGACCTACAGGTTAGCCTTCCGCGGCCAGGCGGCCCGTGACGCCGTCCCCGAGGAAGTGTCGTCCCAGATGATGGGCGCTGGTATTGCGCGGAACCTCGATAACGTGGCCGGCCTCTTGCGGTCCCGGCTTATCCCACCGGGCACCGACTCGCGGTGACCGTCGGGCCGGGTGGCAGTGGTGTCCCGCTAGTCGTGCAGTGATGGTTCGGGGCTCGGGCGCGCCGTCCGCCGGGGCCCGTGGGCCGGAACGGGCCCATGGCCCACCGTCGAATCCGGACGCGCTAACGCCTGAAGCAGCCGCCTCATCTCGCGTCCGCCCGGCTCCTCGGCCGCCGGATGGCGGAAAGCTCCGCGCCCCGTTTGTGGGCGTCCACAACAAAGCGACCGGCGCGAGCTGCTGCCGATCGTATCACCGACCCGCCGGCGTGTGCGAGGCGTGCGCGTCCAGAGGATGGGCCTCGGCGTGCACCGGCCGCGTCCCAGATAGGAGAACCCCGTCGCCGGACGCGACGGTGCCGAAAACCTTTCGACCGGCACGCGCGGGCGCTCAGCGTCAGAACGGAGCCCAGTCGGATTTGACGTCTGGTCCAGCACTCTCGTCATCCCCGTAGAGGCGCCTACCCGTCCACTCCGGGCCAAAACGGTGCCATGCCCGTTTTCGCGCACGCGGGCTCCGCTCCTCACCTCCACCTATGATTCCCTTGTGAACCGCCTCTCCTGGTGCAGGTTGGTGAGCAGCGAGCAATCGCTCTAGGACGGCAGGGGTGCCCGTCAGATGGGTTGGCGCGCCCTTCCGGATCGTCCAGCAGTCGTCCCTTCGCACACCCATGACCGCCTGAGCCGCCGTCTCGCCTCTATCGGACTACAACCCGTGCGGGACGGAAGGCGGCCGCGGGCGTGGCTTGTTCTTGCCACCTCCGCGGCCGCACCTCGGCCGTACCCGCGACCGCCCCACGATTCTCTCCGTTTACGGAGTCGGTGCGCTCCACACGTAGGTCGCCCAGTTGCTCGCAGGGGCGCCGACGGGCGAGGCGACGTACTCCGTGGCCATGTACACGCGGCCGCGGAAGGCCTGCGCCATGGAGTAGTCTCCGTAGCGGCAGGCATCATACTGGAAGCAGGTGAAGTCCACTAGCGGTGCCGCGCCGGCTGCGGCGATGTGCACCGGCCCGATGGCGCCGCGGACACCGGAGAACGTCATGTAAGCCGCGCTCGGGTACTGACTGGGTCCCGATATGGCCATCGTTAGATATCCCTGACCGAGGCCGTTGACGCCGATGGCGGGGTAAAGCAGGTTCTGGGCGGTTCCGACGTAGCCCTGGCCCGCCATCTTCACACTGACGCTATTGCGCGTCGCGCTGGGCCGCATCGCGAACCAGGCGACGCCGGACAGGCTCAAATTCGGTCCGGTGCTCGTGCTCAGCTCCGCGTAGAGATTGCCACCCGCGTAGGTGACTTCCTGCACCGCATTGAAGTCCGTTTGCAGCGGGAGCCCCGGTGCCGGTTGTACCGCGTTCGGCGGCTCCGTGTAGGACTCGGAGTTAACGGTGGTCTGTACCAGCGTCGGGACGCCGTTGGAGTTGAGCACGTTTGTGTTCAACAGCGCGAACACCTCAAGACCCGTACCCACGACTGCGCCCGAAATGTTCGCCTCCGTCGCGTTCGCATTCGACTCAACGAAGTACTCGACATTGGGCGGACCCCCACTCCCCACGGCCGTCGACGGAGACAGGTGGTAGGAGGCAAACGGGTCGAGGTTTGTGGACATTTGATAGGTGACCACGTTCGGCGCACTCGCGGTAGCACTTTCGGCCGCCGCCACCAGCTGGCTCTTGGACAATGCGTAGATAACCGCGCCGTTGTAGCTCGTCCCTGTGACCGAATACTGATTGGTCGCGATGTAGAAGCCGTTCGCGTTGGCGCCCACCTGATCGAAGTCGCCGAAGCAGGGGCAGCCCCCGGCCGTGTTACTGGCATCGGTGGTATTGATGGCGAAGACCGTGTACCGGCCCAGAACCGCCGTCGAATCGCTCACCGCAATGTACTGCATGCTCTGAACGGTACCGGCCGTGGTGACGACGTCGAAGGTGAACGCGGTCAGGAACCAGTGACCGGTGGCGGCATCGTAGTACGCACGGGGGTCCGTCAGGAATGCCGTGGCCGGGAGCCCGAACACCTGGTTAGCTGGAATGGCCGGCGCCAGAGCCCGTCCGGTCGGGGTATAGACGGCCAAGGCCGCGTTGACGAACTCGACGACGGCGGCCGGCGTTCCGGCTCCGTTCACAGGACCCACGGCCAGCCCCTGGTCCGGCGGACTCACGACCCCGATCTGAGGACTGAGGGCAGGCTCACTCGCCGCCGTGATCCCGGTGAACCCAAACTCCCCGCCCACGTTCGTGTTGGTGACGGAAGTGAGCGCCGTCGTGGATTGCTGCGATACTCCCGCAGGGGCTCGGCCGGTCTTCGGCGGGGTGCCCAGCGGCACGGACCGCGTGCCGGAAGGGGCGACGCCCGGAGCGGCGGCCGGCTGCGACGGAAGGTTCGCGAGATTGGTGCGGCCGACTATCTGCAGGGACGACGTCGACACGGAAGCGCTCGCCACGGCCGGCGCCGCCCCACTGACAGGCACAGGCGCCGCGGCGGCCGGTACGCTGCTCGCAACCACCATCCCTAGCCCCACGAAGCTTGACAGCAGCCAGGGTTTGATCGCGAAGCGAGGGACCCATCGACTCATAGTGCGTTGCTCCTTATCGTGATTTATCGCGAACATGAATTCTGGGGCTGGACAGGGACCGCTAGACAGTGGAGACCAGCCCAAAGCTCCGAGCCGGGCTGCCTCGCTGGTTACGGGGCCGGCGCCTGGGCATACACGGTCACCTGATGCGTGTGGTAAGGGTCGAAAGATCCTCTCCTGTCGGATGACGGCATTCTATGAATCGCTTGTGGACTCCTGCACGACAGAATGGTTGCGGAAGGAAAATTTTATGGTCGTTGATTCTGGCTGGGATGAAAAGTCTGGCGGTGGCCGACTGTGTGAGTGGGCCGACCGGAATTGACCTTATTGGCACGACTGGACGACCTTTTTTGTGCACGGGAAGGAGGCTGCGTTGGCCATCGCATCGGAGCGCGAGTGACGTCGGCTGGGCGCCGGAACGCTTCTCGCTTCGCTAAACCGAGGGGCGCCAGGCGGCAGGCTCTCCGCGGATGGCGTCCCCTTCTCCAAAGAAGGCCCGCCCAGGACGGGTCCGTGCGAGGGGATGGCTCCCGATGGCCCGCCCCGGCCTGTCAGGGCACGGCTTCCACCCCACCCTCGCCCTTGTCTAACGATCGCGCGCGGTCTTTCACCGCCTCCCCTCGTGTCCCGGCGGGGTCATAACCCCTTGGTGCTCAGGGGAGTTGTCCGGACGATGCAGCGGAAATGGGCGTCCAGGACGAGCCGCCATTTCCACTCTCCCACAGGACGCCACCGTGGCCGGGACTGCACGAGGCGTAAGCCAGCGAGCCACCGACCAGCGTGATGGCGGTTACCGCATCCAGTGGGAGATTCGTCAAGACTTTGGTCCAGGACCGGCCTCCATCGGTCGTCCGGTACAGTGCACTGGTCGCCACCCCTGTGTTCTCCCCGTTCAGGATCTTCGAGACGGCAAGGCCGTCGGATACACCGGAAAACGCCCACAAGGACCCCCCCGCCATCTCCCACGACAGAGCGGCGCCTTCGGTCCAGGCGGCACCCCCGTCGTGAGTCTGGTCAATGACGTAGAGGCCGGGGCCTATCTTCACCGGGACGACGCCGTACGCCGCCGAGCTGAAGACCGGCGGCAACACCCATTGAGGGGCGTTGGCCCCACGCCCGGGCAACGCGACTGGAAGCCAGGTAGCGCCTTTATCGGTCGTGCGGTACAGCATGCCGCCCCCCGACACCGGGCCCACATATCCACCGGAGATCCAGCCGTCCGAGGGCGTAGCCCAGACCATTCCGCTCTTGTCCCCGAAGAACGGAATATGGTGGGCCGCGGGCGGTGGCAGATGGCCCGCCGTCACCATGGCGGGGGAAATGCTTGACCGAAGGGTGTGCCAGTGCTCACCGCCGTCGCCTGTCGCCTGGATGACCATGGTCTCGCTCCCCATCGTCCCCACCATGCCCACAGCCACATACCCGACCTTGGCCGAGAAGAAGTGCGGCCAGGCGAGGCCGTCGATGCTCCCGGGCACCGCCATCCGCCGCCAAGTCTTGCCGTGGTCAACCGTAAGGTAGAGGGGCGCCGGAGTGTTGGCTGTATCGGCCGCCACGCCCACCCACGCCGTCGTGGCATCTACGGCGTCGAGGACCAGGGTGGAGCCGGACGGCAGACGCGATGGCGTGACGGCAGTCCATGAACGCCAGCCGGTATCTGTCCAGAACACCTGGCTTTGTGACGCTCCCCATCCTGTGTTCCCGGTGACCATGCTGAGAGTGGTGAGAGCGGGCAGTTCCATACGGGCAGGAACGCGCGCGGCGGGCACGGTTGTAAACCATGCCGTTCCGGGTCTTGGCACGCCTTTGGGCCGCCGGGTCATCGCGGTGCCAGCCCGACCCGCCGGACGGGGAGCGCATCCGGCCAGCAGTAGCCCTACGGCGAGGATTCCCCCCGCCCGCAGAAGCGGTTGCACGAGTCTCCCCCTTGCCATTCATAACGTGCAGTCCAAAGCGCCGGTTTCGACCCGGCATCTCCGGCGGAGATGCCGGCTCTTCGCTGGGCTGGCACCGCACGTCCGCGTTCTGTGAGGGTGCACCCTCTCCGGTACAGCGAATCGGGGGTCGAAAAACACTCTGGCCCCGGCGTCGGGCGCTGACCCGGGGCCCTGGCCGCCGTTTCCGTCCCAGTCTTTATGGTCCCGCTCCCGCCACCGCTCGGCCCGCCGCGGGCTTGGCTTGTGGCCAACGTATGGTGTAGACGCGCATCGACAGGCTCGGCGCCTGCTACTCGATCCGAAGAGAGGGAGGGGCCCCCCGTGACACGGACGGCACGGCGGGTCGCATTCGCCGTCGGCGTGGCGGCATTTGGCGCGAGCCTCCTGCTTGCCTGGCTCAATCACCATGCCGCCACCACCGGCTACTGCCCATCCCCCGATGTCGTGCTGTATCCCGGTTCGCCCGGGCGCGACATCGTGCTCTACTGTCAGCGCGTGGTTGCCGCGTACAGCGTCGGCATGGCCGCGCTGTTTGTAGGCGCGTTCGTCGCGTGCCCCAGTCTCCTCCTGCCGGTAGCCCCCCGTACGGCCCGGACCGCTGGCGGAGACCGGCCGCCGCGGCATTCACTCGGCCGCTAGACGAGTGCCCTGGGTGGTGCCGACATCTCCGGTCACGACCGACGGCCGTGACATGCCGGTTGTCCAGCCGACGCTCCTCCGGTGATGAAGCTCAGGTTCCACAACTCGGCGCCGGCGGCCAAGATCCAGCAACTGATGGCACAAAACCGTGCGATGAGAGCTCCGCTCTCCGATAACGATCGGAAGCGCCCGGTCGAAACACGCGCAGCGGCGAGACCACGACCAAGGTCATGGCGGGCCCGCCGTGGTGACGATCCGACGGCATTCTTGGCCTGGAGGACAGGAACATCGGGAGGCGCCGGAGGGCAAAGGACCAGGAACGCCTCCGCACGCCCACGGCACCAGATGCGCTCGGCCGTCCTCGGCCAGACGGTCCCGGTCTGCTTGTGGTCGGCCGGGAGAGCCGCCGCGCCACGACTGTCACCGATTCCGGCAACGCCAGACCCCGCCGGATGAGAAGAAGATTCGAGGCCATCATGATGGCAGATCCTCTGTCCATCGAAGTCCTGACCGCTGCCGCAAGGAGGGACCGTACCTGATGGATGACCGTAGAACGTGCTGCAAGAGGCGGGAGCGCGTCCCTCCGGGACCGGGCCGCCATCCCGCTTGTGCTCGCCGTGAGGCAGCGAAGGCTGGGCGCAGGCGTAGAAGCGCGCCTAGATCCGACGTCGCGGGACAGGGGCGGGAGGCGTGAGGACGGGCGAGCTGCCGCAGGGGGGCGGAGACGACCCCGTGACACACGGCGGGGCGGTCGAGAAGCGTCATCGGCGGCCCTCGTGGTGCGCACGTCCCTCGGGATGGCCCTGGCGTATTCGATCGGTCGACGCGGGACTCCCAGACGGGTTCTTAGCAAGCCGGCCGGGAGCCGTGTCCGCACCGGCGCATCGGAGGGAACGGCGCATAGGTGACGGGGCGATTCGCCGTCCCTGCTGCCCGCGGATCCCCGGCCGGTCGCGTCGGCCGCCACCACGGCGAGACCGCGGATCTTGGCGGCGGCCAACTTTAGCTCCACGGCTGCCGCACCGATCATAGGCAGCGCGGCGGCGACCCGTGCGAACCGGAGAAGGCGGAGGCGGCAACTTCCTATCCAGTCGCGATACGGACGTCTTTCGGCCGAGCCCATCCCGAAGGGACCGAATGACCGCAAACACGGGATGCACGACGCCTATCTCTCCGGCGAGCGCCGCATCTGGCGTCTCGCATGCGACCCCTTTCTGCCTGAATCTGGGCTCGATGACGGAGCGGACCTCGGCGGCCGCGGGGGTCAAAGTCGGGTGGGATCCGTGCCGGCCGAAGAGGGAACGCCGACGGCTCTCCTGCCCCTCGGACTCAGGATCGCTGGGGAGCCGTTCTCCTTGGGTCGCTTGGGATCAGTTAATGCGCCGGCACGCCCGCCCGCGTCAGCCAGCTGATAAGGTGGCGGGCTCCATCGGACAACGGGAGCGGCAGGTGGACGGCATAGAACGAGCGGGCGAAGTCGAGTTCCTCGACCTCCACACTCCAGAAATCACCGCGCTCGCCCGGAAGCACGGTAAGGGGCGACAGCACGCTGGAGCCGAGGCCGGCCCGCACCATCGCCTTGATGGCCTGGGTCGTGCCGAGGACCAGGCTTATCGTCAGGTCGTCGACACCCAGGCCCACGTCGGCGAGCGCCGCCTCCAGAGCCGCCCGCGTACCCGAGCCCGGTTCGCGCAGAATGAGAGGCTCGTGGACAAATTCGTCGAGGCTGACACGGGTGCGGCCGGCCCATCGATGCCCCGCATGCACGAGGAGGGTAGGCACGTCGCGGAGAAAGCGGCGGCGCACGATGTCCGACCGCTGGATCTCGTGTTCCACGAGCCCGACATCCACGGCATGCGAGGCCACCAGATCCAGCACCGCCGAGGAATTTGCCATCATGACCGTCAGCCGTCCCTGCAGCTCGGCCCCGTAAAACCGCGTGAGCAGCCCCGGCAGGATGTATTCCGCGATGGTGAGGCTTGCCCCGACCTTGATCGGGCCCGGCCGTTCGTCGGCCAGCGCACGCACGCGGTCGTGCGCCTCGTCGAGCGTATGCAGGAGTTTGACCACGTAGCGGTACAGCACCTCTCCGGCGGCCGTAAGCCGCACGCCCTGAGTCGAGCGCACCAAAAGCGACGTTCCGTACTGGTCTTCCAGCTGCTGGATTTTCTGACTCACGGCCGACTGCGAGAGGTTCAGCACCCTCGCGGCCCCGGATATCGACCCGACTTCCGCCACGGCGCGAAATGTCTCCCAGTTCGGCTGCTGCAAGCCGTCCCCCCTTCGCGATTCCCGGTAGGCGCCATCAGTAATCAAGAACGCCCATCGGGCGCCTGTCGGATACCATGAGCCCAATCCTGACGGTTTTGGTCGACTTAGTATAGACTTCGCCCGCCGCGGGCGTCGCAAGCTTCCGTCGCCAACAACCCGCGTTGACGGCCGCAGGATGCCATTCTGGCCGGGAAACCGGCCCTTCTGGAGGATCACCATGGCCCAGCCCCGCTCTGTTCCCCTGCCCATGGCTGATGAGGAGTCAGGCTCAAGCCGCACCGTGCATACCACCTGTTACATGTGCGCCTGCCGCTGCGGGCTTGAGGTTACGGTCGAAAACGAGCGCATCCGGTTCATCAAGGGCATCGCCGAGCACCCGGTCAACAAAGGTGTGTGGTGCGCCAAAGGCGGTGCCGGCCTGATGACCGAATACAGCCCCGCCCGTCTCACCACCCCGCTCATGCGCGAACCGGGCAGCGAACGCGGCGAGGGCCGGCTGGTGCCCGTGGACTGGGACACGGCCATGGGGACGCTCGAGGGCTGGCTTCGCAATATACGCGCGACCGATCCCCGCGGCCTCGCCTACTTTACCGGCCGAGATCAGATGCAGGCGTTCAACGGGTACTGGGCGCAGCAGTTCGGCACACCCAATTGGGCGGCGCACGGCGGATTCTGCTCCGTCAATATGGCAGCGGCAGGGATGTACTCCATTGGCGGCAGCATGTGGGAGTTTGGCTGGCCGGACACCGAATGGGCCCGCTGGTTCATGCTCATCGGGGTGGCGGAGGATCATCCCTCCAACCCCCTCAAACTGGCGATCTCGGAACTGAAAGACCGGGGGGGCCGCTTTGTGGTGGTAAATCCGGTTCGCAGTGGCTACGGGGCGCTCGCCGACGAATGGGTGCCCATCCGTCCGGGTACGGACGGGGCGCTGTTCATGGCGTTCCTGCACGTGCTGCACCGCGAAGGATTCTTTGACCGGGAGTTTCTGGCCCGGTACACCAATGCCGCGCAGCTCGTGATAGACGCCCCGGGCACTGCCGGGGACGGGCTCCTCTACCGGGTCGACGGCGAGCCCGCGGTCATCGGCCCCGACGGCCGCCTCACCGAGTTTATGGCCGCCCGCGGACAGGGTCAGCTTGAGGGGGAGATTCGCGAGGCGGGCCAGCGCCTGGTGCCGGCCCTAAGCCGCCTCACCGAACGCATCCGGACCACAACCCCCCGGTGGGCCGAGGAACTTTCCGGCGTACCTCGACGGACCATCGTGCGTCTCGCGCTGGAGATGGGCGAGACGGCCTTCCGGCATCCGGTCGAACTGCCGATTCCGTGGACAGACGTGTACGGCGATTCGTTCGCCACCACCGTCGGCCGTCCGGTGGCATTTCATGCCATGCGTGGACTGGCGGCCCACACCAATGGCTTTCAGACGGTGAGAAGCCTCTTCACTCTCATGATGTGCCTCGGTGCCATTGACCGTCCGGGTGGGTTCCGCTACAAGAGCCCGTACCCGAAGCAGATTCCGCCGCCGGTCAAGCCAGATCCCGATCCTCACGCGTACCGCGCCAATACGGCCGCCCCGGCGCCGCTGCTTGGCTACCCCACCAGCCCCGACGACCTTCTGGTCGAGGGCGATGACGGCTTTCGCATTGACGAGAGCTATTCGTGGAAGTATCCGCTGGCGGCACACGGCGGCATCCAGAACGTCATCCGCAACGCCTATGACAAGACCCCCTATGCCATCGACACGCTCCTGGTGTACATGTCGAACCTGGCCTGGAATTCCACCTGGAACACCCTCGACACGCGCGACATGCTAAAGGCGCGCGATGAGAACGGGGAGTACCGCATTCCCCATGTGGTCGTGTTCGACGCGTTCGATTCCGAAACGGTGCGGTTTGCGGACCTCGTCCTGCCCGACACCACCTACCTCGAGCGGTGGGATGCGACCTCTCTTCTGGACCGGCCCATCTCGGAGCCTGACGGGCCCGCCGACTCCATCCGCCAGCCGGTGGTGCCGCCGCCGCCGGGGGTCCGGCCCACCGCCGATGTTCTCATCGAACTCGGAAGCCGGCTCAGGCTGCCGGGGTTCACGGATGGGGCAGGCCGCCCCCGCTTTCATAGTTATCGCGATTTCATCGAGCACTGGGAGACAGCACCGGGGTCCGGCATCGGCCTGCTGGCCGGCCACCGCGGACGACGCGGCGACAAGATCCTGGTGGGAGAGCCGAACGGCAGCCAGCTCGACGCCTACGCGGATCACCAGGCGTTCTGGCGCCTGCGCCTCGATCGGGGCGCTCAATACTTCCGGATGGCCAACCGCGCCTATCTCGACTGGGCGCATAAGGCGCATTTCCTGCCCTCGACCAGTCCCATCGTGCTAAACCTCTACAGTGAGCCGCTGCAACGCTTCCGCCTTGCGGGCGAGGGGCTCTGGCCGGGCAAGAAGCCGGACGATCCGCGGCTTCGGGCGCGCCTTCAGCGTTACATGGACCCGGTTGCATTCTGGCACCCGCCCCTCGAGGATGAGCTGCCCGACCATGAGCGCTATCCGCTTCGCATCATCACGCAGCGGCCCATGACCCACTATCACTCGTGGGGCTCGATGAACGCGTGGCTGCGCCAGTTGGTAAACGAGAATCCCATCTTCATCAATGCCGAGCTCGCGCGTCGCGAGAATCTGCACGAGGGTGACGCCATCTATGTGGAGTCGCGGCTCGGCCGCATGACGGCCCGCGTCGCCATTTCCGATGCGGTTGAGCCCGGAACCGTCTGGACCTGGAACGCCATCGCCAAGGGTCCTGGCGCCTGGGGACTCCATCCAGAAGCCCCCGAAGCTACGCGGGCCATTCTGGTCAACCACATCATTCCCGATGTGATGCGGCTGGACGGACCCGGCACGTTCTTCAACAACGACCCCGTGACCGGCCAGGCCGGTTGGTATGACACCCGTGTGCGCATCTACCCTGCCGACCGACAGGACGTATGGCCGCGCGTGGATCCGGTTCCGCCTCTGCCCGGCAGCGCGCCGGCACCGAAGCGGCTCGCCTATACAACCCGCGACGGCCATCCGATGGAGACGATACGGCCCGTGCCGCTGCTGCCCAAGCGGGCATCCGGGGACATACAGGAAGGAGACGCGACATGCAGCTGACCATCATTACGGACCTGAACAAGTGTGTGGGGTGCAAGAGCTGTCAGGTGTCCTGCAAGGAGCACAACACCGGCGGCGCCTTCGGGCCGGTGCCGGACCATGATCCGTACGGAGAGCCGGACGGCATGTGGTGGAACCGCATCGTGAGCATGGAGGCCGACACCTATCCCAACACGTCGGTCCTCTACCTCCCGAAAGCGTGCATGCACTGCTATGACGCCCCCTGTGTCCCTGTCTGCCCTACCGGCGCCTCCTTCAAACGGGAGGATAACGGCGTCGTCCTGGTGGACTATGACGCCTGTATCGGCTGTCAGCTGTGCATGTGGGCCTGCCCTTACGGGGTGCGCGAGTTTGATGAGCATGAGGGCGTGGTAAAAAAGTGCACGATGTGCATCGACCGCATCGAAGACGAGACGCTGGCGCCCGACGATCGCCAGCCGGCCTGCGTCCAGAGCTGCCCCACTCACGCCCGGACGTTCGGGGACCTCGACGACCCGTCGTCGTTGGTGTCCCGCCTGGTGGCCGAACGACAGGGGTTCGGGCTCCTGCCAGAATTGGGAGCGCGTCCGGCGGTTCATTACCTCCCTCGCCGGCCCATGCCGGGACCGGTGGATGACGAGGCCGTGGATCGTGCGCTCGCGGAGCGATACTGATGCGCCCCACCTGGCCGCTTCTCCTGATGACGGGATTGCAGGGTCTGGCCGGCGGGCTCATCATCACACTGGCCCTCCTCGGTCTCACCCTCGGAGCGCGCGCCCTGTCCGTGGAGGCCTGGTCGCTCCTGTCCCTTACCAGTCTCATATTGGTGGGAGCCGGCGGGGCGGCCTCCATTTTTCATATGCACCGGCTGGCCGGCGCCCGCTTCCTGCTCCGCCGGCTTGCCACGTCCTGGCTCTCACGCGAAGTCCTAACCACGACGCTCCTCGGTCTGGCCACGGCCGCGGCGGTCGTGCTGCCGCGCCTCTTTCCAGCGGCGGCTGGCTGGTACCCCGAGCTTGTCGGCGCGGCCGCCGTGCTGGCACTGATCGCCCTCTTCGTCACGGCCATGATCTATGCCACTATTCCTGCCATGCTGAGCTGGCACAGTCCGCTCACCGTCGTCACCATGATGGGCACAGGGATATTGGGCGGTGCCGTCTGGGCAGATGCCGGATGGCTCCTCGCGGGTCCTCACACCGCCCTGTCCTCGGCGGTGTTTGCGGGGCTCCTCCGGGGCTCCCTGGTGCTGTGGGCCCTGTTCAAGGTCCTTCAGTTCCGGACATTTCGGGAGGCGCGGAGCCGGATTCGGGCCGAGACCGGTTTTGGTCTCCCCCGGGGCCCGCATCGTCTCCTGGACACGGGCACCACGCGCGCTCCCTACCGAACCCAGCCCCAGGTGTGGCCTTCTATCGGACGGCTGCGCCGGCGGCTCCTCGAGGGAGGAGTGCTTGCGCTCGCCCTGGCCGTGATCGTGCTGGTTGGGATTCAGACTGCGTGGGCAGGCCTGTCGGCGGCGCTCGTTGCCACCGTCTTAACCTACGTGGAGCGCTGGCTCTTCTTCGCTGACGCCACCCACAGCTCCCTCGTGTGGTTTCCCGCCGCGACGGAGGGGATGGCTCTGCCAAGAGCCGGGACCCACGCCTGATGCCCGAGCTTCGCTGGGAGAAAGCCGCGGACGCCTGCGGAGCGGATAGCCGGGCGGCTGACATATTCGCGGAGGGGCTGTCGGTCAACGGGTGGCGGATCGACCGCAAAGGCCGCCTATTCGCGCGGGGACCGGTGACGCGTGTGCAATTCGGGTGGGGTGCCGGGCACCCGGATGTCCGGGTGGCGGCAGGACCGCCGTTCGGCTCCGCCGTGCGTCCGACGCGGATGACGGTGGTACCCGACCAGGCCCTCGGCCTTCTCCTGACAGAACAGGGTGCCGCCGGATCGATTGCGCACCTTCCCTACCCCGTTCCCGACCCGTTTTTTGACTGGAGCGACGCGGGCCCGGTGTTCCAGGTGACCCGGCGCCATCGCCTGCAGGCACGCCCGCGGCTGGTCGTAGCGGGAGACTGGCGTCTTGGCCACGCCCTTACCCGTGTCCTTCCGGCCGCCCGCCGCGTACTCTCTGCGGGCGGCGAGCTGGTCTTGCTGGACGCCCTCGGTGATCGCGCCCGCATCGCCCCGGCCGTCGCGGCCATGGGCCTCCAGGAAGCGGCGGTCTTCCTGCCCCCGCTGTCTGACACGGAGCTGGCCGGTCTCTTTCACAGCGCCGATCTTTTCATGCAGGCCGATGTGCACGGCGGATACCCGGCGCTCATGCGTTGGGCGCTGGCAAGCGGCCTTCCCGCCGTGGGCATCGATGACCCCCTCACGCGACGGGCAGCGGAGCATTCATTCGTGGCCGTGGATCCGAGCCGGAACGACGTGTGGCCGGAGGCGGTCGCCGCCACCCTTGATGACGGCCGTCTGCGCGAGGAGATCATCCGCCGGGCGGCTCAGAGTCTCGATGCCGCGCGGCTTTCCCGCGTGGTGCCCGCCCTGACCGCCATCCTGCAGGAGTCTGGCGGCGGGGGCCCGTAGACGCGTTCCGGGGGGCAACGGGTGCCATGACCATGAGACGGCTCTTCTCAGCGGACCTGGTAGGACAGCCGCTGCGCGGCGAGCGCTCCGTACGACGTCACGACCGCCAGGTCTATCTCGTGCGCCCCCTTCGTCATTTCCAGCACATAGGTATCGTCGGGGAGCGGGACGCCCCCCGCGACAAAACCGGCGCGGTAGGGATGGGCGGCGCTGAGTCGGAGCGCGGGCGCACCGCCCGCGACCGCGGTCTCCACCCCCACCTCGGCGAGGTTCGGGTACAGGGGCGCGGGGCCGTGGACCAGCGCATTGGACGTGACCAGCCACTCCCGCTGAAAAACCGGCGTGAAGGGGCCGGCCGACCAGGTGCCCGCGGTCGTGGAGATGTGCGCGAAGTAACTGAACCAGACATGGGTGTCGTCGTCGGTCAGATCGTTCCGATACGTGCAGTAACCGGGGACCGGGGCGCCGGACACCGCCATTTCCTGCAGCGCCGGGGCGCCGAGAGGAGTGCCGTCGGCGGCGGTCCAGTAAAGGCCGTTCTGGCCGTCCAGCACCACCCAGGCCCCCAGATCGTCAATCCATGCCTCCGACACCATGTGACTTCGTCCCAGCCCCGCATGATAATCGTTCTGGCGCAGGGAGACCCGTCGGGCCGGGATGTCCAGGGCATTTAAGGCCTGACTCAACACCAGGCTGTATTCGACGCAGGCAAATCGATCGCCGGCCTCGACCCGCCGCAGGCACTCCACGGCGTCGTTGACGTCCATGTGGGCGTTGGCGTGCCGCCAGCGCCCGGTGACCCACCGAAGGAGCCCGCGCGCCGTGTCCCAGGCGCCCGTCTCACGCGCCGGAATCAGCGAGCGGAGCTCCTCCTCCCGTCCAGGCAGCCTAAGGAGTCCCAGGGCGGCGTGCGGGGCAATGACGGGCCAGTCCAGCAGGGTCAGGGGGGACGGAGGCACGCCGGTGGTCATCTCGGTCTGCAGGCGCGCCCAGCCGGGGTCGTCGCCGAAGGCTCGTTCCAGTAAATCCCCGAAAATCTCGGGCTGCCGGAACCCTTCCGCGACCACCCTCCGGAGAAGGGTGAGGGCCTCCGAATGTCCCAGGTTCCGGGCCGCGATCGCGGTGGCCGGCCCCCAGACGTCGGTCCAGAAGGCCGTGTCCCGTTCGAGCGCCGGCCGCAGGCCATAAAAGGCGGGCCAGTCGTGTGCCTGCAGTGCGTCCTGCGCCCGCGTCCGTAATGAATCAAGTGCGGGGCCGCCGCCCGCTCCCGCCTCGGTGTCCATCTGCCACCGCCGCACGCCCATCTCCCCCTATCGAGCCGGTCATGGTGACCGGCGGCCACATTCTCGCGCCTGGCCGCCCGTCGCGGTTTCGGGGTCGATTCGCCATCGGAAGGAGCCGATCCTGCGCGCGAGACACCGACGTGCACGCGTGGACGCCGAAGCCATCCCCCTCATCTCCATCCGCTGTCTCGCGCCCAATACCACGCCCCCCGATGGCATCCTGACGGCTAGCTTGCGACACTGATGGCAGGCGCTCCCGGAGGTCGGAGCAGACGCCCTATCTTAGTCGGAGGTGTGCGATGACCGGAGGCTTGGAGAGTCGCGAACAGCCGAGGATGGATCCGGATTTCTTTCAGGCGGGCCCGCCCACTCCGCTCGAGTCGGCAGCCCGGGAGCGTGGAGCCACGGACGAGCGATATCGGTTCGATTATCGGATGGTGGCCATGCGGGATGGGGCGCGGCTGGCCACCGTGGTCATCCGGCCGCGCGCCGATACCCGTGTGCCGACTCTTCTCGTGCGTACGCCCTACCAGAGCGCCCGCACCCACCAGCTTCCCTACGACGTCTTCACCAAAGCGTTCGGGGCCGGATTTGCCGTCGTGATTCAAAACGAGCGCGGCACGGGCTGGTCAGACGGTCCCTACAGTGTGATTGGACACGGGAGCGCCGACTGCGAGGACACGCTCACCTGGATCGAGGCGCAATCCTGGTCCAACGGCGCCTGCGGCCTCATTGGCTGTTCCTCACCGGCGGAAAACCAGCTGCGCGTGGCGGCTGAGGGCCATCGGGCGCTCCGGGCAGCCGTCCCGATGAGCTCCGGAGCCGGCGTCGGCAATATTCCCGGCTGCGAGGGTAACCACGGATTCTTCTATAAGGGCGGCATACCGGTGCTGGCCCAAAAGGCCCGCTGGTACCACCCGTCGGCCGTCCTCCGCCGCCCCGGCCTTGCGCTGGGGGACGATCCGGACGCCATCACGCGGGCGCTCCGGAATTTCGTTCTCACGTCCCCGGGCGGGCGTGATCCGGAGTACGCCGTGGCCCTCGAGCGGGTGATGCGCACGGCCCCCAGTGGAGACGTGTTACGTCGCATGGGAGTACCCGAGACCGGATTTGATACCTACATGCGGGCCGGTCCGCTGGACCCGGTGTGGGACGAGGCCGACCATATTCACGCGCACCATGCCGGCGGGGCCACTCCTCAGCTCAATATCAACGGATGGCTCGATTTTGCCGCCTACGAGACGGTCAAACTGTTTCAGTTCCAGCAGCACCATCCCGAGCAGTACCTCATCATGGCCGCCAGCACTCACTGCGCCATGATTCGCTCCGCGTCTGCCCAGGCTCTCCTGGGAGATCGACCGGTCGGAGACACCACCTTCCCGTACGACGATATTATCTGGGCCTGGTTTCGCCGCTTCTTGAACGGCGACGCCAGCGCGTGGACTCCCATGCCGCGGGTGCAGGTGTTCTTGGTGGGCGGAAACCAGTGGCTCACGGGCGAATCCTGGCCGCTCACCCCGTCGCGCCCCGGCATCCTTCACCTCGCAAGCCGCGGTCATGCGCAGACCCTCTGGGGTGACGGGCTCCTGCAGCCGCTCCCGGACTCCCGGTCCGGTTCGTCGGACGAGGTCCTGGCAGACCCGGAGAATCCTGTCCAGTCACTGGGCATGATGCTGGGTTCGCCCCACATTGTGTGCGATCAGCGGCCCGCAGAAGCCCGCTCGGACGTACTGGTCTACTCCACGCCGCCCCTCTCCCAGGGTGTGGCCCTGGTCGGAGATGTGGAGGCGCTGCTGTACGTATCAACCGATGTGGCCGATACGGACCTGTTCGTGAAATTGGTCGACGTGTACCCTGATGGAACCGCGTTCAACGTGGCCTGGTCCTGTCTTAGGATGCGGTACCGGAACGGATACCGAACGACCGCCCTTCTTGAGCCCGGCCGCATCTACGATGTGAGGATTGTCGGCATCACGACCGCCAACTACTTCGCCCGCGGCCATCAGGTCCGACTCGAGGTCGCGGGGTCAAATTTCCCCTTGGTCGACCGCAACTGGCATACGGGGGGGCCCAACGCCGAGGAAACGGCGGGCCCCATCGCCCGCATCACGGTTCACCACGACGTCGAGCATCCGTCGCGCATCGAGTTTACCGAGTATGCCGGCCCGCTTCGGGTCGAACCCGAGTCCCCTCCGTCCCAGGGATAGGTCCCCCGGGGGGCGCACCGCCCGGGTCGTGCCGACACCGCAGCACACAAGCGTCAGCGCCAGTCGTCCATCACGTATGCGTCCGGATGATGGTACGGATCGAGATCGGGAGCATGCAGCGTCACCCCGACGGACTGGGTCTGGTAGCCGCGTTCCAGAAGCTGCCGGTATGCCCCACGCCGGCCGGTGCTGACACCCGCCACCACGGTGGGGCATCCGGACGCGAGGGCATGACTCTCGCAGGCGGCCAGCAGCCTCGCGAATCGCTGCGGTGCGGCCGTGCCCGGACGGGCCGCCCCGAACTTAATATAGAGGCGGCCCCCGCCGGCCTCGGTGCCCGGTCCTACGTGACACACGGCCAGCGCCGCGAGCCGGTCCCCGTCATAGACCAGCAGGGTTTCGCCGAGCCCGAGTCGGCGCACGGCCTCTATCTCGTGACCGAGGTCGAGACCCCGATAGACCGCGCCGGTAAGGTCCCGGGCGGCGTCAAGGGCGTCCGCGGCGTCGGCGACAGACGACAGCGCCGTGAACGAACCCCCACTCGACTCCGTGACCGACTTCTCCACAATGACCGTGAGAAACCGCGGCCAGAATCCCACGCTTTGATAGAGGGCGAGGTGCTTCGGACTGTGGGCGTACGTGAAAAGACCCCGATGGGTCACCCCCGGTGCTTTCAGTGCCTCCAGGGTGGGACCGAGGAGAGCCCGACCAACGCCTCGATCCCATAGATCGGGATCGACCGTGAGCGGCCCGAAGAAGCCAAGGCTCCCCCATCTGGTCGCGAAGCTGGTGCCCGCGAGGCGGCCGTCCACCTCGGCCGCCCACGCCATTCGCGGATCAGCCTGATACCGCGTGCGGACGTAATCGCGGTCAACGAAGTAGTCCGTCGGTCGCGAAAGGCCAAGAAATGTGCCAAAGGCACTGCGCAGGATCCGGTCGGCCTCCCCCAGATCTTCCTGTTGAAGGTGTCGTACCCTGACCTTCTGCTCCACATCCCGCGACACGGGACCGCCTCCATTCATCGGGTCCTAAGACCGGACACAGGGGACGAACGACCGCCAGTCCGAAGCGGGTCGGGGCCAGGTGTTTTACTTTTATGCACGGTTGTGGATCGCCCGCATTATACCCCTCGCGGGAATATTACGCGAAGATGTGACAAAGATAGGTCGCGGAATCGAACGACAGGATCTGGACCAGGCTCAACACCATGAGGGGCGCGCCGGCTGTAGGCACCCGGATTAGGAGCCAGATGCGCTCGCGTAAGCCCAACCCGATACCTCGGCGCGGCCGTCCCTTGCTGCCTGTCCGGGATGGGACGGGCGTCCCCGCCCCCTCTCACGCGGCCCCGGCGGTCTAACCGCGACGACGGACCGCTACTTAAGCTTTCGCCACCCGATCGAGCGCGTCAGCCGGAGACGGTCGTCCACCTGCACGCGCGCCTCCCAGGCCTCGGCGCTCATCTCCGACGCCATCGCCTTTATCGTCGCCTCCTCGACGCGCGACAGATACGGCGGCTCTTCCGGATACTCCGCGGCTTTGACCTGCACGACAATTCGGGCCGGATGGGCCTGAGCTTCGAGGGGCGTGTATCCGGACGCGGAGGCGTGCGGCCGCACCCGGTAGCCTTTGCGGCGCAGGTCGGATGTTACCAGCCGATCACCTGCTGCGCCCACCTGAGAAGGCGTCGCCATTGTTCCTCCCGACGTCGCTGCAGTGTGTGCCCATGAAACTCCGGCACGCTTTCCCCATTTATCGGCACGCGCCCGCACGTGGTTCAATGATTATGTTTGTTTAGTGAAACTTCCTGCCTCGTGTTTCGCGAATCCACATGAACCGATGCGGCGCGGCGGATCGGGTTCGCCTTGCCTCTTTCCTCTGTCCTTCTTCCCCTGTCCTCTCATCGTACCGTCTTCAGGGGGCCTGGCCGCGACGAGGTCCTCAGACAACCCCGGCCAGATCTTGAAACAGCTCCCGCACCTCGTCCACGCGAAAACCGAGAGTGGCGTCGCCCACCGAGAATTCCACCCGGATCCGATGCGGAGAATCCACGGCAAAGGGACGAACGAACGTCCATATCCGGTCGCGACGGGCTATCTCAAGCCCGCGCGCCATCAGAAGCTCCGGCGTACCATCCATCTGCACATGCATCATCGGCGCCTTCGGCGGGTCCGGGATCACCTGCAGGCCGTCAATGCCATGGAGCGCCGCGGCGATGGCGCGGGCATGCTCGAGATACTGAGGCATTTTCTCAACACGCTGGCGGAGCGCCGTGAGGGCGGAAGCAGCATACGGCCAGAGCCCGTACAGCCTGCCCCCGTGGCGGACCCGCCACTCGTCGGCCTCCATGAGCACGTCGCGCGGTCCCGCAAGACAGCATCCGGTAATGCCGCCGAGCCCCTTGTAAAATGAGACGTAGACGGTGTCGAAGAGGGCCGCCACTTCCGCTGGCGTCTTCGCGTAGTAGGGCGCCGCCTCCCACAGGCGGGCCCCATCCATGTGCACCGCCGCCCCGCGGGACCGGGCCCAGTCCGTTTCGGCAACCAGTTCGTCCCACGACGGCAGATCCCCGCCCAGATCCCTTTGAGGCAGCTCCAGCAGCAAGGCCGCCGGCGCTTCTCGAATCGTCTGCAGCGCGCGGAGACTCAACACCTCTCCGAGGGGGCCGCAGGGAATCCCGTGCAAGCTGTGCAGCCGCTCATATCCCCGGCCCTCGTGCCAGTCCAGATGCGACCACGGGTGAAACACGATGCCGCGCCGGCCGCGGCGGTCCGCGTGCACCCGGAGCACGATCTGCTGGGCCATCGTTCCGCTGGGAAAAAACAGGGCCGCTTCTTTTCCCAGGAGGCGTGCCACCTCGGCTTCAAGCTCGGCCACCGCCCCACCTTGTCCGTAGTGGTCCTGAACAGTGTCCGCCGGAATCATGGCCAGCATATCGGCCACCGTGCGCTGGCCATGGCCGGCCAGAAATCGCGTGCAGCCCTCGCGCACGCGATCCATGTCATGTCCCGCGCGCCTCTCCTTCGCTGTTTCGGCCATGGGTGCCCCTCCTAGGCGTTGGTGCCGGGTCTTTGGTGCCTCGTTCAAGCACGCGTTCTGCCCACTCAGGCTGGCTGACGCACCAGCGCCTGCCGGGCCAGCTGGGTCCGCATGCTGTCCATCTCGCCCACCGGCACCTCAATCACGCAGGGCGCGTTGTCGGCCAGAGCCTCGCGAAGGGCCCCCTCCAGACCCTCCGGGCTTCCCACGCGGAGTCCCCGGACCCCGAAGGCCTCCGCCAGGTGAACGAAGTCGGGGTTCACAAGCTCCGTGCCGATGAGGTGGCCGGAAAACTCCTCCTTCTGAATCCGTTTGACGTTCCCGAAGGCCTTGTCGTCAAAGACCACGGTCACGAGGCCGATCCCGTACCGCTTGGCGGTGGCAAGTTCGGCGAGGCCCCACCCGAAGCCTCCGTCGCCGGTGATGGAGACCACCGCCCGGTCGGGCAATCCCGCCTTCACTCCGAGAGCGGTCGGAAATCCGTAACCGAGCGTGCCCTGGTAGCCGGGGTGAATGAACGTACGCGGCTCGTAGACGGGATAGGCCGAGCGTGCCACATAGCCCACCTGTGTCATCTCGCTCACCAGAATCCCGTCGTCCGGGATCGCACTGCGAAGTGCCCGGCAGAACGCAGCCTGCGGCTCTACCGCCATTGCGTCGGCCCAGGCGCGCTCACGGATGCCCGACACGTCCGCCCAGGGGCGCGGTCGCCGGGGCATCCCCTCGAGGCCGGCCGCAAGCGCCTCCAGGCCGAGACGCGCGTCTGCTTCGATGGCGAGGGCAGGCGCGCGGGGGGCTCCTAGGTCCGCGGGGTCGGCGTTCATCAAAATCAACTGCCCAGACGTTTCCAGCGGCCGCGCCTGCCCGGCCATGAAGCGCGTGCCGACGGCCAGGACGACGTCCGCCGCCGCCAGCAGCTCGCCCGCGGCCATGGCGTTTAGCGCCAGCGGATGCCGGTCCGACAAGGCGCCCTTGCCGTTGCCGCTCACCACCACCGGCGCCTGCAGCCGTTCCGCGAGGCGGCTAAGGGCATCTGAGGCGGAACTGGTCACCACGCCGTATCCGGCGTAAATTACGGGGCGCGCCGCCTTCGCCAGGAGGGCGGCCGCCTGAGCCATCAGCGCTTCATCCGGAGGTGTCCGGAGAGCGTCGTGATCATGGGGATCCGCGCGCAAAAGTTCTATAGGGGCGCGAGCCGCCAGGACATCAGGCGGCACCTCCAAGGCAACCGGCCGCGGACGGCCCCGCCACATCTGCCGGAACGCCTCGTGCACGAGTGCTGGGATCTCTTCGGGACGACGGGCGCGGCCGCTCCACTTGGTTAAAGAATGCAAGATGGCCGTCTGATCGGGGATTTCGTGCAGGAGGCCGAGCCCCTGCCCGATGTGGGCCGAGGGAATCTGCCCGGCGATGAGCAGCACCGGTGCCGAACAGGCGTAGGCGGTGGCCAGACCGGCGCCCGCGTTCAGCACCCCGGGGCCGGGCACGACCAGAGCCACCCCCGCCTCCCCGCGCGCCCGCGCATAGCCGTCAGCCATGTATGTCGTTGCCTGCTCGTGCCGCGGCCCGCGAAATGCGATACGGTCCCGGTCCTGGTACAGGCCGGCAAAGGCGTGGTCCAGTTGAATGCCAGGCAAGCCAAACAGCATGGTCACGCCCTCGCGCACCAGCTGTCCGGAAAGCGCCTCTCCACCGGTCATTTCCAATATGGTTCTCCCCTTCGCACGGAAAAGCCGGCGCCGACCGCGCCGCTTCTCTATCCTTTCGGCATGAGCGGGGGGATTCCTTGCGGTCCACTCATACCGATGCCCACGACCCGGCGGCCGCGGCCCGGTAACAGGCGCTCACAAAAGCCATCGCGGCGAGCCCGTCTTCACCCGCCGGCCGCGGGGCGACCGCCTCGCCCCGGCAGGCGGCTACAAAGTCCGCGTACAGATTCCGCGACGGCTCCGAGGGAACCTCTTCACGGACTCCACCCGGGCGGCGGATTAAGGCTCCCGCCGTCGTCACCGTAAGCTGGCCCGTCGTGCCCCAGGCCGCCACGTTTACGAGATTCTCATAGGGTGCCCGCCATGAGACGCGGAGGTGGCCGGGTACCCCCGAGGTCAGACGGAACAACACGTCAGCCTCGCGCTCTACCTGGTCCACCACACCGGACAGGACGGCCGAGACATCGGCCACGTCCGCAGCCGCCACCATTCGCACCCCATCGATGGCATGAACGCCCAGATCCATGAGGGCCCCCCCGCCGGATCGCGCCCGGTCGAAAAACCAGGCGGCCGTGGGCGCCCATGCCTGGGGTCCTCCATGGGCCAGGTAGCCCTCGATGCCCGTGAGCTCGCCGATGCGTCCCGTCCGCAACGCCGCCCGAGCGGCACGAACGGCACCATGGTAACGGGGCCATTCCGCGGTCTCCAACGCCACGTTGTGCGTCCGCGCCGCCTCCACCATCTGCTTCGCCTCGTCTGCGGTGAGCGCCATGGGCTTCTCCACCAGAACATGCTTGCCGGCCCGGGCCGCTGCCACGGCGATGTCGCGGTGGACATCAGGCGGTGTGGCGATGTCGACGGCGTCCACGTCCTCGCGGGCGAGAACCTCCTGCCACGAGTCCAGCAACAGCCCACCGCCCCACAGCGCCCGCGCCCGTTCCGCCGACGTCCGCGTGCGGCTCGTAAAGGCCACGACATCCACGGCCGCTCGACCCGCCGCCCGAAAGCCCGGCAGGTGCTCTCGCAGAACGATGTTCCCGCAGCCAATAATCGCCAGCCGGATCGGTCTGTCCATGCCCGTCAGGCCTCTCTTGTCGTGAGCTATGTACATGCGGCAATGTCGGTCATCTCGGTTGTATCCGGCCGGAGGACGGCGCGCAAGTACTTGCAGAGGAACGGCAGCGCCCCCGCATGCGGGGGCGCTCCGTGAGTCAGGCGCGAGACGCAGGTTCCAGGATGGAGAAGGGCCAATTTTCGGCGTCCGGGTCCGCAAGCGGGTGGATGGCGGCCAGCGTACGGATAGGAAGGCCCCAGAGGTCCACGAAGCCTTTGGCCGCCTTATGGTCAAAGGTGTCATGGAGGGAATAGGTCGCCAGACCTGGGTTGTAAAGAGAGCCCGCCGCGGTCCGACCCGCCACAATCGCCTGTCCGTGGTCGAGGAGCAGGGTCACCTCACCGGTCACGGACCGGGTCGCCTCGAGCATGAACGCGTCGAGGGCGAGGCGCGCGGGGCTGTACCAGAGTCCGTTGTACGCCAGGGCCGCGTATTGTCCCTCAAGGCTTGCCCGGAGCTGGTAGAGATCACGGGTCAGCACCAGTTGCTCCAGGGCTCGCTTGGCCGTTATGAGGGCAATGGCCGCCGGCGCCTCATACACTTCTCGGGACTTGATGCCGACCAGACGATTTTCCACCATTTCGATCCGTCCGACGCCGCGGCTGCCCGCAAGGCCGTTTAGGCGGTCAATGAGCTCCCACAGCGAAAGGTGTTCCCCGTTCAGGGCCACCGGTGTGCCCGACTCAAAGGTCAGCTGAACCGATAGCGCCTCCGGTGGGCAAGCCTGTGGACTCACCGTCCACGCATAGGCGTCCTCCGGCACTGGCGCGCCCGGGTCTTCGATAGCGCCGCCCTCCGCGCTCCGGCCCCACAGGTTCACGTCGATGCTGTAGGGTGACTGCCGTGTCACCGGTACCGGGACACCGTGCGCGTCGGCATACTCAAGCTCGGCGTCGCGGCTGAACGCCCACTCCCGCACCGGAGCCACCACGGTCAGGGACGGGTCGAGGGCTCCGATGGCCACGTCAAAGCGCACCTGGTCGTTGCCCTTGCCGGTGCACCCATGCGCCACCGCATCGGCACCTTCCCGATGGGCCACCGCCACCAGGAGTTCCGCGATGAGCGGGCGCGATAAGGACGCGGAAAGGGGATATTGTCCCTCGTAGAGCGCGTTGGCGTTCAGCGCGGGGCGAATAAAGCGCTCGGCGAACATGGCGCGTGCATCCACCACATAGCAGCGCCTGGCTCCTATCTTCACCGCCTTTTCCTGGATGGCAGCGAGATCCAGGTTGGCTCCCAGGTCCGCCGCCACCGCCACCACGTCGTATCCCTGCTCCGACAGCCAGGGAATCGCCACGCTGGTGTCCAGTCCGCCTGAATAGGCCAGGACCACCGTTTCCGCCATCGGTTCACGTCTTCCTTTCTATTGAACCCGGTTGCCTGCTGTCAAACGTCGTGAGGCGCCGGGTTCTGTGACACGTTTCCCGCCTGTCGTCAGCGGACGCGCGGGGCCAGAAGGCTGACCAGAAGCGCCTTCTGGGCATGAAGACGATTCCCCGCCTGCTCGAACACGAGCGACTGGGGACCGTCCAGTACGTCATCGGTCACCTCAAGCCCCCGGTGAGCCGGGAGGCAGTGGAGGAATACAGCGTCAGGGCCGGCGACCTGCATCAGAAGCCGGTTCACCTGATAGGGGGCAAAGGCTGCCTCCCGCTCGGCTTGCTCCGCCTCCTGGCCCATACTCACCCACACATCCGTGTAGACGGCATCAGCGCCGCACACCGCTTCACGCGGGTCATGCGATAGATGGATGGAGCCACCGGAGCGGGCCGCCAGGGCCCGGCCCCAGGCGACGAGGGTCGGATCTGGTTCGTAACCCGGAGGGGTCGCAAGCCGCAGGCCCATGCCGAGCAGGGCAGCCGCCTCAATCCAGGAGTTGGCCATATTGCTGCCATCACCCACGTAGGCCACGGCCAGGCCGGTCAGCCGCCCGTGCCTTTCATAGAGGGTCAGCAGGTCCGCGAGCAGCTGACAGGGATGGAAGTCATCCGACAGGCCGTTCACCACCGGAACGCTCGCGGCCTCTGCCAGCTGTGCCAGCTTCTCATGGGAACCGGTACGCATCATGATGCCGTCCACGAATTGGGACAGCACGCGGCCCGTATCCTCAAGACTCTCTCCCCGCGCCATCTGCAGCGTGGAGGGGTCAAGTTCCAGTGCCTGTCCCCCAAGTTCGTGGATTCCCACCGCAAACGACACCCGGGTGCGGGTCGACGGTTTATCAAAAATCATGGCCAACGTTGAACCGCGAAGCGGTTCAAACGGGACCTTGAGGGCAGACAGCTGCTTGACCTCGCGTCCCAGTCGGACAAGCTGGGTAAGGTCCGAAGGCGAAAAGTCCGCCAGTCGGAGGCAGTCAAGCCCGGTGAGGGCCGGCCAGTCGGCAGGCATAGACAAGGATGGAAGGGACACGGATCCGCCTCCTTTGCACGAATGTGCATAAATATGCATCCTGGTCGAAGATCTGTCAAGCGAGAGCCGGCACAGATTTAGGAGGAGGGAAGAAGGTGGGCCGTCATTAACCTCGCCCGAAGGCGCTCCGCCCCGTCAAACCGGTGGGTGGCAAACCCGAGGCGGCTCGCGGCCTCGACGTTGGCGGGGCTGTCATCGATGAAGAGCGTGCGGGCGGGCTCGAGCCCGAAGCGCGCGGCGAGCCTTTGATAGAGCGCCGGATCCGGTTTTATGAGTCCCTCCTGGCCCGACACCATCACGCCCACAAAGTGCCCGAAGAACCCGAACCGCTCACGCCGTCCGGGGTAGGTTTCTCGCTCCATGTTGGTGAGGGCGTAGCACGGGATCCCGTTGGTGTCGAGCGCCATGAGAAGGCCGGCCATGTTCGGCACCTCCCCCCCGATCATTTCTTCGCCCCGATCGACCCATGCCATAACCTCCGCCATAAACGCCGGATGCCGGCGTGCGAGGGCCGCGCACGAATCTCTGATGGACACCCCGCGATCATGCTCGGTGTGCCACGCCGCCGTCGCGATATGGTGGAGAAACCATTCCATCGCGCACGGATCTGCGAAGAGCTTTCGATAGAGGTGGCGGGGGTCCCAGTCTAGGAAGACCCCGCCCACGTCAAAGACGACCGCCCGAATCGGGGCGGCCGCCTCAGGACGGCCCGGTTCCGGCATAGCGGGCGCTCAGTGCCGCTACCTCGTCCGCATCCAGTCGCCGGAATAGCGGGGGGAAGGGCATCAACGACTCGCCCCCGATCAGGGCATGAAAACGCTCGGCCCCCGTGTAGCGAGGCTCCCTCAGATCATCCTGGCATCCCAGGCCGTTCAGCACGGTACGGGCGGCGGCGGGCATCAGCGGCCAGGCCGCGAGCGCGTACACGCGCATAAGATTTAGCGTCTGGCGCAGGACCGCTGCGGCTGTCTCGCGATCCTGTTTTACGAGACGCCAGGGTGCACGCTCCTCCAGGTACAGATTCCCGAGCGACCACAGCCTGCGGAGCTCCTGCACCGCGCGCCGGTATTCGAACGCGCGCAAATGCGCGCGATAGGCGTCGAGACTGCTCTTTACGTCATCGGTGAGGCGGGCCTCCAGTGCGCCTGGCACACCCCCTACCGGGACTTCCGCGCCGAAGTTGGCCACCGTCAGCGTCAGCACCCGGTGGCAGTAGTTTCCGAACATGCCGACCAGATCCTTGTTGACCGTGGCGGCGAATCGTTCCCAGGTAAAGTCGGCATCGTCGGTCTCCGGCGCCTGCGCCAAAAGTCCATAGCGCCAGTAGTCGGCCGGCAGGATGTCAAGCGCCTGATCCATGAAAACCCCGCGGCTCTGGCTGGTGGAAAATTTACCGCCATCGTAGGTGAGCCAGCTGAAACCTTTGATGTAGGAGGCCAGCGTCCAGGGCTCCCCGCTCCCCATCTCCATGCCCGGAAAGAAAATAGTGTGAAACGGCAGGTTGTCTTTGGCCATGAACTGGATGTAGCGGACGTCGTCCTGCTGGAGCCACCAGCGGCGCCAGTCCCGGCGGGAGGGTTCGGCGTCTGCCCACTCCTTCGTGGCCCCGATGTAACCGATGGGAGCATCGAACCACACGTAGAAGACTTTGTCCCGAAAGCCCTCCCGCGGCACCGGGACGCCCCAGCTCAGATCACGGGTGATGGCGCGCGGGCGAAGACCTTCGTCCAGCCACTTCAAGGCCACCGAGGTCGAGAGGCGCGGCCAGTCCTCATGCGCCAGGATAAACTGCCGCAGGCGTTCGGCCAGCGGACCGAGGTTCAAAAACAGGTGCCGAGTCTCCCGGAGCTCCAGGCGCTCACTGCCGGAGATGGTGGACCGCGGCCCGATGAGATCCACCGGATCAAGCACCCGCGTGCAATTCTCACACTGGTCACCCCGGGCCCGCTCGTAGCCGCAGTGCGGGCAGGTGCCGGTTACGTAGCGATCAGGCAGGAACCGGTCATCGTCGACCGAGAAAAATTGCCGTATGGTCCGCTCCTCGATGAATCCGTTCTCGTCCAGCTTCTGGTAGAAGCGCTCCGTCATTTCGTGGTTGGCGGCGCTGGAAGTGCGGCCAAACCAGTCAAACGAGAGCGCAAACGCCTCGTACACCTCGCGCTGGCGGACATGTTCCCGGCGGGCAAACTCGGCCACTTCCTGACCCGCCTCCCGGGCCGCCAGCTCGGCCGGGGTCCCGTGCTCATCGGTCGCGCAGATGAACAGCACCTCTTCGCCTTCCATGCGGAGCGTGCGGGCGGCAACATCGGCGGGCAGCAGGGAGCCGACCAGATTGCCGAGGTGCTTGATACCGTTGATATAGGGCAGAGCGCTTGTGATTAGGTAGCGTGCCACACGATCCCTCGCTTGCTGTTCTCAAGTTGTCTGTGTGCCATCGTAACCGACCATGGGCGAGCACCATACACGTGGGGGCACGAGTCGTCGGGCAGTTTTCCGCCGGCGCCTCCAATTCGCCTGAAAAAGTAGCGGTCGACCCAGCGGTATGGCACGCTTGGCCACGAGGTGGCCAAGCCTCAGATGGCGAACCGGATCGGGTCTTGAAGTCGAGAAGTGCGGGAACCAGGCAGGAAGGGGGCTACCGCCGTCGTCCCCCGTCTAGGCGCTACGATTGCCGTTCTGTTCGCTCTCACGGCCTGCGGCGGGCCGTCTGCGGCGTTCAGCACGCCTCCCCAGCCCGTGCCCTCGGTGAGCCACGCATCGGCGTCGACGTCCGCGCCCCCGCCGACCTCGCCCCCGGCATCCGCGTCCTCCACAACCGGAATCTCCATTGCGATGTCCGCGGTGCGGGTGGCTCCGGTACAAGCGCCCGCCAATCTCGGCGCCGTCGGCTTCCTGGTCGCCATCGACGCGCCGGACGCGCTGGCCACGGTCGGGCCCGGCTGGGCCATACAGGCGGGCCGCCTGACGCCGCTCTATTCGGGTGGATCTATCCGTCTCCCAGCGACGGTGACAAGCGGCAGCACTGCCGGAGCGGCCGCCTGGCCCGTCCTGGTGGCTGTCGCCAATACCGACTCCTGGAGCACCGCGACGGGTGTCACGGTCGTCGTGACCGTACCGGAAAACTGCGGGCCCGGCGCCTCCTTCGCACACCCCCTGACAGCCTGCCCGACGGGCGCCGATGGCGTCGGTCCGCCAGTCAATCTCCAAAACGCGGTGGCACGCCTCGCCGTCGTCGGGGAAGCATTCCAGTTCTATCAAAACGGAACGCTGGTCCAGGCCACATATCCCTCGCCGACGTGGCTCTTGTATCAAAACACGTCCACGCAGGTGACCTGGTCCGGCGGCGGGTTTGGACAGGGAACCCCAACGTACACACCCTGACTTGCCTGCCGGTGGCGTTGTGGGCACTTGTTACGCCCTGTATAATGGACGCGTGGCGCCGAAGTGGCGGAATTGGCAGACGCGCGCGACTCAAAATCGCGTGTGGTAATCCCACGTGCCGGTTCAAATCCGGCCTTCGGCACCAATTTTTATGCCGCTGAGCGGGCAACTCAATGCCAGCCGACCAGAACCGCAATCGCGACGTACCCGAGTGCGTTGACCGCCCCCAGGAATTTTAACCCGTAGTCGCTGCGCGTTTCGTTTTCCTGATCCCCCTGCTGCGTCCTCGACGCCAGAAAGACACCCACCACGCACAGGGCAGCCGACCAAAGGAAACGCGGCGCGACCAACACGGCTGCGGCCAGACTGACCACAAAGGCCAGCGCGAGATAGAACATCGCCACCTCGGATCCGGGCCGGCCCACGCGCCTCTGCCAGTACGCGGGCGAAGTCCGCTTGGGCGGGTGGGCGCCCCAGTCGCTGTCGATGTCCACCAGATGGTGCTGCATTACGGAGGCGACACAGATAATGCCCTGCAGGACGGCGGTAACCCAGAGAACCGGGGTCAGCACCTGCTGCACCGCGAGGCCAGCCGCCAGCACACCGGCAGTCATCGCCGGAAAGATTCCGAGCCACTCACCGGCCAGGGGCCGATAGCAAAAGCGCAGCGGCGGTAGGCTGTAGAAGATGGACGCGCCCAGCGCGATTATCCCGAGCGGCCATAGGACTTCGGTGCGCCAGACTCCTATCCACAATAAAAGCCCCACATAGGCGGCGCTGGCGACCGCCACCGTGACCCCAATGCGGCGGCCGTCAAGAAGTCCATCGCGAATGACATGCGAGCCGCCGGAAATGCGCCCAGGGGTCGTCTGGTCGGTTCCGGACTGCCAATCGTAGAGGTCGTTCAGCCCGTGCGTTATATAGCCCTGCAGGGCCACGCCGCCAACGGCCACCACCACCAGCGCCAAAAACCAGTCGGGGCGGAATCTAAAGGCGGCGGAGAGACCCAGCACGACGGTGGACCCCGTCCAGATCGCAAGCTGCAGCGGGCGCGCCAGCCGGACCAGGCCGCCGGGGAGCGACGGTCCTCGCTTCTGACTCCATGCTCCGGTCATGGCGTCCCACCTTGACAGAGATTTCCTGGCGCCGGGGCACTTATCCTTCAACCGGCCCTCAACCCGGCAGATTGCGGCATCCGCTCGCCTTAGCCCGGCCTGTTTATCTCACCGCGCGCCTGTGTTGTGGGTTCCGCGCGCAGCGGCCCGCGGCGCGAGCTGATCTTGGATAGAGCGATGCCGTCACTGGGCCCCTTGCCGTCGCGGCACCCGATATCGACGACCCGCCGCCGCGCGCACATCCGCGGCCGGCACAGGAAACGGCCTGCCCCGCGGGCTCCCCCTCGCCGCTCGACCGTGCAACCTGTCCAACCGCCGTTTGCGGGCTACGCCCCCGGGGCCGGCTCGCGTCCGCGAACCTGGCGGGCGACTGTCGTAATGGCACTGAGGGAGAGTTCCACATCTTCATCCCCTGTCGCCCAGGAAGACACGCTGATGCGCATGGCGGCCCGCCCCTTCCACGTTGTTCCACCGCACCAGCAGGTTCCGTCTTCCTGCACGCCCCGGAATACCCGCCGCGTCGTGTCATCGTCCCCAAACGACACCAGGACCTGGTTTAAGACCACGTCATTCAGAATCTCAAAGCCGCCCTCCGCCAGGCCCTCGGCAAATCGGCGGGCATGCCGGCAGCAGGTTTCAAGCAGGGCCGCAAGCCCGCTCTTTCCGAGCGTGCGCAGCACGGCGTAGACCGGGATGGCGCGGGCACGGCGGGACTCCTCGGGCACATAGGCGTGCGCGTCACGCTCGAACGAGGTGGTCTCGATATAAGACGCCTCCATCGTCATGGCGCTCCGGTGGGCCTCGGGATGCGCGCACAGCACGACACCGCAGTCATAGGGAACGTTGAGCCACTTGTGGGCGTCCGTCGCCAGGGAATCTGCCCGCGCGATGCCGGTCGCCAGATGCTGCAGTGCCGGGCTGGCCGCCGCCCAAAGTCCGAAGGCCCCGTCTACATGGAGCCACGCTCCCCGCTCCCCGCATATCTCGGCCAGCTGATCAATAGGATCGAAGGCCCCGGAGTTCACGTTCCCCGCCTGCGCACAGACTATCGCGGGTCCGTTGGTGGTTTGGAGGCTCTGATAGAGCGCGTCGGCATCCATGCGTCCCTGGTTGTCGGTGGGGATGCGCACGATTCGCTCGGAACCAAACCCGAGGAGGCGTGCGGCGGTCGCAATCGTATAGTGGGCTTCTTGCCCTGCCAGCAGCGTTACCTCGGGGGCCCCCGCGAGACCATCTTTCTCGACATCCCACCCGTGCCGCAGCAACACATGGCGGCGGGCCGCCGCCATGGCGGTGAAGTTCGCCATGTGGCCGCCGGTGACGAATCCCACGCTCCATTTCGGGCCCACTCCAAGCAACGTCCGCACCCAGCCGGCCGTCACATCCTCCAGCACCGCTGACAGGGGCGACATGACATGGAGCGCGCCATTCTGGTCCCACGCCGATACGAGCCAGTCGGCGGCAGTCGCCACGGGTAGACTCCCCCCGGTGACAAATCCGAAATACCGCGGACCCTGAGTGGCCGTGGTCCCCAATCTCCCCGCCTGTGCCAGCACACCGAGGACGCCTTCGGGAGGCTCACCCGCCTCCGACAATGGGATACTTAACTCCGCGCGGAGCGTATCGGCTGCCGCAGGAGCAGCGACTCTTCGATGAGCGATACTCTCGAGGTACTCCCCGGCCGCCTTCCGAGCCTCGTCCAAGAGTACGTTGCGAACCGACATAAAGGCACCACCTCTCGAGACCAGGATGGAGGGAGGAACGGGTAGACACATGGACGGACGGCGTGATAAGCGTCCCGACCACATCATAGGACACGGCGACAACCCACGACCTGCCCGTGTCTGCCGGCGTCCGAAAGTTAATAGGCAGCCGGCAGCGCGCCGTGTCGAGGTCCGTGCCGACATGGAAGCGTTTCCGGCCGTTCCATTCCGGTCTGTCTCCGACAATGGATATGCGAAGCCACACACGACAAGCCACCCTGGTCTCGTCAGGAACCGTCCTGCCGTCCGATACCCTCAAGTCATGGTGCCGCATCCTCGTGCGGCCGGTTGGTGCCTTCCCACTACAACAGGTCGAAGAGCCGCACCGGGGCCAGACCCGCGTCCGCCGCCCGACGCTCGCGGAGTCCTCTGCAGGACAGGGGTGGCGCGTCCGGGTGGTGGATGGTCGTCTTGGGCGGTAGGTGCGAGGCGAATCTTCCGGGTTCGAACGCGCGGCGTTGACGCTGCAGCAATCACTTCTTTGCGCAGACGGTGCATGAATCGCCCTCCGGGACAGGGCGCGGCCAGGTATCAGGGCGCACCCCGACCGGCCACGTGGATGTGCGCGTCTGTGAGCCAGTGCGGCGGTTTGGCGAAGCTCAGTTCGAGACACGGATAACCGCTCTTCATGGCCGCCCGGCACGACGCCGCGCTTTGCACATCGTGCACCAGCATGATATTCCCCACCATCTCTGCACCAACGCCGCCGAACACCCAGGTCGTCACCGCGCGCAAGGGGCCGGCGCGATCCCGCGGCCACGTGCGTCAGGGGATGTCCAGTAGCCAATCTCCGCACGCCCTCCGAGGCCGATCCGCCCGCCGTCTCGGTTGTTCAGGCTGACATGACCGACTGCGTGCTTCCGCCGCACATCGAACACCGCGAAGGTTAACCGGTCACCGTTGTGCCAGCCCTATTGCTGGCCCGCCAGCCACAGAGCCGCTTCATCGTCATTCTGTGGGCCGCTCCGCCTTTCCTGTCCCGGAACGTCAAGAGGGTGCGACGAGAACTCCGGACCCTCACGAGCCATCGCCGCCACCAGGTCCGGCATATCCGCCGCACACCAGGACCTCACGCGGAGCCCGGGTCGGCGTCCGTCGGCGGGGATGTCGAGTACGATCGTTATGGGCCTCGCTTGTTGCCTTAGAGCCTACCGTGCACTAGTAGAGCCTTTGTTAACTAACGCCATGGGACGAGGCCTCCGGCGGGGGTGCCGACGCGCGCCAGCGAAAGGGCACGGGATCGGCGTGAGCCCACGCCAGGTACTGGAGGATCCGGCTCTCCAGCTCCTCGACGGTGTCCACCCGGATCCCGCGGAGAGCCTGTCGCGCGAGCTCGGCGAAAAACATCTCGATGAGGTTGAGCCACGACGCGTGGGTCGGGGTAAAGACGAAGGCAAAGCGGCTGGGGCGTGTCGCCTGGTCGATGCCGACGAGCAGCGTCCCCGTGCCAAGTCGCCGGTATTCTTAGTCCCGTTGCAACGTCCGGCGCGGGCCGGGGGCCCGGGATCCCCCGGCCCCGGCGGTCGGCCGGGGTCCACGGCGCCGAGCGCTTAAGTACCCGGTTTCTCGTCGTAGGACCAGCGCGCAGTGGGGCGCCGGCCCTCGGGGCCGCAGGCGAGCTCGACATGCTGATAGACACGCAGGACCTGGACCATCTTGCGGTCGAAGTCCGGATCCCGGCGTTGGAGATAGTACTGGACCCGGTGGGGATGCAGGTCGTGGGCCGCCAGGATCTTGGAGATGGTGACCGGGACCACCCGCGCGGCGCTTGGGTGGCCGGCGCGTGTCGCATGTTCCGGCGCGTAGCGGGCCAAGAGGGCTTCCGACAAGAACTCGCGGGCCCACGGATTTTGGCAGGCGAGGCGGATAATCCACGCCCGCGCCTCCGGCGTCGTCGTCAGCGGTCAGCCCGAGCGCGCTGTCGACCCCGTGGGGTGCGCCGCCTCGGTACGAGGCGCTCACAATTGCCCGCCCAACCGGCGCCACACGGCAAGGGCCCCCGCCATCACCCGGCCCTGCTGCAGCGCGGCGTCCGCCCGTGCCTGGTCACGGCGGGCCGCGTCGGCCTCCGCATACTCCCGCTCGTGCCGGTGAAAGGCGTCCGGCGCCATGTAGAGGCCACGCGTGAGCTCGTCCCGGATGGCGGCCACTTCCACCGGGTATTGACACTTGACCTGGTGCCAGGCCATCCCGCCGGCAAAGCTGTGGGGTCCGTCGGTGGTAAGGATGCGCTCGGCAAACTCCAGGTCGACGATGTAGGCCCGGGCCTGCCACGGGGTCTCGGCGATACGGTCCCGCACAAACTGGGTCCGCACGGCCTCCAGCATTGTACCCAGCATGGCGGGGTCAATCCACAGGATCCCCGTAACGGACCCGTCGTCCTCTACCTGATAGCCCATGGACTCCTCCTTCATACAGAAAACGGCCGCGAGACGGCCGTTCCAGCGCGTCTCTCATCTGCCGGGGGCTGCCCCCCGCCGGATTTGGCACCGTGCCTTGCGGCCGGTTGCCCAAGCATCATCGGGCCGGTCCCTCTGCTTGTCTGGATAAGAGCGAAACTATGAAGTTACGAGTCACGGTAGGCGGTTTCGGACTCGTTGTCAAATTGGAGTTAGGTTCAAATTGTGGACAGCCCGAATGGGGGATCGGCCCACCATTGATCCTATCGAGGTGAATCATGACGAACCAACGCCATGCTGCGACCTTCAAGGCCCAGGCCGTGGAGGGGGTGTGGCGGAAGACCATGCCGGCCCGCGTGACGGCCGCCGCGCTCGGGGTCCCGCGCAAGACCAGGTATCGCTGGCTCGAGGTCGCTCGCCACCATCCGGCCGCGCCCTGTGTCGGGAGCGGTCATGTCCGGGCCGACGACCAACGCGTGCGGGACCGGGAACGAGCGAATCGCGATGGCCGGGAGGGGAACGCGGTCCTAAACAAAGCGATGCGCCTCTGCACGCACGACGGGAAGTAAGATTCGGGTGCGTCCAGGCCCACCGCTTCCCCGTCTCCGTCACGAAGATGTGTCAGGTGCTCCACGTCTCTCGAAGCGGGTATGACGCAGGGCCTCGGCGGTGCCCAGCCCCCGCGCCCAGCGCCGACCGCAACGACGCGCGCACCTCCAGGCCGTGTACGCCGCCCCCCAGGGCCGCTACGGCCGTCCGACGATCGCCGCGCAGCTCCGGCGCGACGGCGAGTGCATTGGAGGGAAAACGGGCGCCCCATGAATGCGCCAAGCCCGCGTCGTGCGCCGGTACCTGGCGACCACGTCCTCCCCCGTGCCGCCCCCGTGGCGGACAACGTGCGCCCGCAACGGTTCACCGTGTCAGGGCCGCATGCGGTCTGAATGGGCCCCATCACGTAGGTCGGCACCGGTATAAGGGCCGGGTCTACACTCCCCAATAGGGCCACCGAGATTCCCGCAAAACGGCCGGGATCATTGCGCCAAAGGGCCGGCGTGATTCCCCACGCAGACCGGGGGAGCACGTAGGCGGCCTACGCATACCAGGCCCGGATCGCGCGCCACCGCATGGTCGGGAGCATGAGCCGCAAGGGGACCGCCTACGACCATGCGTGGATGGAATCCTGGCACAGCCTGATCAAGTAGGAGCGGATCTCCCTGAGTCACTTCCCGACGCGGGAGGACGCCCGACCCGCGATCTTCGCGGTCCATCGAGATTCTCTACAACCGGCAGCGCATCCCCAGTGCGCTGGGCTACCGAACCCCCGCGGAAGCGGCCCAAGAGGCGCTCACAGCCCAAGCAACCTGGTCCCCATTTTCCGTGTCCAAGATCTTGCTTAGGTCCAGCCCGTGCCCTGCCGCAGGGCGGCGTAGACACAGTCAGCGAGCAAGCCATTGCACGATACGGATGGCAGGAGCCATCTGGCTTGGAGTGCCGCGCAAGGGTTCCAACCACTGCCCCAGCTCAGCCCGCGGCGGGGCGCTCCATGTCCACCACTACCGGAATCTCTTGCAGCCCCCACCAAGACCGGCACTCGTGTCCTGCCCGGGCCAAAGGTGTGACGACACGCCCTGACGCCGCCTGGCGAGGAAACGTTTCCGCAGCACGCCCCGGCCACCGGATCATCTATAACGCCTGCTGGCAGCTGGTGTTCTCACGGCGGCCATCCGCGACGCGCTGCCAGCTCGGTTCCAGTCAAGTGCTGCTCGTTGCGGGCTTGGTAGAGACCGTGTCCCTGAGAATTCATAAGTCTCCATGGGCCTGCACAGGGCCTGCACACTACCGGGTGCTGACGCTCTCTTGCAGGTCTTGCTTCGCAACAGCGAGGCCGGGCAGGGGCAGGCTCATGCGCGGCAAACGAGAGGCGGGGCGGGAGGGAACTGACTCTTATGGCGTTGTCGGCGTGTAAACGAGGTGCACGACTCCATTCCGAGACGCCTTCGCTTCGAGGAGAGTCACGTGGATGGTCTGTGTCAGCTCTTCAAACATGCGCCGCCCCTTGCCAGCCGCCACCGGGGCCGGGAGGATATCGTTTTTGTCGAGCAACCCGTGCTCCATGAGGACGACATCGAGTGGACCATTGCCGAATTTCAGGAGGTTCAGACCCTGTCGGTCCTTCAGGTTGGCCACCACGACCTCGGCCTCACCCTCAATCACGGTGGCGTTCCAGGCTGCCCCACGCAGGGTTCGCGAGGCGATGTACTTCGGGATAGCGTTCATGCGGTGCGCGAACGGGCTCGGTGACATGGCGCGATAAGCCGGAAAGAGGCCTTCGTAGGTTCGGCGGCCCAAAAGGAGTGCATCGGCGGCATGCAGGCGCTCGTGCGCGTATGCCAAGTGCTCGTCGTCGAGACAGGGGAATGCCCATTCCAGCGGGTCGATCTGTCCGCCCGGACGGACATGCACGACCTCGCTGAGCTTCCCCACGTGCGTCACTCCCCTGTCTGTCGCCGCGCGAGCGTCTCAGGCGTCGTCGACCCGGAGTGCGGGCGGCCCCGCGGCAACTGCCTGTAGGATCTGACCGATGACCGCATCCAGAGCAACGTCGGCACACGGCCGCTTAAACGGGCCACCCCGTGCGATCGCCGTCCATGTAGGCAGTAATTGCTTCGGCCGCTGCTGCCCATTCAGAGCGTTCATCTCCCTGCATGTGAACATGGACGGGTGTCAAGCCTGTCGGCGCGGCACCGCTGTCGTGATCGTCTGGCATCCGGGGCCAGACCGTCTCGTGAGCGGCCGTTACCGGGCCGCTTGAAGGAGC
>JAJZYZ010000022.1 GCA_021797815.1 Bacillota bacterium
TGTCTGGCCGGGGGAGGCAGCGCTGCCCGTGGGGCGTCTCGTGACTGAAAGAAACCCGGCGGGACCTGGGCGGCTCGCCCTCTTGGCGGCGGTCGAGGAGCTCTCCGTACGGGGCTGGCGGCCGGGGGATCGGATCCGGATGGCGGCCGGCCACCGGAAGCTCCAGGATGTGTTCGTCGACGCCAAGGTTCCGCGCGCGCTCCGGGCGGCGTGGCCGGTGCTCGTTGATCCGACGGGGACCGTGGTGATGGTGCCCGAACTTGCGGTCGACGCGGGCTGGTGCGCCCGGCCGGACGAGCCCGGCTGGGTGGTGCGTTGGGAGCATGGCCCGGCTTAGGGTTCCCGGGATGGTCGCGCACGGACGAGGCGCGCCCCACTGGCCTCGGACCTCAGCTAGGAGGCTCCGGCCTCCGTCCGCTCCGTCACCCGGCTGGCGCCAGATGACCCGTGAGGGTGCCCGGTCAGCCGCGGGCCCCGGCTTCGTACACCTGCAGCCCCAAAATGGCCAGGATGAGCGCGTGGAGGGTTGAGCACCAGATGCAGACGTGATGCAGCACGTCGAATTCCACAAACACCAGATAGATGACGACGATGCCGCCGGCGATGCTCCAGGCCATCAGGAAGGAGCGGGCGCGCTCCGATCCCCGCGACAGCAGCACCAAAGCACCCGTCACGATAAACCAGAGCAGGCCCCAGACCGGAACCGGAATGCCCAGCACCACGGACTCCGGGCTTGTCAGGACGTTCTCACAGTTGATAAGACCATGCCCCTGGCTTCCGAGGCAGTAGAGCGGCACGCCCGTGTCATAGTGGAGCACCGTCAGATAGGCCGCGATGGCCACACCGAGGGCGCTCATGAGGAGAAGGGCGACACGCCGTGATCTCATGGCACGCCCGGCAGGATGCTTTCGGCCGCCGAGATGGTGCTCTGGTCGCACACGGTCTTGGGCTGGTTGCCGTCGGAGCGACAGATGGCAGCGGTGAATTCGTTGGCGTTGACCAGAATCGCGTCGGCAATGGCTCCCTGCCCGGAATGTGCGTCTCCCAGGATGGCGGACCAGCTGGCGCCGGCGAGGACGCCCGGCGAATAGGGGGCCGAAATCCAAAGATAATGGCCGCCTATCAAGATGAAGGGAATCGGGTACGAGCCGGCCGGGGTGGTCGCCGGAACGTAGGGCGGGACGTCATAACGCTGCAGCATCTTGGCCTGATAGGCGGTGAGCCGCTGCAGGGGAGCGCCCTGACGGTTGTACTCTTCCACCAGCTGCGCCGAGATGTAGCGGCTGTGATACGTCGCGCCGTGATACGACAGGGTCGGCGTGTTGGGGAAGACGTCAGTGGAGGATGAATGCATGTACTTTAAACCGGTAAAGGTGCCGAAGCGCGACAGCGCTATGGTGAGCGCCCAGCGGGTGGCAGCGCAGTACGGGCAGTATTCGCCGCCGATGTACATGACCGTGGGGGCGTGGAGAGCCATGGGGCGCGCCACCGCGGGTTGAGTGGACTGCTGGAGGCCCACCGGATTCCAGGTGGACGCAGGAATGGTCGTCAACTCATGAACGATCGCGGCCGGGATAGGCTTCCCGTTGTCGGCCGATACAGTCGGGCTGTTGGAGAGGGCCGAAAACGCGATCACCACTATCACCGCCACCAGAATCCCTGCGAAAACCCAGGCCACAAGCGGCACCTGGAAGCCGCGATATTTGTCCTTGTAACTCGCGGATGCAGTCTTCTTGCGGCCGGACTTGTTGCCGCTCTTCTCCAATCTCGCCGCCTCCTGTTGAGTCATTCACATCGCCGGATTCTCGCCTGGAGCGGGATCGGCGGGGGCTTAGATATCGACCTATTGTAGCGCCTGGCCGTTTAGGGGAAAACTGAGACCACGCTTCGAATGGGACGGGCTCCCAGGCGGCCCGGCTCTCTATGCTATAATGAAGCGCTTTTTTGGCGGCTCGCTTGCGAAAGGGGAGACCCATGACCGGTCGTTGGCTTCGAGGTGTGGTCACCATCGTGCTTGTGGTGTTGTTTGTCGCCACGCTGATGGAGCTTCTCAACAGCCAGAGCACCCCGGTGCAGACAAAGCCTTTGAGTCAGGTCATGGCTCTGGCGAAGAAGCACCAGGTCGCGTCCGCGCAGGTTGATCCACAAAACGATCAGATTACCGTGACCTTGACCAACGGCAGCCACTTCAACGCCGTCTACCCGACAAGCGCCACGAACTTTTGGGCGCTCGAGCTGATGCATTACGGTGTGCAGCCGGTGACGGTATTGAAGCCTGCCACTACATCCTTCTGGCTGAGCCTGGCCGGAAACTTCCTGCCCCTCTTGCTGGTGGCGGGACTCTTGTACGTCCTGTTCAGCCAGACGCAGGGCGGTGGCAATCGGGTCATGCAGTTTGGGAAAAGCCGGGCCCGGCTCCACACGGATGACCGCCGGCGCGTCACCTTCGATGACGTGGCGGGGGTGGAAGAAGAGAAGCAGGAGCTCATGGAGATCGTGGACTTCCTGCGATATCCGAAGAAATATCTCGAGCTGGGCGCCCGCATTCCAAAAGGCGTGCTCCTATTCGGGGAGCCCGGTACCGGCAAGACCTTGCTGGCGCGAGCCGTCGCAGGCGAGGCCGGGGTGCCGTTCTTCTCCGACAGTGGGTCGGACTTTGTCGAGATGTTTGTCGGCGTTGGCGCGTCGCGGGTGCGCGATCTGTTTGACCAGGCGAAGAAGAATGCGCCCTGCATCGTGTTTATCGACGAGATTGACGCGGTCGGGCGTATGCGCGGCGCTGGGTATGGCGGCGGCCACGACGAGCGTGAGCAGACCCTGAACCAGCTCCTTGTGGAGATGGATGGTTTCGGCATCAACGAGGGCATCATCGTGATTGCGGCCACCAACCGGCCCGATGTGCTGGACCCGGCGCTGCTGAGGCCGGGCCGCTTCGACCGGCAGATCGTGGTGCATCGGCCTGACGTGAAGGGCCGTGTGGCGATCCTCGAGGTGCACACTCGTGGCAAGCCCCTCGACAAGGACGTTATCCTCCAGACCATCGCCAAGCGCACCCCGGGCTTTACCGGGGCGGACCTGGCCAACCTGGCGAACGAGGCCGCCCTTCTCGCGGCGCGTGAGCGTGCGAAGCGCATCCATATGAAGCACTTCGAAGAGGCGACCGAACGCGTCATGGGCGGACCTCAGAAGAAGTCTCGCGTCATCAGCGAGAAGGAGAAGCGGACGGTGGCGTTCCATGAGTCCGGGCACACGCTGGTAGGCATGCTCACCGCGCATGGCGATCCGGTGCACAAGGTGACCATCGTGCCGCGCGGGATGGCCATGGGCTACACGATGCCGTTGCCGGAGGAGGACCGGTATCTTATCACGCGTGATGAGATGCTGGATCAGGTGTGCATGTCGCTCGGCGGGCGCGGGGCGGAGGAACTGGTGTTTGGCGAGATCTCGACCGGGGCGCAGGATGACCTGGAGAAGTCGACCAAACTGGTGCGCCGCATGATTACCGAGTACGGCATGTCGGATGAGCTGGGGCCGATGACGTATGGTACCCGTCATGACCAGGTTTTCTTGGGACGCGACCTGATGCGCGATCGCGACTACAGCGAGGAGGTGGCTTCGGCCATCGACCGCGAAGTGCGTCACATCGTGATGCAGCAGTATGAACGCGCCAAGGGTATCCTGCGCAATCACCGCGACGTGTTGAACCGGATGGCGCAGGCGCTGGTGGAGAAAGAAACCCTTCAGGCCGACGAGATTCTGGCCCTGGTAGGTCCGGCCGAGCGGGCGAGCTGAGTTTCCGCCACGCAGCGGCCGCGTTCCGGGGAAGACTGAGCCCGAGGGGGGAGCCTGTGTTCGTCGGTTCCGCACAGGATGGGGTTTCGGTGTATGTGTATCCGACTGACCGCTTCAAGACCATCTCGCTGTATGCCTGCTGGGTGGGTGAGCTCGACGCCGCATCGGCGTCGCTGACCGCCTTGGTTGCGTACTGCCTGCGCAGGGGAACCCGCCAGTGGCCGACCTTTACGACGATGCAGGCCCATCTCGAGGAACTGTACGGGGCGTCGTTCCGGGCCGACGTCGGCAAGCTCGGTGAACATCAGCTGCTTTCCTTCCGCCTTGAGATTCCGGACGGTCGCTATCTGCCTGGTCACCCGGACACGCTCGGCGCCGGGCTCGACTTCCTGCAGGCCGTCATGCAGGAACCGAACCTTACGGCGGCCGGACACTTTCCCGATGACGTGATAGCCCAGGAGAAGGACATCCTGCGGCGCCAGATAGAAGGCCTCATCAACGACAAGGCGCAATATGCGATGCTGCGCTGCATAGAGGCCATGGCCGACGGGGCCAGGTTCGGGGTGCCGCGCTACGGCCGGGTGGAGGACCTGACCGCCATCGACGAACAGGCCGTGGCAGCCCGTTGGAGTGAGGGACGCAAACGCTGGCCGCTTCTCCTTTTCGGGGTGGGCGCGATAGACGCGGCCGGCTTCGAAGCCGCGGTGCGCGAGCGCTTCCAGGGGCCCCAGAGCGCGGCCCCGCTTCGCCCGCCCACGCTCTTTGCGGCCACCCATGACGGTCGTCTGGTGGTTGATGAGGAGGACGTGCGGCAGGGGAAGCTCCACCTCGGCCTCGCGACCGGCGTGCGTCTGCAAGATGCCGACTATTCCGCCCTCATGATGTACACCGGGGTGCTCGGAGGCTTTCCACATTCGAAGTTGTTTGTGAACGTCCGCGAGAAGGCCAGCCTGGCCTACTACGCCTATGCGCGCGTCGACGCGGCTCTTGGCCTCATGATGATTGGCGCCGGCATCGAGTTCTCGGACTTTCGCCCCGCGCTTGACATCATTCGTCGTCAGCTTGACGACATGCGTGAGGGGCGAATCAGCGAGGAGGAGATGGCCTTTACGCTTGAGAGCTTCACGAACGAACTCAAGGCGGAGGACGACTCTCCTTCGGCCCTGATTGGACGCGAATTGGAACGGCGGCTATTGGGCGGCGGACCCACGAGCGACGAACTGGAAGCGAGCCTCGCCCGCGTGACCCGTGACGACGTGGTGCGGGTTGCCGGACACGTCAATGTGGACCTCATCTATTTTCTTACGGCGCATGGGGAGGTGCCGGCGGGTGCGTGAGACAGATGCTCTCATCCAGGAGACGCTCGTGACCGAGGAGCTGCCGTCGGGCCTTCGGGTGTCGGTTATTCCCCGTCCCGGGCAGCGCCGGACCTACGCTACTTTCGCCACCTATTACGGATCCATCGACAGCCACTTCCGGCTGCCGGATTCCGGGCACACCGTGGATGTGCCGGACGGCATTGCCCACTTTCTCGAGCACAAGCTCTTCGAGAAGCCGGACGGCGACGTGATGTCTGATTTCAGCCGTCTCGGTGCCAGCACCAACGCCTACACCGAGTACCTCACGACCACGTATCTGTTCTCGACGACTCAGCACCAGGACCAGTGTCTCCAGATCCTGCTGGACTTTGTCCAGGAGCCGTACTTTACGGCCGAGAATGTGGAGAAGGAGAAGGGCATCATCGAGCAGGAGATCCGGATGTATCTGGACATGCCCGGCGATCGCCTTCACTCCAACTTGATGCGGGCGCTGTACGTCGGCCATCCGGTGCGGCTCGATATTGCGGGCTCCGTGGATACCATCCGGCAGATTACGCCGGAGGAGCTCTACCAGTGCTATCGGACCTTCTACCATCCGTCCAACATGTGGGTGTTTGTGGACGGAGACGTCGATCCCGATCGGGTCATCGCCGCGGTCTCTGACAACCAGGCACGCCGGGATTACAAGCGGCAGCCCCCCATCCCTCGCATCCTGCCGGAAGAGCCGGCGGCCATCAATCAGGAGCGCATCGCGCAGCGTATGCCGGTGGCGCTTCCCATGCTGGCCATCGGATACAAAGATCCGGTGGCGGATCTGCGGGGCCCGGCGCTGGCGCGCCGGGAGCTTGTGACCGACCTCATGTGGAGCCTCGCCATCGGGCGCTCGTCACCCCTCTTTTTTGAGCTCTACGAAGCTGGGCTCATCAACGATCGCTTCGGCGCGCAGTACGAGGCGGCCCCCACCTATGCCTACTCCGTCCTGAGCGGCGAGACTCGGGATCCAGACGCACTGCTCGAGCGGATAGAGCGCGGGCTGCACAACGTCCACTTCGACGAGGAAGCGCTCGAACGTCACAAGCGCCGGAATCGCGGCCAGTACCTGGCCCTTTTCAACAATCCCGGTCAGCTGGCTTACGCCTACAACAGTTTTCACGTGCGCCGGCTGGAGCTCTTTCATTACCTGGACGAACTGGACGGCATCACGCTTGACGCGATCGAAGAGCGATTTCACCAACACGTGCGCGCGGATCGGCGGGCGCTGTCGCTGATTGAGCCGGAGGGTGCGGAGCGGTGAGCATGGCCGATTCAATTGATGGGGAGCATCTCAGCATCGAGGACGTGGTCGCCATCGCCTGGAAGCGGGCGCCGATTCCGGCCATATCCGCCCCGGCTCTCCGTCGCATGGCGGAAAGCCGTCAGGTAGTCGAGCGGGCGGTTGAGGCCGACCGCCCGGCATACGGCATCACCACCGGGTTCGGCCGCTTCCAGGACGTGGCCATTCCGGCCGACAGCCGCCGGGAACTCCAGAAGAATCTCATCCGCAGCCACGCCGCCGGTGTCGGCCCGCTTCTGCCGGCCGAGGTCGTGCGCGCGATGCTGATCCTGCGGGCCAATGCCCTCGCCAAGGGTTATTCCGGAGTGCGGGCGGTGGTCGTCGAGCGCCTGCTGGACCTTCTCCGACACGATATCCTGCCGGCCATTCCGAGCCGCGGCTCGGTGGGGGCGAGCGGCGATCTGGCCCCGCTGGCCCACCTGGGTCTGGCGCTTTTGGGCGAGGGAGAAGTATTTTACCGCGGGGAACGCCGCGAAGCCGGCGAGGTGCTTCGGCAAGCAGGCCTTGACCGCCTGGAACTGGAGGCGAAAGAAGGTCTCGCGCTCATCAACGGCACACAAATGATGACGGCCTATGGCGCCCTCCTGATTGCCCGGGCGCGGCAGCTTGCAGACGCCGCCGACATGGCGGCGGCGCTCTCGGTGGACGTGCTGCGCGGCATCCCGGATGCCTTCATGGCCGAAGTGGCTGCCGTCCGTCCTCATCCCGGCCATGCCCTCGTCGCCTCCCACCTCCGGACTGCGCTTTCCGGGAGCCGACTTACGACCCGCCCCGGCGAGCTCCGGGTGCAGGACGCCTACTCGCTTCGCTGCACCCCGCAGGTGCACGGTGCGGCCCGGGACGCGCTCGCACACGTGGCGGAGGTCGTGGCGCGCGAACTCAATGCGGCGACCGACAACCCCCTCATCTTCGCCGAACAGGACCAGGTAGTGTCGGCCGGCAATTTCCACGGCGAGCCGCTGGCGCTCACTCTCGACTATCTAGGGATGGCGCTGGCGGAGTGGGCCAGCATCAGCGAACGACGGCTGGAACGCATGGTAAACCCGGCGCTTTCCGGTCTGCCGGCCTTTCTCATCGAGGACGGCGGGCTGCACTCCGGGCTCATGCTGGCACAGTACACCGCTGCCGCCCTGGTGTCGGAGAATAAAGTGCTGGCCCACCCCGCAAGCGTTGATTCCATCCCTACGTCGGCCAATCAAGAGGACCATGTGTCCATGGGTTCCATCAGCGCCGAGAAGGCATGGCGGATTCAGGCGAACGCCGAGTATGTGGTCGCGGCCGAGCTCATCGCCGGTGCGCAGGCGGCGGACATCGTGGGCGCGGACAAGCTCGGTTTGGGCACGGCACAGGCATACCGGTTCGTACGCGAGAGCGTGAGCTTTCGCGATCGCGACCGCCCGCTCGGTGTTGAGATTGAAGCCGTGGCAGCCCGCCTGCAGGCGGGCGAGTTTCCGCACATCTTCGCCGACTCCTGACCCGCCCCCTTCGGACCGGGGTCAGCGCAACCAAAACCCGTCTAGCACGGTTGTCAGACAGCGGCAAGCGTATCCGGAAGCGATGTCGCCATGACCACCGCGAGATGCTCCATCGTCACGTTGGCGCCCGTCACGACGACGACGACCGGTCCCGTACCGGGAACCTCGCCCCGTAAGAGCGCGGCCACCCCGGCGGCTCCTGAGGGTTCCGCGAGGATGCGTTCGCGCTCCAGCAGAAACCGCATGGCGACAAACAACTCATGATCCTCAAGACGGACAAGACTCTCAGCCGTTCCGCCTACAATGGCGAGGGTCCTTTCCGTCACCGTCCCGGGAGCCAGTCCGTCGGCCACCGTGTCCACACGGTCGAGGGTGACGACCCGCTTTTCGGCGATGGAACGGAGCATGGCGTCCGCGCCACTCATCTGCACCCCGACCAGGGCGCATCCGGGGGCTTTCGCGAGCAGCGAAACGGCGATGCCGGCCGCAAGCCCCCCGCCTCCCATCGGGACCACAACCTGTGTTACCTCCGGGAGCGCCTCCACAATCTCGACGCCGACGGTCGCCTGCCCGGCGATGACCCGCGGATCGTCAAAAGGGTGCACCCACACCGCGCCGGTCTGTTCGGCAAACGGAATCGCCTGACCGGAAAGTTCGCGATAGGTACGGCCTCCCCGGCGGACATCGGCGCCCAGCGCCTTGATGCCGGCCACCTTGACCGCGTTCGCCTGCTCCGGCACGAAGACCGTGACCGGGCGGCCCAGCCGTCGTCCGGCGTACGCGACGGCAAGCCCGTGGTTTCCGGCCGACGCCGTCACCAGGCCGCCCGCCTCTCCCTGAGCCTCCAGATCTGCCGCTTTCACGAGGGCACCCCGGACCTTGAATGCCCGGATCGGGGTCACCGTCTCGAGCTTCAGCCACACCGAGCGTTTCAGGAGGGTGCTGAGAGCGATGCTCTCTACAAGCGGCGTCGGCGGGAACACCTGGCGCACCACTTGATATGCGTCGGTCAAACCCTCCGCCTGCAGGGCGGGAGGAAGATTGCGGGGGTCAAAGCCCATCGGTTTCTCGGTCATCACGGCACGCTCCCTGGCATCGTCCTGTGGCTCAGAGCTTCGGCACTCAGGCGGCCGAGCCCTCCCCTTGGAGGAGCTTCAGTGGATGGGGTGTCTGTCCCGTCGAGGGGTCCGCGATGCGACTGGCCGCGCCCACCAAAGGCGCCGGGCCGTAAGGATGGTGGATGGTGGATGGTGGATGGTGGAGTTCCCTTGGGACAGGAGTTCATCACCCAGATGGTCCGGGCATGGCGCCGTTGCCTTCCTATCCGGCATGCCTTTGGCGAACCTATCGGGCCCCTGTGAAAATCTGGGACTCGGCGGTCGCCCGGCCTTCCTGGTGCAGGCCGTCAGGGGGGAGGCTCGCCTTCTAGCGGTCCCAAGGGGTCGAGACTTGGGACCAGGATGTCCCATCATCTACTGATTGCCACAAGTCCGGCCCGGAGGCGTACCAGCCCACGGGGTTTGGAGCCGTGCCAGTGAGCGCCACGAGCGGTGCGGTGTAAAGCTTCACTGGCGGGGTACGTAGGACGGTCCAATGCTTGCCCTGGTCAACGGTCTGGTAGAGGTGCCGGGTCGTCTCTATCCAGGCCACGGCGGGGGAGAGAAAGGCCATCTTCTCTACCGCACCCTGTCCCGGGAAAGTCCAGCGGACCGTCGATCCATCCGGTACGCCCGTCAAATACATATACGGACCGGTCGCGCCAGAAGCGGAATACTCTCCGTAGTCGGTCACAAGCGTTACCCCCGCAGGTGCGGGTATCACGACAACGCCCATGGCGGTACTCGCTGCCGATGGTCCCGGGTATGTAGTCTCATGCCATCCCCTGCTGGTGAATTCATACAGGAACGTACTCGAGTTGGCGCAGGAGCCGTTCGCGAAGAAAATTGGCGTCGTCGATGCGTACTGGGCGATGCTGACCGGACCGTCGCTGCCAAAGATGGTGCCGGCGGACGACCAGCTCTGGCCGCCGTTGCTCGTGGTCCACACGGCGAAGGACTCTTGGCAGGCCCCGACTCCGAGCGATGCCACCAGAGCACCGTGTGCGGGGTCCGTAAAGTTTAGAGCGACCACGCGAAAGACTTGCGAGCCGAAGGCGTCGGCGCCCCCATTGGCGTGATATAGAACCCGTGTCCATTTCTGTCCGCTGTCCCTGGTCTTGTAGAGGGCAGGGGTTGTCGGGTCGGTGAGCGCCGGGCCCACCACCACCCATCCGACTTTCGGCGTAAACCAGTCCATGGCCTGAATGCTGACAGCGGGCGAAGAGAGTGGGGAGTGTTTCGTGTGCCCACGGTGGTGTGACTTCGGAGCGAGGAGGACCGCGGGCGCCGAGTGCCGCGAGGCGGACGCCGGGCTTGCGCTGGCCGGCCACCCGCACCCGGTCGCCAATAGGGCCATCAACAGCACGCCCATCAAGGTCTTCAACTGACTCCTCCGAATTCGCAAACGCTGCGGAGAGCTCTGCGGTTTCCGTCGCGTCGGGCCTAGGCCGGGTGGACCTGGTGCGCAGGCCGCGCACCAGCCGGGTCCAAAGACGACTCCAGGCCCTTGAGCGGCCCTAGGCTCAGCGCGTCGAATGGCCGATGATGGGTCTGCCCTTCAGACCGGGGCGGCACACGAGGAGGTGTAGTGCCAAGACCCCCGGGCCCCTATCGCGGCGGGTCTGTCTGCTCGGATAGCGTCTTCAGTCGGTCGAAGGCCGCGGACCAGAAACGCTCATAGTTGGCGACCCAGGGGCGAAGCGCCTCCGTCATGGCATGTTCGTCAATCGCGTAGAGGCGCTCGCGGCCCCTTCGTGCTGCCGTCACGAGTCCGGCGGCACGAAGGGCCATCAGGTGCTTTGAAATGCCGGAGGTCACCAGATGGGGAAACTCCGACGCGATCTGCCCCACCGTAAGCGGCCCCTTCCCGGCCAGCAGGTCGAGGATGTGCCGTCGGGTCGGATCGGCCAGCATCCGGAACAACTCATCATCCGGACTAGCCATCGCTGCCGGCAACCAGGCGAGCCAGCCGCTCCAGAATGCGGTGCCGATCGGCTCCGCGCTCATAGGCCTCGACCGTACCGGGCCAAGTGCTCTTGCCGATGCCGGCGAATCCGTCGTGGCTCAACGTCACACGGGTACCCGCCTCGGTGGGGGCGAGCGTGAAAACAAGTCGAGCCGGATGCACCCAGCCGCTGTCTTCTTCGAACCACGACAGGACGAGAGAGCCTTCCGGCACCAACTCCAGCACCGTGCCCGTCACCGAGACCTCCTGGCCCTCATTGCGCAGACGGTAGGCGCCGCCGACTTTGAGGTCGATCTCCAGATGCGGGGCAATCCACTGACGAAGGGCGTCCGGTGTGGCGAACCACCGCCAGACGACGCTGGGCGGGCTTGATATCTCGATCGTACGGATGACAGATGGCATAGACATCCTCCATAGATTACTATATAGTAAGATATCGGAGGCGTCAAGAATCGGAAACGGGTCGCCGCTAGGCACCGACGCTAACGCGTAAATCCCCCTACGGACGCGCCCATCGTTTCCTGCGCCCAGGCGATGGCCTCCACCACCGGGTCCGCGCCCTCAGGATCCGTGACGTAATCGGCGATCACCCGAGCTTCTTCGACGCCGGTTCCGATTGCCACGGCATGTCCCGCCCAGCGCATCATGCGCAGATCGTTGAGCCCGTCCCCGACGGCCAGAATATCGTCGCGGTCGATGTTAAACCGGCGGGCGACGGCTGCCACGGCCTCCACCTTGTCGACGCCGGGGGCGCACACGTTGATTTCCCGCACCTCGTGCTCATGGGGGAACACCAGTGCCTCATAACCCGGCCCTTCGGTGCCGAACCGGGCCAGAAAGCTGTCGACTTCCCAGGTTCCAAATAGGAAAATCTCGACCGGCGCCCTGTCCAGCACCGCATTGAGCGCGGGCTCGGCCCGGTCTTCCTCGCGGAGAAATGATTCCCGGTGCTCGTCGGTAAAGAAGTTGAACAGGACCGGACTTCGATACCCGACATAGTAGCGCAGCATGATGCGGCGGGCCGTGGCCCAGGCTGCCATGGCACGGGCGGCACGGACCGGCACGCGGCGCGAATAAATCTCCTGGCCGGTGCGGGTGTCAAAGGCGTAGGCGCCGTTGTGGGCCACGATGGGCCCGGGCGCATCCAGGAGACCCTGAATGCGGGCGGCGGTGCGCCAGCTGCGTCCGGTGGCGAGGACGATGGCCGTGCCCGTGCGCCAGAGCTCATGTAGATAGGCGCGCGTGGCCGCTCCCACCGTTCCATCGGCACGGAGGAGCGTTCCATCGAGGTCGAGTGCCACCATCTTCAGCACCAAATCGCCTCCGTTCCTTCCGTCATCGCTGCGCCACCCTCGTCATCATACCCACCACGGGAGGGGTCTCGAACCCGGGGCGCGAAGAGCATCGCATGCAAGAGGCCGCTCCTGGACGCCCGGTTCTGAATCTGGGGCCTCCCGCCACGCTTCTGGAAGCCTGGCGGGAGTGGGCCCGGAGTGTCGACATGCTCCCACGGGTGACGATCACCCCCGGGGAGCTCCTGTCGCGCTATCTACTGGCACGCCTTCCCACCTCCCTTGACCACCGCATATCCACCCTGGCCGAGCTGGCATGGACCCTGCGTCCGTCCCGTCTCACCTTCTTTCCCGACGACATTCTTCCGACGCTCCTCGCGGGCGACGTCCGCGCCGTCCTGCCAGAGCCGTGGCGGGGACCGGGCGCCGCCGAGGCTCTGATTGAAGCGGCCCTGCGTCTTCGCCGCCACGGGGAGACGCCGTACTCGCTGCCCGCCATTCCCTCGGCCTGGCGGACTGCCCTGGAGCACACCTGGCGTCGGCTCGAGCAGGTGCTCCGGCGCGGATATGACGAGACCCGGCTCTATCAATACGTGGCTTCGCGGTCCCACGACTCTCTGGTCAATACCCGCATCGCCGTCTTCGGAATGCTGGAAGCCAAGCCGGCGCCAGCCGCCCTCCTGGCTGCCCTCGCGCGAGAGTTGCCGGTGACGGTGTTCGTGCCCTGGCTTTCTCAGAGTGCCGACGCCTATGTCGAGCCGTGGGTGGCGTGGTGGCGGCAGCACGGCGCGCTCGTCGTACAGGAAGCCCGCGAGTGGGGTCCGTCCCATCTGGTCGGAATCGCCGTGCCGGGAACGGGCCTCGACTGGATCCGGACTGCGGTTGACGTGGGAGCCCCGGCGCAATCGGCGACGAGGTGGGCGCTTTCGGCCCCGTCGTTGGAAGAGGCGGCGGCGGCGGCGCGCCGGCTCCGGCGCGAGGGAGTGCCGGTCATGGTAACACCTGCCCCGGCAAGTCCGTCGGAGCGCCTTCGCACGGCGCTCCGTGCGGCGGCGCGAGATGCCGGTGCCGATGCGATCCTGACCTGGATCCGCCTCTCTTCGCACGAAGTGCCCGAGTCGGAGCGAGAGGAGCTGCGGGTAAATGCCCGACGGCCGAGCCTGTGGCCCCAGTCGGTCACGGACCACCACCGGGATCTTCGCCAGGCCCTTGATGCAGTTCTCCGGACCGCGCGTTTTTCCGATGTTCCCGCGTCTCTCGGACGCCTGGCCGACGCGGCGGGCTTTCCGTTCTTGTGGCCGGCCGAGGAAGTGGAACGGCTCTCTATGTGGGACGAGGCTGGACTGGCGCCCAGTGCGGACGGCCTTCTGATATGGCTGGAGCGGGCGGCGGACAGGCCCCTGACGGAGGCCGGACTCCCGGCAAGCAGCCTGTGGGAGCTGCGCGGTACCCATCATGCCCGGCTCATTGTCACGAGTCTTGACACGGAGGCGTTCGAGCCGGCCCCGGAGTGGGACGTGGGACCGGGGGAGGCTTGGATTGCGGCCGCGCATCCTGAGTGGCGCGCCCGGCGGGAGATGGCGCTCCGTCACCTGAAGGCGCTCACGCTCCAGTCCGCCGACGTGGTCTACGTCGCCGGGTCGCCCGGCCGCCCATGGCCAGCGGACATCCATCCGACCGAGATCATCGAGGGGGGACGCTCAATTTGGGGCTCGGGGCTCGTGGTGTCACGGATGCGCCGCACCGGTGCATACGGACCGTTCGACGGACGGTTCGACCCCGCGACGGTCACGCGTCCCGCCTCGCCCAGCGGCTACGAGAACTTTGGCCGCTGCCCCCTGCAGTACGCCTTCAAAGCCCTTGCCGTCGAGCCGTGGCCCGTGGACCGGCCCGAACCCGACCCGACGGAGTTTGGCCTGTGGGCTCACTGGACCCTCGAACATATGCTGTCGGGGCCAGAACGGGGCCGGCCCGCACCCGCATCTCTTTTCCGGGCCGTGCGGCGGCAGGTGTCCCGGGCGGTGGCCCTGCATCCCCCGTCCGAAGGCGTACTGCCCGCCCTGCTGGAGCTGGGCGAGGAGTCGCTGGCCGCCGACCTCGCGTGGTATCTCATGAGCGATTGGCCGGCAGGACCGGTCGACACGGAGAAGCACTGGGTTCTCGGCGGACTGTCCGGGATGATTGATCGGGTGGAGAAGATCGGCGACGGGATTGTCGTGGTGGACTACAAGACGGGACGGCTTCCGAACGCCGCTCCGTCGCCACTGGCGCTTCAGCTTCCCCTCTACGCGGAGGCGGCGGGCCGTATTTATGGGGTGACACCGGATCAGGTGCGGGCCCGTTATCAGGGCGTGCGGTCCCATAACAAGTTCCGGTCGGTCGAGCTTCCGGGGCCGACGGCATCCCGAATGGCGGAGGCGCACGGGGTGATGGCCGGCATTGACCAGGCCATCGACGCCGGGCAGCTCTATTTGAACCCCCATGAGGGCGCCTGCCGATCATGCGACTTCCGGCCCGCCTGCACCTATGAGGCGCTGCGGGATGCCTCTCGGAAAAGTCTCGGCGATCCTGCCTTTGCTGCCCTCTGGGATCGCGTTCCCGACGCCGGCGGAGAGGAGTCCTGATGGACGGCGGCCGCCTTCCGGTGGACTGGGCGGAGCGCGAGCGCGTCCGTACCGACTTTGACCACAACCTGGTGGTGGAGGCGGGAGCCGGTACGGGCAAGACCACGCTGCTGGTCGATCGCACGCTGCACGCCATTTCCACGGGCACCCTGCGGCTTTCGCGGATGGTTATCGTCACGTATCTGGAAAAGGCCGCCATTGAGCTCCGGCAGCGGATCCGGGCGCGGCTGGAACAGTCGGCCCACACCGGAGAGGTGGCGGCACGTTCTTTTGTGGAGCGCGCCCTGTACGAGCTGCCCACGGCCCGTATCGGCACCCTCCACGGTCTCGGCCATGGAATCCTCTTGCGGCACGCGATCGAGATGGGGCTCGACCCCAACATGGTGGTGTGGGACGCGGTGGAGACGGACCGGCAGCGGCGCCTCGCGCTCCGGCAGTGGTTCACCCGGCCGCATCCCGAGGTTTTCAATGTCATGCGCCTCGGTATCAGCTACCCAGAATTCGAACGTGTGCTGGAGGCCGTCCCGGAACTTCCCGGAGACGAGACGGCGTGGGGAGAGCCGCCCGAGTCGGTTGACGACCTGCTGAAAATGTTTTCGACTACACTCGATCGCCTCTCTGACGCGATTGCGGCGGCGGCGCCCGATTCTGAGGATCGCGGCGTGCGGCAGGTGGCCGAATGGCGGGAGAAAATCGGGCGGCTGCAGAGTCTTCCGGCGTCCGCCGTCGCCGGGCGCCTGTACGACCTGAAGCTTGAGGCCCCCGTGGGCAGTCAGGAGAATTGGGGGTCCCACCGGACATCCCTGGTGGAGCAGAAAGCGGAACTCCGGGCGCTCCGCGCGCGCCTGGACACATGGCAGGCGGCCGTGGCGGGTGCGGCAGGCCAGCGGCTCGTGGCCGCCGGCCAGGACTTCGCACGGTTCTTTCAGACCTGGCGCCAGGAGCGGCGGGCGGTGATATACGACGACCAGGTCCGCCTCGTGGCGGCGGCGCTTCGGGATAGCGCCATTCGGCAGGACGAGGCCGCCTCGCTCGACGCCATCATGGTGGACGAGTATCAGGACACGTCGCCGGTCCAGGTGGAGATCGTGAACGCACTCGCTGCGGGGCCGAACGGGGCCGGAGAGGCGCCGCCGCCGGCCGGGCGCCTCGTTCTGGTCGGCGACCCGAAACAGTCCATCTATGGATTCAACGGGGCCGACCTGACCCAGGCGCAGCGCTGGTCCACCGATCTAGTGGCCAGGGGCGGCGCCGTACTGGTGCCGATCACCGTCAACTTTCGAAGTCGTCCGCCCATCCTGGACGCGGTGAATCAGACCTTTGCCGCCGTCTTCAACACCGACGCCTCGCGCGATCCTCAATACCGACCGCTGGTTCCTTATCGCGAACCACAGCCAGGGCCGGCCGTTCACCGTTTCCGCCTGCATGACGATGAAAAGGGAACACAAAAGAAAAGACAAAGAGAACAGAACCTGTCTTCGGACGCGGCCAGGGCGCGGGAGGCCGCCGCTGTAGCAGCGCTCATCGGCCGGGCCCTCAATGAAGGATGGATGGTTGGTGACGGACGAGAAAGGCGTCCCCTGCAACTCCGAGACGTGACCATCCTGGTGCCGGGAAGGACGGGCCTGGACCTTTATCACCGCGCTCTCGATGAGGCGGGAATTCCTGTGCTGGGTGGAGCGGGACGCGACTTCTATCGGCGCGATGAGGTGCGCGGACTTGGTGCGGTGCTTCGGGCAGTGGTGTTGCCGGAGGATGCCCTGGCCGTGGTCGCCGCGCTCCGATCGCCCTTCTTCGGGGTCGAGGACCGGGAGCTCATGCGGCACCGGACGGCGGGCGGCCGCTTCTCCCTTGATCGGCCAGGGGGGCCGGAAGGACCCGTGCGCGACGCACTCGGAACCCTGAGCACGTGGGCCGGGTGGTGGATGGACAGGGGGCTCACAGAGGTGCTGGAAAGGGCCGCGGCGTTAGTGCGCGAACAGTTTGACGCCCGCGAGGCAGCCAATGTGAACGCTCTCATCGAGGAGTGCGCCCGCTACGCGTCTAGATGGGGAGCGGCCGAGTATGTCGACTGGCTGTGGGCACGGATAGTGGCGGGAGACGAGGGCGATGAGGCCGTGCCGGACGCGGCTTCGGATGCGGTGAGCTTTTCGACCATCCACCGGGCCAAGGGGCTTGAGTGGCCCCTGGTCATTGTGGCCAGCCTGCGCCATGAACGTCCGCCGCGCCGCGACCCGCTCGTGTATGACCCGCGGAGCCAAGAGTTCGGCCTTCGCATCGGCGGGCGCAAGACCGCGTCGTTCGCGAAGGTGGAGGAAGAGGTCCGTGCGGAGGAGGACGCAGAGCGCAGGCGGCTCTGGTATGTGGCGCTTACCCGTGCGCGTGACCATCTCGTGATCCTGGAGTCAGACCCCGAGGTCGTGCTTTTCAAGAACCTGGCGGTCGAGGAGGAGTCCTGGCCGGCGGCAGAACCCGTCCCGGCGCGGGGTGCCCTGGCAAGTCGCCCTGCGGGGCCAGTGTTCGAGCCACGGCGGTCCATCTCGGCGGAAGTTCTGGCGGATGAGCCGAATCCCGGAGCGGGCTCGCATCTCCGGATGCGGTCGTGGGTGCGGCGCATGCTGTCCCGGTCAGCATCCGCTCGCACGGATCTGGTGGCGAGCGCGCCGCCGGCGCTTCGCGAAGGACTTTTGTGGATTAAAGGGCGCCCTTGGGTGCCGGCTGGTTCGGCCCGGACCGGGGTTCCGGTCCATGTGGAAGGGAGTCCGGGCGTTGACGACGTCATCGACGTGATGGTCGAGACCGAGGCGGGAGCCATTCTCGTGAACATCGTCGACGGCCGGAATGCGGGAGGGACCCGAGACGCCCTGGCCCGGATGCTGGCGGCCCTGGCCGCGGCAGGAATGCCGGTCGCGGAGGGGGTGCTGGCGGCCCCTGACATATGCCAGGAGTGGCACGTCGAGACCCGGTACGAGCTTTCCGACTAGGCGTGCGCGCCCCCTGCGGGCAGATCCTGCCCGCAGGGGTGCCGGGGACGCGCGTGGCCCTCATGCCCCTTCGGACCTGCCCCTTTCGTGGTCGCGGTCCGCTCACCGGTCTGGCGCGGCAGGGCCGCTGTGCCTGGCGAGACGGTCTCGCGCCGCTTCCCGATCGTTGCTGTCACGCGTCGGTCAGGGATTTTCGGACCACGAAGAAACCGCCCACCGAGTGAACGCGAAAGAGACCGTCGGCGCGGATCCGAGCCGAGATGGCATCGTGGGCCAGCTGGAGCGCCCGGCCGTAGAGGGCCTCGTCGCCGCCCGCCCCGCCCAGGTGATAACGGAGGGGGCCGGAGTCGAGATAGCGCACGGCCGCCTCCGCATTCGGGAACAGGAAGCCACCCGGCCTTACGATTCGCTCCGGAGGTTCGGGGAAGAACCCCGCGCCATTTTCGAGCGAGAAGCGGTGCGAGACAGATTCGAGCGCAGCGGGGCCGAGGCCCAATGCCTCTCGGACTTCCTGCCCGATCTCGCCAAGTTCCCGATATGCATGCGCGCCATTGGTTGCGCAGGCGAGGAGACCGCCCGGTCTCAACACGCGCCAGGCTTGGGACAGGGCTCGCTGGATGTCCGGTACGTGATACAGCATGAAGTGACAGCCGACCCAGTCAAACCTGTCGGCATCGAACGGAAGCTCCTGGGCGTCGCCGAGGACGATGTGCGCGCGGGGGTCGCCCGCCGTCTCTCGCTGCAGCCGCTCGAGAATGCCGGCGGAACGATCGAGGCCCACATACTCCGGATTATCGGCGACGACGCGCCGGATGGCCCGGTACCATCCGCCGGTGCCCGCCCCAACGTCCAGCACCGAGGTGGGCGCAGGGCCCCGCTCTAGGAGCTGCCTGGTGATGTCGGCAAACACGTCCGGGTCACCCAGGCCATACAGGCGATGGGTGTCGATACGGGTCTGGAGCCGTTCGTCCGACCCGTACTGGGCGTCAAGCTGACCCGGATCGGTCATGCGGGGCCAGCGTCTTTGGCCGAGGGCGCGGTCGCCGCCGCCGCCGCGTCATCGAGACCTCCGTGGCTATGAAGCCAGTCACGAAGGCGCGTCAGCCGGTCGATGGCGCGGGTGGGCCGCGTGATGGCATGGTGCTCACCGGGGTACACGACCAGCGCGGTCTCCACACCGCGCTTCTTAAGAGCCACATAGAGCTGCTCTGCCTGGTCGAGCGGACAGCGCCAGTCGATTTCGCCGGCGGTGATGAGGACCGGCGTCCGGATCTGATCGACGCCGCTCATGGGAGAGATCTGACGGTACAGGTCCTTGTTCTGCCACGGCACGCCCAAATCGTCCTGCCACCAGGAGTGACAGTCGTCGCTCCCGAACGCCGCCTCGTAGTTCCACATGCCGTGCTCGCTGACCGCCGCACGGAAGCGGTCGGTGTGGCCGACGGCCCAGTTGGTCATAATGCCGCCTTGGGAGAAGCCCGTGCAGTAGAGCCGGTCCGGGTCCGCCCAACCGAGCTTTATCACCTCGTCGACGCCGCACATCACATCATCGTGCTCCATCGGCCCCCATCGGCCCTGGATGCTGCGGCAGAAGTCCTCGCCATAGGAGATCGAGCCCCGGTAGTTTACCTGCAGGATGACGTAGCCGAGGCCGGCAAAGTACTGGGCGTCGAAGTCAAAGCCCGGGGCGTCGAAGGACATCGGCCCTCCGTGGATCATCACGAGGAGCGGTGCCGGAGGATCCTCGCCGGGCCGGAATTCCGGCGGGAGGGTCACGAGAGCCTCAACGTCGACGCCATCGTGATCCAGGTAGCGGATGACCCGGACGTCGGCGAGATTCCGGTCGGTCAGCCACGCCTTTTCCAGCTGCGAGATGCGCACAGCCGGATTGGCGTGATCGATGCGGTATATCTCCTGACCCGACTGCGGCGAATCCATGACGGCTACGACCCGCCCGCCGGCGGCGTCGAACCCGCTCACGCTGTAAAGTCGTGTGGCGGGTTCCTCCAATATCCAACGGCCGTCGGGATTCACGGCACATAGACGCCACTGGCCCTCGTGTCCGGCCATCGCGATCAGACGCTCCGGCTCGGGCCAGGTCAACTGGACAGCCGGTCCCCGCATGCCTTCCGTCAGGATCCGCGCCGGGGTGCGGTCGGCAGCGATCGGGTATACCCGGGCGTTTTGAATGGGATCGAGGCCGGGATCATCCGGCACCACGCCACCGATTTCGGTCCAGCCCTGGCCGATCGCGCTCTCAAAGTCGTCGACCAAAAGCGCGTCGGCGACGTCCATCGCCATCACGTGCTGGACTACATACGAATTCTCCGGTTCGCGCCCCGCCATGAAGGCGACCTGGGACCCATCCGGGGAGAAGACGGCGCCGGCGGCATTCACGTCACCACGGGTAAGACGCCGCACGGCCCGGGTGTCCGGGTGGACAAGCCACAGGTCGGTGCGGCCGTTCTGGTCCGGGTCACCCGTACGATTGGACGAAAACAGGATGGCGTCCCCGCCAGGCGACCAGACTGGGGCCGTCTCCGAGGCTTTGCCAGCTGTCAGACGGGTCTCGGAGCGATCGACGACGTTCACGGCAAAGAGGTGATGCGGCACGTCGTCCAGAAAGCCGGCGCCGTCGGCTTTGTGCTGCACGCGAGTCAGGACGAACGGCCCCGGCTTCTTCTTGTCACGAAGACTTTTGAGGTACGCCTGCTGCTCGTCAGAGGGATCGCGGCTTTCGATGACGATTCGGGTTCCGTCCGGACTCCAGGAAAACGACTCCACCCCCTCGGGGCGTCGGCTGAGCTGCCGCGGCTCCCCTCCGTCGCGCAGGTCCAGCACCCACACCTGGGCTTTGGGTTCTTCTTTCTCGTCGGCGGCTGGTTTGTCTGCCTCACCAGTCCCGGACACTGGCGTGATGGAAGCCACTTCCCACTCGTCGGGACGGTTCGAGAGAAACGCCAGATAGCGCCCGTCGCTCGAGAAGCGGGGCTGGGCGTCCCGAAAAGCTCCCCGGGTCAACCGGTGCGGTTCGCCGGGACCCCCGAGATTTAAGAGATAGAGGTTCCGGATATGGTCGTCGTCCAGTCGTCGCGGGGCGTCCAGGATGAAGGCCGCCCGGGACCCGTCGCGCGAGAGGGATATCTCGCGTACCTGCGTGTGCCGGTAGATGTCGTCAAGGGTAATGCGCGTCTTCGCCAATGGGGTCCGCCCTTCTTCCTCTCTGGCCGCGTGACAAGATCTGCTCTCTGGACGTTTTCGCCGGCAAGAGCCCCGATCCTTGCCGGCAGGTCTTGGGCTATGGCACGGGAGGGCCATATTTCGGCGGCGTCGCGCTGTCCTTGAACAGCTCTTCCAAAAGGGAGTAGGGTGACGTGTCGGGCCGCGCCCGACCGAAAGGAGAACCGCCATGCCGTCCCTTTTCGTGGCTCATGGATCGCCGATGGTTGCCATCGAGGACAGCGAGTACGGGCGGTTTCTTGACAGCTTGGCCGCGACGCTGCCGCATCCTCGCGCCATCGTCATCTTCTCCGCGCACTTCGAGGCGGAAACGGAACATGTGCACCGAACATCTCGCTACCACACCATGTACGACTTCGGGGGCTTTCCCGACGCCCTTTATCAAATTCGCTACGAGCCGCCGGGCGATCCGGCCCTTGCCGATGACATCCTGGAACGTCTAAAAGCCGCCGGCATAGACGCCCGCCCGGAGGCGTCGCGCGGGCTCGACCACGGTGCCTGGACCGTCCTGCGCCGCCTGTACCCGGCCGCCGACATCCCGGTGGTGGAGATGTCGGTCAACAAGAAGCTGTCGGCCGAGGACCAGTTTCAGGTGGGCCGGGCCCTTTCTTCGCTGGGTGAGGACGTGCTCTTTGTGGGGAGCGGCGTCACTGTGCACAATTTCACCATGCTTCGCCTCGCCCGTGAGGATGGCGAGCCGGCACCCTTTGCGGTCGGCTTTGAAACCTGGCTCGAGGGCGTGCTGCGCGAGGGCCGCCTCGAGGATCTGTTCGATTACCGCAGCCGGGCTCCATACCGGGAAGAGGCTGTCCCAGAGGGGGCAAGCGAACACTTCGCCCCCCTCCTGTACGTGGCCGGTACTGCCAGCGGGAGCGGCCAGGCGCGGCTCATGTATCGCGATTACCTATGGGGTGTCATGAGCAATTCGGTGTATCTCTTTCAATAGCTGCGTGGGTGGCGCGCTCGCGGGAAGAAGGCGCCGCCCTTCCGGTGCGTCAGAAGGCAAGGGGGCTGTCACATCGCGCGCTTCATTCCGGTAAGCCCTGAGGTGGTTCCCGAACTTGTCTCGGCCGGGTTTCCCCTTCCCGACGGGGGCGAGGCCGCCCTGGTCGGCCTTCCCGTTGGGAGCGGGGGCATTGCGGGGGCGACGCCGTTTTCGATGGAGTCGGCTCCCCACCTCGTCTGGTGGGCCGGCAGGCGGCAGGAGCTTATGGCCTGGTGCGACATGACCGGGGAGGAATCCGAGCGGCAATGGCCGACGGCGTGGACTCTTCCCGGACGCTCCGTGATGTTTCACCGTGATGGTGCCGTTGTGGGTGTCTTGAATGTGACCCCCGACTCTTTCTCTGACGGGGGGCGCTACGTCACGCCGGGGCTTCAGGCGGACAGGGTCCGGGCCATCCTTCACGACGGCGCTCTCCTGGCCGATGTGGGGGCGGAGTCCACCCGCCCGGGCCACACTCCCATCGATGCCGACGCCGAGTGGCGCCGGCTCTCTCCCCTGCTGGAAGCGTTGGGGCCGTCCGAATTGGGTCGGCTTTCTATCGACACGCGCCACGGGGAGACGGCGCGGCGAGCCGTGAAGAGCGGGGTGGCCGCCATCAACGATGTTTCGGGACGCCCCGACCCTGTGATGCGTGAGGTGCTGGCGTCGGACTCGGTCGGCTATGTGTTCATGTTCAACCGCGACGAGCCATTTCCCCCGGGGACCTTCGGGATTGGCCGGATGCTGCGCGAAATGGACGAGAAAATGGCCTCGCTTCTGGACGGGGGTGTGAGTCGGGATCGGGTGGCGGTGGACCCGGGATTGGGTTTCGCCTATGGCGGAGACGAGAACCTGGCGGTTCTGAGGCACCTCCGACTGTTTCGGTTGTTTGATCGGCCGCTTTTGGTGGGAGGAAGCCGCAAGCGCTTCGTCGGCCGCATCACCGGGCGCGCGGTGGGGGAGCGGGACCCGGCAGGAACGGCCCTGGCGGCCCTGATGCGTCTTTACGGCGCCGATCTCATCCGTACCCACTCCGTGCGTGACGCGGTGGATGCCCTCAGGGTGGCGGAGGCGCTCGCATGACCACCTGCCGGATCTTTGTCAGCGACATGCGTTTTTTCGCCCGCCATGGCCTCCTGGCCACGGAGACCCAGGCGGCGCAGCTTTTTTCGGTGGACATTGAGGTCCTGCTGACGGGGCCGGGAGCGGCGGAGTCTGGGAATCTCGGGGACACCGTTGACTATCGGACCATATGGGAGGCGGCCCGCACCGTCATGATGGGAGCGCACGAGACCTTGCTGGAGCGCCTCGCCTATAGAATCGCCGCGGCCCTCTGGCAGGCACCGGCCCAAACCGTCAGGGTCCAGGTGCGAAAGCTGACGCCTCCGCTCGGTGGCCCGGCCGCGGACGTGGGAGCGGAGGTTCTCCTTGAGTAAGGCGTTCTTGGGACTCGGCTCGAATGTCGGGGATCGGCTGCGTCATCTGCGGCGGGGGGTTCAGGCTCTTCGGCGAGTCGGAGAGATCCTTCGAGTGTCGGGCCTGTATGAAACGGAGCCGGTGGGCGGTCCGCCCCAGGGTCTCTATCTTAATGCCGTCCTGGAGCTTCAGACGGATCTGACCGTTTTCCGGCTCCTGCAAGGACTACAGGCCATCGAGGAGGCGGAGGGACGGGAGCGAACCGTACGGTTTGGCCCTCGCACCCTTGATCTGGACATTTTGTGGTGGAACGGAGAGACCATGCGGTCGGACATGCTCACCGTGCCGCATCCCCGCGCGCACGAACGGCGCTTTGTCCTGGAGCCCTGGTCCGAAGTTTGGCCGGACGGGAGCCTCGGCGGACGGTCCCTCGCCTCCTGGCTGCAAACTGTGGGGACGGGCGGCGTGCGGCGGCTCGAGGGGCCAGGATGGGTGGCGGTGGCCGTTCCATGAACGCGGAGCTCTGGCGGCCAGGTGAGGCCTGGCCGGTGGCACGCCTCTCCCACCAGGAGTGGGCCGCATTTTACCGGGCAGGATTCCGGTGGCGGGAGCGAGGAGGATTGAGGGTGCTGGTGGACGGGCCGGGGGCGCTCCGGCTCCAGTCGCCGTCGCGCTTTCTGGCCGCGGACCCGCCGTCGAAGCGCTTTTCCTGGCATGTTTACGACACCCTGCCCTCTACCATGCCCGTTGCTCATGACCTCTTCCTATCGGAAGGGAGACCGGTGGCGGTGGTGGCCGACAGCCAGACGGCGGGCCGCGGACGCGGACAGCGGGTATGGCACGCGGCCCCCGCGGGCGGCCTCAACCTGTCTCTTGCCTGGGAGGGGTCGGACGCCATGTTTTCCGGCGCGCTGACCCTCGCCATCGGCGTGGGGGTGGCGGAGGCCATCCGGCGGATGACGGGCCAGGAGGTCGGACTGAAATGGCCCAACGATGGACTGATTGACGGGCGGAAGTGCTTTGGGATTATCGTGCAAGCGGCTTCGAGCCCGCGCCCGCGTTTGGTGGCCGGCATTGGGGTGAACGTCAACGGCGAGCCGCCAGCCGAAGCGGGCGATGGGGCCGTGAGCCTGGAGATGGCCACAGGCGAGCCCTGGTCCCGGCTGGCGCTGGCCGTGCGCGTGGCGTCGGAGGTCGCCGTGGTCCTGGACCGCTGGGAGTGCGAAGGCCCCGGGCCCCTTCTGGAAGCCTGGAGACAGCGGTCACTCACGCTGGGGCGCGCGGTCGTGATTGTCGACGGCGCCACAGAGCAGGAAGGCACGGCGCTTGACATCGCCGAAGACGGCTCGCTCCGTGTCGTCCTGGCGAGCGGCGCCGAAACACGGGTGTACGCCAAAGACGTCAGCCTTCGGATGCCCCCTCCTCCAGCCGGGCCCGCAGAGACACCATCTCCAACGCTGTAAGCGCCGCGTCCGCGCCGGTGTTGCCGGCCTTGCCGCCGGACCGGTCACGGGCCTGTTCCATGGTGTCGCAGGTCAGGATACCCATGACTACGGGCGCCTCGCCCCGGGCATTGAGAGCGGCGACGCCGGCCGTGCTGTGCTGGGCCACGTACTCGAAATGGGGAGTCTCCCCCCGGACCACGGCCCCAACGCAGATGAGCGCCGCATATCCACGGGCGTGGGCGAGGCTTGCCGCGTAAGGGATCTCGAACGCTCCCGGGACCCGGATGAGGTCAATCCGCTCCGCCTCCACGCCGTGCCGTATGAGAACGTCGACCGCACCTTCGGCCAGGGCGTCGGTCACACTCTGGTTAAAACGGCTCTGGATGATGGCAAACCGCGCCTGCGGACCGACCATGAACCCGCCCTCCAGCACCCGTGCGCGTTTCCTGATGCTCATCGGCTGCCTCCTGTCCCACTCGATTCGAGCCAGTGTCCGAGCCGGTCGCGCTTGGTGGCAAGGTAGCGGGCATTGTCCGGTCCCGCGTCCACCTCGATCGGCACCCGCTCGGCAATCGTGAGGCCGTACGCTTCCAGGGCGTAGTACTTGTCGGGATTATTGGTCAAGAGCCTCACTGAATGGACGCCGAGATCTGCCAGGATCTGAGCGCCGACTCCGTAATCGCGCAGATCGGCCGGAAAACCCAGCGCTTCATTGGCGCTCACCGTGTCGTACCCGCGTTCCTGGAGGGCGTAGGCGCGGATCTTGTTGGCCAGACCGATGCCACGTCCCTCCTGGCGCATGTATAAGAGCACTCCGCGACCCGCCTCGCCGATCTGGCGCAGCGCCTGGTGCAGCTGGGGTCCGCAATCGCAGCGCAGGGAGGCAAACACGTCGCCGGTCAGACACTCGGAGTGCACCCTGGTCAAGACGGGCGCCCCATCATCGATAGACCCCATGGTGAGGGCTAGATGGGTCAGATCTGTGAGAGGCTCCCGATAAGCGTGGGCCGTAAAGACGCCATAGTCGGTCGGGAGACGGCTCTGGCCCATTTTCTCAAACAGCGGCTCTTCGTGGAGGCGGTAGCGGATGAGGTCGGCGATCTCGAGGACCGGCAGTCCGTGCTGGCCGGCAAACTCCCGCAGCTCAGGCTTCCGCATCATCGACCCGTCTTCGCGCAAGACCTCGCACACGACGCCGGCGGGATGCAGGCCGGCCAGGATGGCGAGGTCAACTGCCGCCTCCGTATGTCCGGGACGGCGCAGCACACCGCCCGGCTTGGCGGCCAGGGGAAAGATGTGGCCGGGCCGCACGAGGTCGCCGGGCGCACTTCGTGGGTCGGCGAGTACGGCAATGGTGCGGGCCCGATCCCGCGCCGAGATCCCGGTGGTGACGCCGTGGCGGGCGTCGACCGATACCGTGAACGCCGTGCGCATGGAGTCTTGGGGGGCGCTCACCATGAGCGGCAGCTCCAGGGCCTCCAGGCGTTCCGGTGACATGGGCACGCAGATGAGCCCGCGGCCGGAGCGGGCCATGAAGTTGATGGCGTCGGCGGTGACGTGCTGCGCCGCCATCACCAGGTCTCCCTCATTCTCCCGGCTGGCGTCGTCGATGACGACCACCATGCCACCCGCCCGGATGGCGGCCACCGCGGTCTCCACGGCTGTCCGGGCCTCTTGTTCCTGCGGGGCGCTCATGCGGATGCCTCCTTCGAACCTTCACGTTCATGTTCACGCGCGGGTGCATGCGGTAGGCCCGGCGCCGCCAGATCCGGCTGGTTCTGCCGGCCGGCGGCTCCCCGGGTCCAGTGCCATACGTACTTGGCTACGAGGTCGTATTCGAGGTTGACGGGCGCTCCTTCAGCGAGGCCATCGAGCGTGGTGAGCGCGAGGGTGGTCGGAATTAACGCCACGGAAAAGGAGAGGCCCTCGGCCTCGACAATGGTGAGGGAAACGCCGGCTACGGCAATGGAACCCCGGTCCACCAGGTAATACGCCCCCTCCGGGGTGGCCTCCAGCTGGAACCGGACCGTTTCACCCTGCTTCGAGCGCGCCCGAAGGTGCCCTACACCGTCCACGTGGCCGGTAACCAGATGGCCGCCCAGACGATCTTGGAGTCGGAGCGGGCGTTCCAGGTTCACTCGCTGCCCCGCGTGAAGAACGCCGAGCGTAGTCCGGTCAAGCGTGGTGGCCACGATGTCGGCGCGGAAGCTCTGGGCGTCCTGGCTTGTGACCGTCAGGCACACCCCCTCGACCGCTATGCTGTCGCCCACCGACAGCTCCCCGGCCAGCGGTGTCTCTACCGCGATGTCGGCGCCCCCGCCGGCGAGCCTCAGGTCGATGACGCGGCCGGTTCCTTCTACGATGCCGGTAAACACCGGGTCTTCATCTCCTCCCACGAAGTGGCCAGATACGCTTCGTACAAGACGTCCACCCCGAGACGCCGCACCCGCGGACGCGTAAGGTGCCAGGCATCCGCCAGGGCGTCGAGTGGAGCGCCCGCCACCGACGGGACCGCCTCTCCGCCCAGGAGAAGGGGTGCCCAGTACAACTGCAGGCTGTCATAAAGTCCGGCTGCCAAAAAAGCGCCGTGAACGGTGGGACCTCCCTCCACGACGAGCGATAGGAGTCCCCGTTCGCCAAGGTCCGCCACCACTTCCCGAAGGTCGACGTGGCCCCCGAGGGTGGTGACCCGCACCACTTCCGCTCCAGCCTGATAGAGCGACCGCTCGAACGTCACCGGGGTCTCGCTGGCCGTGTACACCAACGTGGGAGAAGGGCTCCCGGTCTGGAGCATGCGGGCCGTGGGCAGGAGCCGCCCGCGCGTATCCAACACAACCCGCACGGGGTCACGTCCCCCGGCAATGCCCCTGACGTTCAGAGAAGGGTCGTCGGCGATGGCGGTACCGCTGCCCACGACGATGGCGTCGACCCGGCCGCGCAGGCGGTGAACATGCCGCCGGGCCTGCTGGCCGGTCAGGTAGCGCGATTCCCCGCTCCGGGTTGCTACCCGTCCGTCGACCGACAGGGCCTCCTTCATGGTGATCCAGGGACGCCGCCGCACCATCCAGGAGAAAAAAGGCAGGTTTATCTCCAGCGCTTCGGAAGCGCCGTCGCCGACGTCCGTAGGAATTCCCTGCCTCGTCAGCACATCCGCTCCTCCCCCGGCCTGGGGGTTCGGGTCCCGGATGGCGGCGGTCACCCGCGCCACGCCCGAGGACTGGATAGCCTCGGTGCATGGCGGCGTGCGCCCCGAGTGTCGGCAGGGTTCGAGCGTGACGTACAGACGCGCCCCGCGTGCCCGCGAACCGGCCTCGCGGAGTGCCTCCACCTCCGCGTGCGGGGTGCCGGGGCCGCGATGAAATCCACGGCCTACCACGGCCCCGCCGCTCACGACGACGGCCCCCACGGCAGGGTTGGGATGGGTTCTTCCTCGTTCGCGGCGGGCCAGGCGCAGTGCCTCCCGCATGAACTCGCTGGCCACTTCTCACCCCACAAAAAAATCCCCGCCTTCGGCGGGGGGTAGGGAAAACGGGCAGCCCAATGCTGCCACACCTTCTCCCATCCAGACTTTACTGTCGGTACCGGAGTCACACCGGTTCCTGCCCGAAGGCTCGCGGACTTATCGCCAGGTGGCGCATCACCGCCGGTCCGGAATCGGGATTGCTCCCTCACCGTGCCCCGAAGGTCTTCTTTAGTGTATGAAGCAATGTCAAACGCGTCAACGACACACGCTCAGGTCCTGATGGGGCAGCGCGGCGGGTCCCGGAGGTCAGGGCGGCACTCGTCTCGAAGTGGAGATCCCACAGACGGAGAAACAAAGCGGGGGTTGGTAGTTGTGGCGGTCGTCAACATCGATCGGCGTGAGGGCTATGCGATTCTTACGATCAACCGCCCTGAAGCCTTGAACGCGCTGAATCGCGAGGTTCTGGAAACCCTCCAGGAAGCGCTCATCACCGCGGAAAGCGATTCTTCCATGCGGGCTCTCATCGTGACGGGCGCCGGTCGCGCCTTCGTGGCTGGCGCGGACATCCGTGAGATTCAGGCCATCCCCAGTCCGCCTGCGGCCGAGGCGTTCTCGCGATGGGGCCAGAACATCATGACCCGCCTCGCCGAGAGCCGTCTTGTCTCCTTCATGGCGATAAACGGCTTTGCCCTGGGCGGTGGTCTAGAGCTGGCCATGGCCGGCGACTACCGGATTATGGCCGACAGTGCCGAGTTGGGACAGCCGGAAATCCTGCTCGGGATCATACCGGGCTTTGGCGGCACCCAGCGGCTCAAAGATCTGTGCGGTGAGGGCCGGGCGCTCTGGCTTATCGCATCCGGCGACCGCATAAACGCGGAGCGAGCACACGCCTTAGGCATTGTCGATGAGGTTTGCCCGGCGGACGGCGTGATGCCGCGGGCGGAGGCTATGGCCGCGACCCTGGCGACGCGTGCCCCGCTCGCGCTTGAGGCCGCCAAGCGCGCGGTCCGGGCCGAGGGAGGCATGGCGCATCGTCTAAAGTTCGAGGCGGCGGCCTTCGGACTTATCGGCTGCTCGGACGACGCCAGAGAGGGTACGGCCGCGTTTCTTGAGAAGCGGCGGCCCAGGTTTCAGGGCTCCTAGACGTCCGGGAGGCAAGACCCGGGAGCGGAGGGTGGCCGGTGGCTCGGCGCGCCGCTTTAACGCCGGATGGGGACATGAGAGTACCCGGACATCCGGCCCGGACGCCCCGCCCCGGAACGCCAGCGATGCGTTCGGTCCCTTTTGGAGCGGGCGCCGCCAGGATGGTGTTCGGAACTGACCGGTGCGACGCGCCCGCGTCGGAAGCCAGAACGACCGTCGGGCGGCTTCGCGGGGCCGCGGGAGGGACCCCCGGCCTCTGCGATAATGGGCGTAGGGCCTCGAGTCTGTATCGCCGCCTCCGCCGGTGGCGTTCTCCGAGTATCGACGGCAGGGGATTTCCTTCGATTCGAAGAAATATTTCAGGTTATTGTTTCGCCCGGGAGCCGACACCCACCTACCTGCCATGAGGAAGTGAGCCGATGAATGACGATAATGCCCCGGTGGGCGTAAGAGAAGAAGAGACCCTGTCCGCCGTCGTCGCCCAGATTGAACGGGCAGTGGTCGGAAAGGCCGCCGTGGTGAAGCTTCTCTTGACCGCGCTCGTGACTGGCGGCCATGTGCTGCTGGTTGACGTGCCCGGTGTGGCCAAAACGCGCCTCGCGCGATCGCTGGCCCTCTCCTTGAATTTGAGCTTTGCCCGTATTCAGGCTACCCCGGACTTGCTGCCGGGCGATGTCATGGGCGTGTCGGTCTACGACCCCGCGAGCGGCCAGTTCCGATACCGACCCGGCCCCGTCTTAAGTCAGCTGGTCTTGGTGGATGAAGTGAACCGGGCCACGCCCCGCACACAGTCGGCCCTGTTGGAGAGCATGGAAGAGCACCAGGTGACGGTGGACGGCGTGACCCATCCCATACCGTCTCCGTTCATGGTTCTGGCCACGCAGAACCCCATCGAGATGGAAGGCACCTACCCCCTGCCGGAAGCACAGCTTGACCGATTCCTCCTGGCAACTCCGGTCGGATACCCCGATCTCGCCGATGAGATGGAAATGGTCAGCCGGCTCGGCCAGGACGAGCCGATGGATCGTTTCCAGGCCCTGGCCGGCCCGGAGGATGTTCTCCGCTGGCGGCGGGCCGCACTCGCCGTTCACCTGGCGGAACCGGTGCAGCGCTACCTCGTGGAGGTGGTGCGGCAAACGCGCGCGCTTCCCCGGATACAGCTCGGTGCGAGCCCGCGGGCGGCCCTGTGGTTCTCGCGGGCCGTGCGCGTGTACGCCTGGCTTGACGGACGCACCTATGTCCTGCCCGACGACGTCAAGGCCCTGGCCGGCCCCGTGCTTGCCCACCGCGTCCTCCTGTCGGCGGATGCCGAGGTGCTCGGACGCACGGGGTTGGCAGTGGTGGAGGAGGTTCTGGCGGCGGTACCGGTGCCGACCGAGCAGATCGGATGAACCGGACGAGCGAGATCCTCCGCGACCTTGCCATCCTGGTGGCGGTGGTGGGGCTTTTCACCGGCCGACCCGCGGTCGTGGCGGCGGCTGCATTCGTCGTCGGTCTTTGGCTCATCTCCAACATATTTGCCCGCCGGGCGCTGCGCCACATGTCAACGACCCAGCGCCTCAGTCCTCACGCGGTTGCGATCAACCAGCCAGCCGATCTGGCCGTCACCGTGACCAACGCCTACAACTGGCCGGTCCCCCTTTTGGAGTGGTCGGATCAACTCCCCGACGGTCTGGAGCCGGTCGCGGCCAAGACTGCCATGATCTCAACCTCAGAAGGTCGGCGGCCGGCAGTCTACGGTCGTTACAGCATGCGCCGCTGGGAGGAGGTGACCCAGCACGTCACCGTGAAAAGCCAGCGCCGCGGCCGGTATATTCTCGGCCCGATTTTTGTGGAGCTGCGGGATCCCTTGGGGGTGACCGACGCCGATAAAACCACGCCCGCCTCGGCCGTGCTGACCGTGTTTCCCGCCCTGTTTCCCGTTCCCTCGGCGCTTGTCACGCCAACCGCACCGCATGGGGAAAGGCGCGGCCCGCCGTGGAATCCTCCCGACCCCTCACGCTACATCGGGGTGCGGCCCTACGAGCCGGGCGACTCACCACGGCTCATCCACCCGCACGCCAGCGCACGGACCGGCACCCTGCAGGTTAAGCGGCTCGAGACGGAGGCGGACAATCAGGTAGAGCTGGTGGCGCTGGCTGCCACGGCGCCGTTCCTGTGGGAGGGGATCGACCCGAACCGTTTGGAGTCCCTGATCTCGGCCGCCGCCTCGGCAGCCAATTACTACATCCTGCAGGGCACGGCGGTGGGGTTGTCCCTGGCGGGGTCCGTTTATGGTCAGCCACGCGGCGTGTTCCTCACGCCCAAAGCAGGCAGGGATCAGTGGCTGCGCATTCAGACCGCGCTCGCGTGGGTGACGCCGGGGGGAGGGGAGGCGGGAGACCTCACGCGCACGCTCCAGCGCCTCATCGGTCATGCGCGGCCTCGCTCCCAGGTGTTTATCTTCACGTGCTATTTTTCCGAGGGCTGGCTGCCCTATATCGACCGGATGCGGCGGCGGCAGCTCAAAGTCGTGTGGGTGGCGGTAGGGGATCGGGGTCACTGGCCGCAGATCCCGGGCGTGCGCATGGTGCGCTGGACGCCCACCGTGGAGATACCGTGATGCGCCAGCGCATCGTGAGCCTGATGCTCGAAATCGGGTGGATGGTGCCCTGGCTGTTCGTGCTGGGGGCAGGCGCATCCTGGTGGGTGCCGATCTTAAGCGGGCTGGCTGTCTTCCTCGTATCGACCTCGCCCCGCCGGGGGACGTTCGGGCCCCTGGCCGTTCTCGCCGCCGTCGGAGTCGGCTATTTCATGGGGAGCGGATTCGGGGCGGTGGCAGCCGGGATAGCGGCCTGGAGAGGGTGGGCGGCCCATGGTCAGCCAACCCGCAGCGGGCTTCTGGCCCGGCTCGTGGTGGTGCTCATCGCCCTGTCGGTGCTGGTCATCTGGCATCCCAACTGGTGGCCGGTGCTGCCCGCCGCGCTTATCCTGGCGGTGGCCGGGATGGCCGAGGCGTCGCGGCCGCCGGGGGTCGCCAGCGGCGAGTGGTGGAGCCTTGGATCGGCTTTTGGCCTCGTGTCGCTGGGCGGGGCCCTGCTGGTCTACGGACTCGCTTTCTGGGGCCCGTGGAAGCATCTGGCGGGCCTGCTCAATGCCGGCCTGGCGCTCGCGATCCAGCTCATTTCCGACACCATCGTGCGACTCTTGGCCCGCATCCACTTTCACGGGCATCTGCACATTCCCAAAATCCAGCGGAGTTCCGCCAATGCTCACAAACCGCCGGCCCCGCACTTGGTGGCCGGACATCATCTCGTATGGGTGGGGCTCCTGGTGGTGGTGGGCGCCATCGTGGTCGCCCTCGGGGTCTGGTGGATAAGCCGGGCGCTGGCCAGCTGGAGTCCGAAGTCGGAGGAGGAGGAAGAACGGCTTGAGCGGCATCGGCTGCGGGATCCGTATCTGAATCCGCGCGGCCGCGTGCGGTTTACCCGCCGGGTAGTGCGGGCACGGCTTGTCAGGGCCCTCCGGCGCCAGCACGGAGCGGGCCGCAACGAGACGCTGCGGGAGTGGTTCCGCCGGGTGCATCGCGACGCGCACAGTCCGGTGACGCTTTACGAAGACGTGAGGTACGGGGACGCCGGGGACAGCGCTGAGCGGGCGCGGCGTGTCCAGCGACAGTGGCCTCAGGAGCCTCCCCCGCCGCCCAAAGGGTAGAGCGGCGCTGCCGGCGCGCAGTCATGTACGGATCTGGATGGGTGAGGTAAAATGCTGTCTTTAGACAGTCAGGGAGCAGGTGGAAGCGGTGGACCTGGTCCGCATCGGCGATAAGCTCGTCAGCGTGGAGCGGGTCGTGCGCACCGTCGAGGACATTTTCCGTCTGCGGCAGGCGGGGCTTAGTCAGGCGGAGGTTGGCGAGCGGCTAGGCCTGGACCGCACGGTGGTGTCGCGCCTCGAAAGTGTGGGCGAGATCGGAAAGGGACACGCTATCGCGGTAATTGGCTTCCCTGTGGCCAATCGGGACGAGGTGCGTGCCCTGTGCCGCGATCGCGGCGTTGAGTTCGTATGGGTGATGTCGGACCTGGAGCGCCGCGAGTTTGCGGAGAACCGGTCCGGAGCAGCGCTCATCGATGAGGTTCTGCAGATGGCGGGGCGGGTGCGTCAGTTCGACGCGGTCATTCTGATGGCGTCCGATCGGAGGCTTCGCCTGATGGAGGCGCTTTTGGACCCCCGGCGGGTGCTGCCCATCGTGCTGGGCCAGACCCCTCTGCTGCGTGATGTTCCCGTCGATCTGGAGGCACTGGACACCGCCATTCGTGCCTTGACCCCGGCAGGAGATTTTTGAGTCGCGTCGAAACATGGGCGAACAAACTCAGACCACATAATGCCGTTTCGCCACGCTTTGCGGGGCGGCGGAACACATGGACCGGGATGGGAAAGAGAGGCCTACTGTGAGCGAGCGAGAAGTATTGGTATCGGCCGAAGGCTTAAAGAAGCTTGAGACGGAACTCGAGCATCTGAAGACGGTCCGGCGTGCAGAAGTGGCCGAACGCATCAAGCAGGCCCGGGAGTTCGGCGATATCTCGGAAAACGCCGAGTATGACTATGCCAAGAACGAACAAGGCCTCATTGAAGCGCGCATCCAGTCGATCGAGAACATGCTGCGCAACGCGCGGGTGGTGGACGGATCCCAAGAAGACAGTTCCCGCGTCCATCTAGGCTCGCAGGTCCGGGTGCGGGATGAGCAGGCTCAGGAGGAAGAGGAGTACGTAGTGGTCGGATCGGCGGAGGCCGACCCGGTCAAGAACCGCATCTCCATCGAATCGCCGGTGGGCAGGGCGCTTTTGGGTGCGCAGGCGGGAGATAAGGTGGAAGTGGTCGTTCCGATGGGACGTCTCCAGCTGACGGTGGTCACGGTAAACTGAGAGGCATGCAGACCGGAACGCCTCAGTCCCCCGGCGAAAGCCTTCGGGCGGTTCGCCTCGATAAGTGGAAGACCCTCCGGGAGGAGGGTCGCGATCCTTTTCGCCAGACACGATTTGTGCGCACGCATGCCTTATCGGAGGTTCGCGCGGGGCATCCCGGCAACGACGGCGTCACTGTCAGAGTTGTGGGGCGCGTCCGGGCCATTCGCCGCCACGGCGGCGCGGCCTTTGTGGATGTGGAAGATGTTTCGGGACGTTTGCAGCTTCACGTAGAGCGCGGGCAGTCCGAGGCGTTTTCACTATTGGACCTCCTTGATCTGGGAGATCACGTGGGGGCGGCCGGAACCGTCTTTCAGACGCGCCGCGGCGAGGTCACCGTTTCCGTTAACGAGCTGGTCATCCTGGCCAAGAGTCTTCGCGGTCTGCCCGATAAGCGGGAGGGCCTGCGGGATGTCGACGCCCGCTACCGGCAGCGCTACCTCGATCTCCTGGCCAATCCCGATGTGCGAGAGGTCTTCCGCATGCGCTCGGACATGGTCCGTCTTGTGCGGGAGTTCCTGGTGGAGAAGTCGTTCGTGGAAGTGGAGACGCCCATTCTCCTCACGCTGGCGGGCGGTGCTGAGGCTCGTCCCTTCGCCACGCACCATAATGCGCTCGACATGACCCTTTACCTCCGCATCGCCATGGAGCTCCATTTGAAGCGGCTCATCGTCGGCGGGTACGAGGCCGTCTACGAGATTGGCCGCGTTTTCCGGAACGAGGGCATCGATACCCGGCACAGCCCCGAATTCACCATGCTGGAACTGTACTGGGCCTACCACGACTACGAGGACATGATGGATCTGGTCGAGCAGCTGGTGGCGCATGTCGTCTCCCAAGTGCGAGGCAGCCTGCGGTTCGAAAGCCAGGGGCACATGCTGGACTTCACGCCTCCCTGGCCGCGCGTGGATCTGACCGAGCGCTTTCAGGCGAAGACCGGCGTCTCCTGGTTTGATGTGACCACGAGAGACGCGGCTTACGCCCTCGCGCGGCGGCACCACGTCGAGGTGCAGGCGGACCAGACGCGCACGCAGATTCTGGACAAGATCACGAGCCAGCTGGTGGAGCCGGATCTGGTGGAGCCGTCGTTTCTCGTTCATCATCCGGTAGACATCTCCCCGCTCGCCAAGCGGCGGGGAGACGACCCCCGGCTTACCGAGCGTTTCGAGGCCTTCTGCCTCGGGCGCGAACTTGGCAACGGCTTCTCCGAACTCAACGATCCGGTGGACCAGCGGCGCCGGTTTGAGGAACAGCAGGAAGAGAGGCGACGGGGAAACGACGAGATGCCGGAGCTGGACGAGGATTACCTGACCGCACTCGAATACGGCATGCCGCCGACAGCCGGAGTGGGACTCGGCATCGAGCGCCTCATGATGGCAGTGGCCGGGGTATCCGCCATCCGCGATGTCATCTGGTTTCCTGCGCTGCGCCCGCTGTGAGTGCGGAGTACCGGAGCGTCAGCGTCAGTCTCGGCTCCACCCGCCGGGACCACCGTGCGGTTGTGACGCTGGGGGGCCAGGAGGTCGCGGTCGAGCGTCGAGGCGTGGACGGAAGCCTCGCCGATGCGGCACGCCTCATCGAGGAGCTTGACGGGCAGGTCGATGCCATCGGTCTCGGCGGCATCGATCTCGCTCTGGTCGTAGGCGAGGATCGTTACGTCATTCGAGATGCGGCCGAGCTTGCGGTTCATGCGCGGAGGACGCCCGTCGTGGACGGCTTCGGCTTGAAGGCGGTGTTCGAACCGGCCGTCATTCACCGGCTGGTGGCCGACGGCACCCTGCAGTCGGGACAGACCGTGCTGATGGCCTCGGCCATGGACCGTTACCCGATGGCGCGCGCGTTCGTTCAGTCAGGGCTCATTCCGCTTTTCGGTGATCTCATGTTTGCGAGCCGTATCGACTATCCCATCCGGTCCATCACCGAGCTCCAGGAGATGGCGCGCAAGATCCTGCCGGAGTTTACGCGTCTTCCCTTTAACTTGCTCTACCCGACGGGGTCGGAGCAAGACGCGGAGCCGGATGTGCGGTTTTCCCGCTACTTTGAGGAAGCCGACGTGCTGGCGGGAGACTTTCATTATCTGCGCCGGTATCTTCCAGACCGCATCGACGGCAAGGTGGTGGTGACCACGACCACCACCGCGGCCGATGTCGAGCTGCTAAGAAGCCGCGGGGCGGCCGTCCTGGTCACAACTACGCCGCGGCTTTCCGGACGAACCTTCGGCACCAACGCGATGGAGGCGGCTCTTGTCGCGCGCTTTGGAGTGCGGTACCCAGACCCGGAGTTTGAGCGCCGGGTGATGGACAGCGGGCTCGAACCTGATATCGTTCGTCTGGGAGTGGATGACCATGGGCGAGAGGGACCTTAGGGCGGCCCTGAGTGATTTCGCGACCCGCTGCAACGGCAACGAACGGCTCCGGCAAATGAACCGTGACTGGACCCGGACCATCGCGGTGCGGCCCTCCGAAGACGCCCCTGTCTTTCTTCGCTATCAAGAGGGGCAGGTGTCGGTCACCGAGCCGGCCGACCCGGATCTGGTGGTGGAAGGACCACACGAGGTCCTGTGCGCCATCTTCACCGGGGAAACCACCCCAACCGAGCCGTACATGGACGGCACCCTTCTCGTGCGTGGCAGTCAGGACGACATGATGCGCCTTGACATCATCTCGCTCCTCATCTGGGGCGAATAGTATGGCGGAACTGCGGCGAGTTCTTCCGCTTCGGACGGCCGTGACCACCAGCGCTGGCCTCGCGTCGGCGGCGGTGAATTTCTTCGCGGCGGTGGAAGTGGCGCAATACGCCGGTGGCCGCTCCGCCTGGCTCGCCCTCCTCGTCGCGGGTATTCTCATTACCCTGTCGGCGGCCAACTTCTCGGAGCTGTCAGGGCTGTATCCGTCAGCCGCGGCTATTAGGGTCTGGATGCGGCGGGGAGCCGGCGACCGCGTGTCAATGGTGGGGTCGCTGGTGTACATGACGACCGTCGTACTGGTGGTAGCGGCCGACGCATTCGTACTGGGCCATGTGTTTACGGCCATCTGGCCGGCGGTGCCGGGCCTGGTCTGGATTGCTCTCCTCCTTACGATCGTGACCTGGGCCAATCTGCGCGGGGTGAAGGTGGCCGGCTTCATCCAGGACGGCAACGGGCTGTTCCTTCTGGGAAGCTTGATGGTCATTTCGGTCATCGGACTCACGCACGTGGCGCCCGGGCACTTTGCGGGCATGTTTCACCTGGGCGGCGGCTTCTTGCAGTCGGTCGCCTTAGGCGTGTTCATATTTGTCGGTTTCGAATGGGTGACCCCGCTGGCGGAGGAGTTTACGGACGCCCGCATGATTCCTCGCGGCATGTTCATGGCCCTGGGGCTGGTGGCCGTGGCGTTCGGCCTCTTTACGCTGGCGCAGCAGACACTCCTGCCACAGGCGGGAGTCGCGGGGTCGCTGGTCCCGCAGCTCCTGGTGGGACAGGCGGCGCTTGGGCGTCTCGGATTCTGGTGGATGGTGGTGGCCAGTCTCACGACCGCCATGACCACCTTCAACGGGGGATTTGTGGCGGCTTCCCGCTTCGTGTATGCGGCCGCGCGCGAACGGGTGCTGCCGCCCATTCTGGCCCGATTAAATGACCGCCTGGTGCCCCAGTATGCCCTCATCGGTCTCTTCCTAACCTCCTTGCTGCTGGCAGGCGTCGTGTACCTGACCGGTCGCTATGTGTGGCTCATCAACACCGGGGCCGCCGTGGAATCTTTCATGTACGTCATGGCGGGATTTCTGGTGATTAATTTACGGCGTCGGGAACCGTCGCGCTCCCGTCCCTTCCGAGTTCCGGGGGGTGTGATCCTCCCCGCCCTATCCATGCTGGTCTTCTTCGCGCTCGGCGTCGGATCGCTTACGGCCGCATCCGACCTTCCGGGGCCGGTGCCGTGGAGCCTCGTCTTTCTGGTGGTACTGTCGGCCGCCGCCGTTCTTTACGTCTATCGGGTCGTGCCGCGCCTGAAAGCGCAGCCGCGGGTCGCTCCCTCCGCCTCTCGCCCGTCCGAGGCTCCGTAGCACGCTGCTGCCGGTTTTTTGGGCGCAAGGACGGTGTTATACCGTTTTATGGCCTGCTGGCCGCGTCATGGGCCTTCGGGAGGTGCCGCGATCGCCGTCACGCGCTCGGGACGCCTCTTGCGGTCGCCGACGATCACGACGGGACTGCCGAAAAGAGTGTGCCTGGGACACCAGAACATGGATATGACTGGACCGCCGGCGGCCATTGGCCCTGGGTGCCAGGGGGCCGTGCGCATAAGCTCTGGGTTAAGAACGCGCCCGCGCTCGTGAAGAAACGTATGCTGGCCATCGGGTCCGACGGGGCGGGATAGCGCGCTTGCGCCTCGGGCGCGAAGACCGGAAGTTGTGGACGCTCGTCCGACGTTCAAAAAAGGGCGTGCGGCGGCGCATTTGCGGCGGCGCGCGCGGGCGGACGACCATGCGCATCAGGATGCGACAGAATTTGTCCGAAAGACTCTTGGCGAAGCTATTGGAAGTGGGTATAGTAGGCGTTACGCCCCGCGGCACGGGAGAACAAATCCGGTGTCTGGCGCGGCGAGAATTACCGGTCCTTGACAACTGGTCAGCGTGTACCACACACCAACGAACATCCGAGGCGGGCGGCCGCGAGGCCGC
>JAJZYZ010000023.1 GCA_021797815.1 Bacillota bacterium
GGCTCTCCCACCATGCCCACCGTCCAGGCGGCCAGGTCGCGGACATCGATGAACTGGATGCGGCGGTCAGGCCGTCCGGGCGCCAGGATGTCGCCGCCGCGGGCCACGCGGTAGGGCCAGTACGTGAAGCGGTCTGTCGGATCCCAGGGTCCGACGATAAGGCCGGGGCGGATAATGAGGGCGGCAGACCCATAGGCGTCGCTCACGGCCTCTTCGCACAGCGCTTTCAGGGCGCCGTAGTCACGCGGGATGTCCTCCGAGCCCTCCTCGGACAGAGGCAGGAGGGGGCCCTCCTCATCTACGCCAATCACCGACAGGTCGCTGTACACCGAAATAGTAGAGATGAACGTGTAATGCTCGGTCATGCGCCGCAGGGCCGAAACGCCCTCGCGCACGATGCGGGGCAGGTAGCCGGAGGTGTCAATCACCGCTTCGAACCGGCGGCCGGAGAGCCTCCCGAGATCGGTCGCCCGATCCCCATGCACCTGCTCCACGTCCGGAAAAAGGCCCGGGTTGCTCTGGCCGCGATTGAAGAGGGTGACCTCGTGCCCAGCGCGAACCGCGGCCTCCACCAGATGCCGTCCGAGAAAAACTGTGCCACCCAGGACCAATATCCGCATCAGAATCCTCCCCATGCCGCGATTCGACCCTCCGTGCAGAACCCCTGCCGTAGCGCTCGGGGCAATTGAGGGTACGCTTCGCCACCCGGGTCAGCGCCGCGATGGGGGAGCGTGACGTCGGCATAAAAATATAGTCTGGCCGCTCAACGGCTCCTGGCGCACCTCGTGCCGCTAGCGGACCAACACCAGTGCCAGGACCCCGATGACGAAGCTGATGGCGGCGAGTCCGGCAAGGCCTCCCCGCCGGAAATAGCGCAGGAGGAAATGGGTGGAGAGCCAGGCCACTATCCCCGCGGTCAGGCCCCCTACGAGTGCTGGCGTCCTCATGCCAACCATGCTGTGGTGCATAAGATGGGGCAGTTCGAGGAGTGCCGCCGCCCCGATAATGGGCGTTGCCATCAAGAATGCGAGTCGGGCGGCGTCTTCCATGGAGAGCTTCTGGCCAAGGCCTCCCGCCATGCTGAGGCCATCCCGGGACAGGCCTGGGATAAGTGCGAACATCTGAAACAGTCCCACTTTCAGGGCCTGCCCGAGCGTCATATCGCGAAGCCGCCCCCCGTGCCGGTTTCGTCGCCGCCAGCGCTCGCCCACCCACAGAACGCCGGCATTTACCAGGAGGAAGAGGGCCGCGATCCGGGGCGCGACGAACAGCCCCTCCAACCGGTGCTTCAACAAGAGCCCCACGATGCCAGCGGGAATCGTCGCGACGATGATGACCCAAAAAAGCCATCCGTCGGAATTATGGCTCCCGCCAAGCCATCGGAGCCAGCCCCCCACGAGGCGGATCCAGGTCTTTCGAAAGTACAGGAGAAGCGCGAGCGCGGTCCCCACGTGCAAGGCCACCACGAACGGCAGGTAGCGGGCTCCTGTCTGACGGAACGGAATATGAAGGACATGAGGCAGAACGACCAGGATGCCGAGGCTCGAGAAGGGGAACAACTCCGAGATGCCCTGGCTCAACCCGAGCCAGAACGCGAGTGCGATCGACACCTGCACCCTCCCATGGCCTTATTGTGAGCCACGATCCGTGTTCCAGGCAAAGCCGTACCCAGATCTTCGCGAAGTCTTCACCATCTCTTCACCCGGCGATCCCGCGACCTTAACGATGCAGGCATAGCATCGGTCGCAGAAGATTCAGGATGAGAGCAAAAATTGAGGACTCCGGGATGGCCCGGGAAGGCAGGAGGAATAGAATCGTGAGAATTCTGGTGACAAACGACGACGGCATCCGCGCGCCCGGCCTGCTTGCGCTGTGTGACGTGCTCCTCAGTCTAGGACACAAGGTGAGTGTCATTGCCCCGTCCCGTGATCAGTCAGGCCGCTCGCAGGCGGTCTCCATCCAAACGCCCGTGCGCGCGCATCGGGACTTTGTCCTCCCCGGGCTGGACGAAGCCTTCGCCGTAGAAGGCACGCCCGCCGACTGCGTCCGCATCCATGCCGGACTCTTGGACGAGCTGCCGGAGCTCGTCATGTCGGGCATCAATCACGGAGCCAATCTCGGGGCAGACGTGTTTCGCTCCGGGACCGTCGGCGCCGCCCGCGAGGCGGTACTGGCCGGACTGCCGGCCGTGGCCCTTTCCGCTCTTTCCGAAGTGCCATCCCCGGGCGTTCTGCGCTGTCATGTCCCTGAAGCGGCGTACCTGGCCATCGCGTCGCCCGGCTTTATCATCAACGTCAACTTTCCGGTCCTGCCTAACCTCATTCGGGTCATCGCGCCGCTGTCGACCAATGGCTATCGGGACGACGTCGCCGCCCATGAAGTTGAAGACGGCGTATACGACGTGAGCATGCACCGGACGCTGGCTCCGGAAGACGCCGAGATCACCGATCTGCGGGCCGCCTTCATGGGCTACGTGTCTGTTAGCCGACTGCCGGTGCGCGATCCGGCCGTGGCGCCGTCGCTGGCCGTCTCCAGTGCGGTCGGGAGGCGCGGCTAGATCCCGACGCCGCCGAGGATAATCACAACGGCGGCCGCCAGAAGGAGCGCCAGGCCGCCGGCCAGCTCTCCGTAGCGGCCGGCCAGTCGTCTGAGGCGTTGTCCGGCTGCGAGACCCAATAGGGTAAACAAGATTGCCTGAACCACAAGGGCGGGCACCAGGATCCGGAGATCCAGCCGGGCCGCACCGGCGGCCAGGCCCGCGCCAAGCTCGTCGAGACTCACCGCAAGCCCGGCGCCGAGGAGCGCCCCGCGTGACCGGGCCTGTGAAAGCGCCTGCACCGCCTTCCCTTCTGCCTCTTCTTCCGACTCTGGCTGACCGTCATCCTGCCGGTAGTTCGTCCGAAGCTCCCGGACGCCGTCGGCGATCTCCCGCACGGCCAGGACAATGAGCAGCGCCGCCGGCAGGTAGACGACATCCGCCACAAAGTGGGAGAGCTCAGTGCCCAAGAAGGCGCCGAGAATCGGCATCCCGCCTTCAAAGGCCGCGAGCGTCAACGCAAGCCGCCAGCGCCTCGCATGATCTCCGGTCCCCAGCCCCACCGCGACTACCAGCGTGTCGATGCCGAAGGCGGGCACGACCAGAAGAACCGCCGCCTGAGCCATAGATGCCCCCCGAGTCATGGCTGTGCGCGCGTGCGTGCGTGCACGGATAGCTTCTGGAATGGGTGCCCTCAATTCCTGGTTCCCCGTCTCTGACGGGGCATGCGTCGGCCCCGGTGCGGGCCGAGACCCGCTCCCGATAAGGTCGTAGCACATTGCGGGGAACGATCGCCACGGGGCGGCATCGGTGTGCCTCGGACACGATCCGAACGCCGGGATCGGGCATGGCCGCTCCGCCGGGCGAGCCCTCGGGGTCAATGGTGTTTCACAATTTGACCGAGGGCAGGGGCTTTGGGACCCGACCGCGAATGCGGCGGATGACAGGAGGCGAAGGTCATGGCGAGTGAGGCATTTGGGTCGCCGGGCGTGCCGGGCCGCTGGACGTCTGCCCAGAAGAGCGGCGTCGGGGCGGCATTCGAAGGAAGTCCGATCTGGTTCACGCTGTCGCATGGCATTGTGAACGAGGTGTACTGGCCGCGGATGGACCAGGCGGCGATCCGAGACCTTGGCTTTATCGTCACCGGGCCCGACGGGTACTTTGTCGAGGAAAAGCGGCAGGCCGCTTCCGTCACCACGCTGGCGGATCCTGGGGTTCCCTGCTACCGCATCATAAGCACCGCCCCAGGCGGAGAGTGGGAGATTGAAAAAGAGGTCCTAAGTGATCCCCTCCGGCCGGTAGTGCTCCAACGGGTGTCGCTGCGGGTCAAGCAGGGCAACCCGGAAGACTTTCACCTTTATGCGATTCTAGCGTCGCACCTGGACAATCACGGGGCCGGCAACTCCGCCTGGCGGGAGAATTTCAAGGGAGCGCCGGCGCTCTTTGCCGCACGCGACTCGTATGCGCTGGCCCTCATGGCGGACCCCGACATGCGCGACGGATCGGTCGGCTTTGTAGGCTACTCGGACGGCTGGCAGGACCTCCGCCAGCATGGCAGCCTCCAATGGCACTTCGATCGGGCCGACAACGGCAACGTGGCGTTGACCGCCGAGCTTGACGTGGGAAACGGGCCCGTCACGCTGGCGCTGGGGGCCGGAAGGACGGCGGCCGAGGCCGCCGTCCAGGCGCGGGGTGCGCTTGCCGCCGGATTCGACCACGCGCGAGGCAGTTACGTGGCCCCCTGGAAGCGGTGGCAGAAGAGTCTCCGCTCCGCCCCCGGCCGATCCCTGTATCCCGTCAGCGCTATGGTTGTGCGGGTCCACCAGTCGGAGCTGGTACCGGGCGGCATCCTGGCCAGCCTTTCCGTTCCGTGGGGCTCCAGCAAGGGCGACGGAGATCTCGGCGGCTACCATCTGGTGTGGTCTCGCGACATGGTGGAGGCCGCAAGCGGCCTTCTTTCCACGGGCGACGAGACCGGGGTGCAGCGGGCGCTCGAATATCTGCGGGCCGTACAGGAATCTGACGGGCACTGGCATCAGAACATGTGGCTCGACGGCACCCCCTACTGGTCGGGCATTCAGATGGACGAGACGGCGCTTCCAATCCTGCTGTTCGAGCTGGCACGTCGCGAGGGGGCGCTCGGGCCCGAGGCCCTGCACGACTTCTGGCCGATGATCCGGCGGGCAGTGGAGTATGTGGTCCAAAACGGCCCCGTAACCCAGCAGGATCGCTGGGAAGAGGACGGCGGCTATACGCCGTTTACCCTCGCCGCTGAAATTGCCGCCCTGCTTGCCGCCGCCGAGCTGGCCGAGCTCGTGGGCGAACCCGCCCTGGCGCCTTATCTGCGCGAGACGGCCGATGCCTGGAACGCCCAGATCGACCATTGGCTCTATGTGGAGAACACCGAGACGGCGCGGCTCGTCGGCGTCGACGGCTACTATGTCCGCATTACGCCCGCCGACTACGACGACGGCGGGAGCCTCGTCGCCATCAAGAACCGTCTGGGGCCGTCCTCCATCCGGGCCGCGTCGGCCGTTATCAGCACGGATGCACTGGCGTTTGTCCGGTTTGGCCTGCGGGCGGCGGACGACCCCCGCATCGTGAACACCGTGAAGGTCATCGACGCTCTCCTGCGCACCGAGACCCCATCGGGTCCCTCGTGGCACCGGTACAACGAAGATGGCTACGGTGAGCACGAAGACGGGAGTCCCTTTGACGGTACGGGAGTCGGGCGCCTGTGGCCGCTCTTGACGGGCGAGCGCGCTCACTACGCTCTGGCTGCCGGCGACCTGACCGAGGCCGACCGTCTCTTAAAAGTGCTGGAGAGCTTTGCCGGGGAAGGCGGCCTCTTGCCGGAGCAGATCTGGGACACCGAGGACATCCCCGAGCGAGAACTGTACTTCGGCCGTCCATCAGGCTCGGCCATGCCCCTCGTCTGGGCCCACGCCGAGTACCTGAAACTCGTGCGTTCGCGGGCCGAGGAGCGGGTGTTTGACATGCCGCCGCAGACGGTGGCCCGCTATCTACATCAGACCCCGCCCGCGGCGGTGTGTGCCTGGCGCTTCAATCATAAGATCCGGCAGATAGAGCCCGGCTCGCGCCTCCGAGTCGAAACGCTCGCGCCTGCCCGGGTGCATTGCAGCATCGACGGCTGGGCCACCACCATGGAGCTGGAGACAACAGACACCGGCCTGGGTATACAATACGCAGACGTGCCGACCGCCGGCCTTGCGGCCGGCGATCGCGTGCTGTTTACGTTTTTCTGGCCGTCGACCTCCAACTGGGAGGGCACCGACTTTGAAGTGATGGTGACCGGCTAGCCGCCGAGCGCCTGCCGCACCGTACGCATGAGCTGCGCCTCGGGCACGGCTCCGGTGACCTGTGCCTTGCCGTTCACCACCGTCATCGGGACACCCGACACGCGGTAGCGATTGGAAAGCCGGTCAAAGCTTCCGGCGTCCACCATGTCCGCGACCACATGCGTCGGGTTCAACCGCGCGATGTCATGTGCCAGGCTAACTGCCTGGGGGCAATACGGTCAGGTAGGCGTCACAAACACCTGGAGATGCAGTGGCTTTTCCAGATTCTCAATAAAGTGCACGGTCTCCGGACTCAGTTCGGGGGCCACCCGGCTGGAGATGCCCACCACGTCCTGCAGAAACGTGCCGAACTCGCGGCCGCCCGGGAATCCGAGATAGCGCACGCCGGTCGGCTGCCCGTTGGTCGTGAAAACGCTGACGGAACTGGTCATTTCGTCATCAAGATCGGGGGCCACAAGCGGGGCCGCTCCCTCCTGACGCTTGACGGATACCTTCGGGTTCACATCCGACAGGTCGTGAAGGAGTTCATTCATCGCGTCTGACGCGGCGTCGCCCGCCTTCGGATAAAACAGGACCTCCACCGGGTCCACCATCTGGTCGAGAAGGGCCGCCACTTCCTTTTTTAGCGACTCATCCAGCATCGGCATGGGCCACCTCCTCAGTGTCCTTATGATACACCGCCGGGTGGCGGCGCCGGACGACTCCAGATCTGAAAGTATACCCCAACGGGTACTTCTGCCATACAGGGTCGGCGTATGCGCCGTTCGGCCCATCGCAAGTGGGCCATTCGGCCATATCGAGTATGCGTCGATGGTCCTAGCGTGGATGTGTCCGAATGATGCGCTGGTGTCCCCAGTCTGCCACGTCCCCAGGGAGGTCATGACAGCCGTGCTAAAGGTTCATCCAGAACTCAGCGATGACCGGCTCCTAAAACTGTTCGAGTCCGGAGTGGAGAGGCAGTGGAGTGGCGAGCTCCTGCAGTGGACAGAACCGGAAACATGGGATCGGGTGTCCTTGCAGGCGCTCGGCGCTCTTTTGACACCGGTGTACCTCGGCGAACAGACCGCCATGCTGGGGGTCTCGATGGTTCTGCCCAAGCTGGCGCTGGCCCATGATACCGAGGCCACTTTGTACCTTTCCACCATGGGGCTTGACGAGGCGCGTCACTTCCGGAACCTCTCTCATCTCTACCAGGCGCTCGACATGAAACCCTGGGCAACTCGCCAGGTGCCCGAGATGTGGCGCTATCACACCCGGCTTATGAAAAGCGGCGACCCCATCGACTGGCTGTGGGGCATCCTCATCAGCGACCTCTTTGCGCGACTGTTCTACGGCCGGCTCCGTGACCAGTACCCGGATCGCATCGTCGGCCGTCTCGCGCGGCGCACGCTCGTGGATGAAGCGCGGCACCAGGCGTTCGCCGATCTTTACCTGTCGCCGCGTCTTCGCCATATCTCACAAGAGCGCCGGGATGCGCTCCTCAACCTCCGCGACGACCTCTTTCGCACCATGGATCAGCTGACCGTGCGCCTTGCCGGTCCGCTCGACGATCTGGGCTGGTCGGGCCAGGCGTTCTTGGAAGAGTTGTGGGACGACACCGAACACTGGGCGGAGCGTCTCGGCCTGGTTGTTCCGTCGAAGCCGCCGGTGCCGGTGCCAGCCGCCGTTACGGATTAGGCTCGGGCACGAGCGGCGCGTCAAGCGTCACCTCGGTTCCCTGTCCGGGTGTGGAATGAAGCTCGAAGTGTCCGCCCAGGGCGCGTGCGCGCTCGCGCAAGTCCATGAGCCCGTAGTGGCCGACGCGCTCCGCGTTCTCGGGTTCGAACCCCGTGCCGTTGTCCTCTACGCTGATGTGAAATCGTGCGGTGTCGGATCGCCACATGACCCGCACCGACGAGGCGCGCGCGTGGCGGGCCACATTGGTCAGCGCCTCTCGGATCCAGCCCTCCAGCTGCTCGGACGCGATGTCAGGCAGCGCGCGATAGCCGGCGTCGGCAGCGTCCACTCTCACCAGGGTCCCGATCCCGAGCTCCTGGGCGATGCGGGCGACGGCGGCCGGCAGATCTTCGCGCTCCTGCCGCAGGTCAAACACGTAGTGGCGGATATCGTTGGTGATGCGTGAAAGGCGGTCTCCCAGGTCATCCAGCACCTGCCGGATGTGACGTTCCTCTTTCGGAATCTTGGGCAGGAGAGTGTCGATGGCCAGCGTGACCCCGTATAGGGACTGGATCGTCCCATCGTGCAGGTCCATGCCGATGCGCTGCCGTTCCTCAACCACCGCCAGCCGTTCCACCTGCCGGTTCAGGCGGGCATTGGTCACGAGGGCGGCCGTCTGGGCCGCCAGGAGACTCACCACATCCTCGTCATCCGCGCTGAAGGGCCCGCCCACTTTGTCTGTGAGATACAGGTGGGCAACAACCTGGTCGCCAAACAGCGCCGGCACACCGAGAAACGTAGTCATGACCGGATGACCGGACGGAAATCCCGAGGAGCTCGGGTGGCGGCTCATATCATCCACCCGCAGTGCCTGGCGGCTCTTGATAACCTCGCCAAGCAGACCGTCCCCACGCGGCAGGTGGGTGATGGCCGCCTTTTCCGCATCGGTGAGGCCGGTGGTAATGAAGCGGCCGATCCCCCCCTCGTCGTCCAGAACCGCGAGCGCCCCGTAGCGCGCGCCCGTCAGCTCGCACGACAGCTCCACCACGCGTCTTAGGATGACCTCCCAATCCCGCTCGCCCGCGATGGTGGCCATAGCCTCATGAAGGAATCGCAGCCGATCCCGCTGCTCCTCGGTAGTCTTCAAGAAGGTGGCGCTCTCTGCCGACACCAGCTTTATGCGCCGCAGGAACACATGGGAGTACGCAATCGTCAGCACCACGGCTACCCCGAACACCCAGGGATCGGTGGTGGAAGCCGGCCATCGGCGGCTCAGAAGGCCACGGTCGAGAGCCGCCAGGGCGGCCAGCGCCGCGGCCGGACCCACGTACGCCAGCCAGTAACCGGCCCGTGTCAGGGGTGCAAGCGACGGGGGCCGCGCGCCGCCTTCCGGCATCAGCTCTCCGAGCGCCGATCCGCGCCCACCTCGCGGCGGGCCAGGTACGCCGCCGCCTCGGCGCGGCGCGCCAGGCCCAGTTTCGCCAGGATGTTGCTGACATAGTGCTTGACCGTCTTCTCACTTAAGAACACCTGCGCGCCAATCTCCCGATTGGTGAGACCATCGGCAATCAGGCTCAGAATCCGGCGCTCCTGGGCGGTCAGGGTGTCGATGGGATCGGTCGGCGCGGAGTGGGTGGCCCGCTGCAGCACCCTGTCCGTCAGAGAGGGATCAAGGATGGATCCTCCTTCGGACACGGTACGGATCGCGTCCACCAGCTGCGGGCCTCGAGCGCTTTTCAGCAAATAACCCGACGCTCCTGCCGCCAGCGAGTTAAACAGGAGCTCATCGTCGCCGAAAGACGTGAGCATGATGACACGTGTTTCAGGCTGAGCCTCTTTCCAACTCCGACAGACCTCTACTCCCGATCCCCCCGGAAGACGCACATCCAGCAGGAGTACGTCCACCGGCGTGCTCTTCATCATCTGCATCGCTTCGGAAATCGTGCCGGCCTGCCCGACGAGCGAGAAGTCCGACTGTTCTTGCAAGAGTCCGGCCAGCCCCATGCGCACCACCTCGTGGTCATCTACCAGGGCGACACGAATGACCTCCGGACCCTCTTCCCCGACGTTCATTCCTCGTTAGAGCCTCCGATCCGTAGACTGTCGGTCACACGTCACAACCCCGTGAATGGCGGACCCATGGCCTGGAGCCCCTACTGAGCGCATCGTACCATGCGTACGCCGTCTCGCGGCTGTCCGGCAAGGTGCCAAACGTCCCCCCGTTTGCACACCGATCGACCATAGCGTCCGGATGGGCCCGAGCCTAGCGTGGGATGGGGAGGGAAGTTCGTGACCGCGGAGCACCAGGGAATGATCCGCGTGGCGTTGGCGTCGGACGGAAGCCCCGATGCTCTGGAAGCGGCCGCCTTCATCGCCGACCGACTTTCCCCCTCGGCCATCTCCTGCACCGTGCTGACGGTGGTCGAGCGCAACTGGGACAAAGGCGGCGGCGACCACGAAGCGCCGGTGGACGCCGAAAAGTCGTGGGCCCTCCCCGCCGCGCGGCGGACGGCTCTCCGGCTTCACGGAATTCCGGTCACCATCCGGATCCTATACGGCGACGCCGTGCGGGAAGTCTTGCGGGAACTGCGCGATCACCCGTCCGATTTGCTGGTCGTGGGCCACCGCGGCGCGCATGGGATGGGCGGCCGGGTGATGGGGAGCGTCTCACAGGCGCTCGTTCATTACGCCCCGGTGCCGGTCCTGGTCATCCCCCCACCCCCCACATCCAAGGCGACCGGCCCGGCCTCGCCTGCCTGATGCGCCTCCCCCTTCACAGGGGCCGATCAAATCCCGCTCCGAAAGCATTATATGATGGGCGCTGAGGGGATAGCCGTGCCACACACCGTCCGAGGCCCATCCGTGCTTCCGATCCAGATCCCGGTCCCACTGCCGCTCCGGTTCGTGAACAGCTACCGCCTCGGCCCCCAAGATGGCCCGTGGCTCCTGGTGGACGTCGGCATGGACACCGAGGCGGCCCGCTCCGCGTTTCGCGAGCACTGGAACCGCTTCGGCCGCGACGCATACGAGGCGGTGTTCCTGACCCACTACCACCCGGACCATACCGGTCTGTCTGGCTGGATCGCCGACGAGCTTGGGGTACCGGTCACCATGCTGGCCGAGGAACGGGATCTGACATACCGGGTGTTCGGGCCCGGCGAGCGATCGGGCGATCGTGTAGCCAGCTACTTCCGCGACCACGGGATGCCGGAATCGCTGAACGTTCGAATATTTGAGAGCCACGGCGACAGTACGACCCATATCCGCCTCCCGGATGAGATGGCGGGGCTGCCGGCGGGGCATGTGTTCCGGCTGGGAGACGAGTCGTGGACGATCCTGCGGGCGGCCGGCCACACGCCGAGCCAGGGACTTCCCTATCGAGCGGACGACGGCACGCTTCTCGGCGGAGACCAGATTCTGCCCCGCATCACGCCCAACATCTCGCGCTGGCCGGGCGAGCCGCACGACCCGCTGAAGCTCTATCTCGACTCCCTGGGAGAGCTCCGGACGCTTCCCCTCTCCGTTGTCTGGCCGGCCCACGGTCACCGCATCGACAATCCTCTCGTCCGGATCGACGAGATTCTCCAACATCATGTCGAGCGCCTGGACATCATGGCGGCCGTGCTCGAACAGGGACCGCAGACGGCCTACGACGTGGCGCGGGCCGTGTTCCGCCCCAACCTCTCGGCCCACGAATGGCGATTCGCCGTGGGCGAATCGCTGGCACATCTCGTCCATCTGGAAGCGCTGGGACGGGCCCGGGAACTTCCCGGTGGTCCACCCTATCGGTTCGCGGCGCGAACCTCCCGTGACTGAACAAGCTGAACACGGCCACGATCAGCGTCCCTGAAACGCCGGACGCCTCTTTTCCAAAAATGCCTGCACGCCTTCCTGGTGGTCCGCCGTTTGAGCGGCGACCGCCTGCAGCCAGGCCTCGTACTCGAGTGCCTCGCGGAAACCTTTTTCCGGTCCGCGGTGGAGACCGCGCTTGATAAGCCGCATGGCCACCGGCGGCCCGGCGGCCAGCCGGCCCGCCAGGGCATGTGCCGCCTCCATCAGCTCGACGTCCGGCACTACCCGGTTCACGAGTCCGAAGCGCAGGGCGTCAGCGGCGTTGACGGACTCGCCCAACAGCGAAAGTTCCAGCGCACGGGAGAGTCCTATAAGCTGCGGCAGGAGATAGGTGGATCCCGAGTCCGGGACCAGACCCACATGCACGAAAGCCTGCACGAAGCGGGCGCTCTCAGCGGCAATTCGGAAGTCGGCCGCCAGAGAGAGACTCATGCCGGCCCCGGCCGCGACGCCATTCACGGCCGCGATGGTCGGCTGATCGAGATGATAGAAGCGGTCCAGGACGGGATTATAGTGATGCTCGAGATGGCTTCCGATGGACGCGGCCCCGCCGGTGTTGACATGCTCTTTCAAGTCCTGTCCGGCAGAGAACGCCCGCCCCTGTCCTGTCACGATGAGGACCCGCACCTCGCGGTTTTGAGCCACTGCATCCAGAACCTGCCGGATTTCGTCCAGCATCTCGGTCGTAAACGCGTTCAAGGCTTCCGCCCGCATGAGGGTGAGAACTCCAACCCCTTCCGATTCCGTGAAGCTGACGGTGTTGAGTCCTTCCAGACCCGAACTGGCCATCGTTCCATCTCCCTCCGTTGGCTGGCTTTGTGCTTCGCGATCTAAGACGGGTCTCCTGCCATCAGCAAGAGGCCCAGGCGATAGGCGGCCTCCTGCAGAAGATGCCGTTCGCGCCGCTCCAGCTGCCTTATCGACATGGGCTCTTTCGTGATGGGATAAAGCTTGAGAGGGCCGTGCCGGAGAACATCCTGACGCTCCCGTCCCGCCTCGGCCACCAGGACCCACAGGGGTCGGCGCGCCTCCCGACAGGCGGCCGCCACCCAGGCCAGAAGGGCCGCTTCGAGGGCGCGCGCGGTTCGCGACGTGTTGACCACCATCCAGCCGGTGTCGGCGGCGGCCAGGCGCTGGCGGAGGCTCAGTACCTCCGCCAGCTGCGAGGCTGGGTTCCTGGCCGATAGGAGATGCGACCACCAAAGATCGGAAACATCCCCGCGCCCGGACGTCGATGCATGGAGATGCTGGAGGGGAATGGGCAGATCTTCCGGCCCGTGAGCCTCCCCATATGCCTCGATAAAGCCGCGGCCCCCATCGTGTCGCAGTCCGAAGGGCAAGAGCAGCCAGGCGGTGGCCGCACCTCGTGCCGCCGCCTCCTGGAGCGCCGCCGCCACACCCAGCGTGGAGTGATGGATGACGCAGGAGCCGTCGATGACGGCGGTCCGGTCGGGCAGGATCGCGAAGTGTCCGTCTTCGAAGCCGCGGCGTTCGAGCTGATAGACACGCCCTCCGACCTGGCGGACCAAGAGGGCCGCGCTGCCCGGCTCCCCTGTCGGCACCGCGGCCGCGTCGAGCTCCAGACCGGCCCGCCGAAGGCCGGCTCGGGCCTGCGTCAGCACGGCCGCCGCACCTAGGTGCGGTCCCCGGCCGACAAACAGTCCGGCCACGTGTCTGACGTCGCTGACGATGAGATCACCCCCAAAGCCGCTCCGGCAAGGGCCCCCGATCGGATGGCTATCATGGTATCCGGGGGGAGCTTCATGCCGCGCATCGCCTTTACGGTTCGGGGCCGCGTCCAGGGAGTCGGGTTCAGGGCGGCCGCCGCCCACGAGGCGGAGCGCCTACATCTCTCAGGGTTCGTACGCAATCACCCGATCATGGCGGACCGGGTCGACGGCGAGGCCGAGGGCGCGCAGGCTTCGCTCGACGGCTTCCAGCAGTGGCTTCGGCGCGGACCCCGCCTCGCCCGCGTTACGGCCGTGAGCGTGTCGGACCTGCCCGAACAAGAAGACCACGCCTTCATTATTCGCTGACCGTCACACCAGCCGGTCACGAAGATAGCTGGACAGATGCATCACCCGCGCTGAGAGGCCCGCCTCTCGCGCGCCGCGCTCGCACTGCAGCGCACACCCGGGATTGTTCATGATCCAGACGTCGACCCCGTGCTCCCGGACCTCGCGCAGATGGGGTTCAAGAATGCGGGCCGCCATGGCGGGCTGATTCAGATTGTAGACGCCCCCCGACCCGCAGCACCGATCCTGGCCCGGAAGCGTGACGAACCGATCCCCCGCCACCGTGGCGAGGAGCGTCGGCGGGGCGCTGCCTTCCTGCATGCCATGGATGAGGTGGCAGGAGTTCTGCAGGGCGACGGTCGCACCCTGGCCGCGGAACTGGAGGCCATTCGGCAGGGACGACAGGGCGGTCGCCAAGTCATGGACCTGCGATGCCCAGTGCTCGGCACGGCTCGACAGTTCGGGATCATCCCGCAAGAGCCGCGGGTACTCGCGGATCATGGCCCCGCACCCGCCGGCGTCGGTCACGATGAGGGCTTCCGGGGGGAGCATGGCGTCGAATCTCCGCACGGCCGCCCGCGCCAGGCCGACGGCCGCCTCATAGTCGCCCGTGTGGAGGTGAAGGGCGCCGCAGCATCCCTCGCGGGTATCCTCCGGCAGGACCCGCGCGCCCGCCGCCGCGAGCAGAAAGCGCGCGTCGTGGTTCGCGTCCGGATATGCCGCATCCATCACGCAGGTGCCCATCAAGTAGACCGGCACCTCCCCGCCGGGTCGGGGGACCGGCGCCTGCCCGGGCAGGGACTGTCCGGATTCCCGGGGCACGAGCGCCAGGGTTCCCTTCAGCCCGGCAGGAAGAGGAAGGGCCCCCATCACACGCCCCGCCCGAAGGGCGGCCCGGAGCCAGGATCGACGCGTTACCAGAGTGAGAAGCGGCACCGTCATGCGATTCTGGACCACGTAGCGGCGGGACTGGCGCCTCAGATCGCGCCGCGCGTGCGTCAACACCACGCCATACTGGACGCCGGATGGGCAGGCGGTCTCACAGGCGCGGCACCCGATGCACCACGAGAGCGCCTCGGCAAGGCCCGCACCTGGCTCCAGCTCACCTCGCCAGGCCGCCTCCACCAGTGACAGGCGGCCACGGGGCGAGTGGGCCTCGAGTCCCGTCTCCCGATAGGTTGGGCAGGCCGGCAGGCAGAAGCCGCACTTGTTGCAGTGCTCGAATTCGCGTACGGCCTCGTCAGGCAGGAGAAGACTCATGGGTCTGCCCTCCGCTCAGGATCCGGTCCGGGTCGAAGACGTCTACGATGCCCCGCTCCAGCCGGGCGACCAGCGGGTCGACGACCGGGTAGGATCCGGTTCCGGAAACATCCAGCACGACACCGGAGAATGGCCACCAGCATACATAGGAACCCTTTGGAGCCGTGCCCCGCTCCAGGCGCACCCACAAGCCTGACCGGCCGAGCGCCTCTCGCAGTGTGGATGCGAGTTCCGCGCGGGGATCGGCGATAGGGTCGCCGACACCACCCGCAGGCGGCGTGGCCCATGCGGTGATGATCTGGCCCGGGCGGCTCAGGATCGCCTCCGGCCGCGCGAAGTCGGAAAGAAGCTCCCACGCACGATTCGAGATGTGGTCGCGAGGAAGAGACAGCGCGCGCCACTGGAGAGATCGGCGGGGTCTAAGCCGCAGATCCGCCCGACAGAGGATCCCGAGCCGGCCCCGGCTTCCTACGAGTAGTTTCGTCACATCGTAGCCGGCCACGTTCTTCAGCACGGGGCGTCCGAAACGAAGGTAGCGGCCGGCGCCGTCCACCATCTCGACCCCCAGGACCTGGTCGCGCACGGGACCGGGACCCGTGTCTCTGAGAGCCGGCATACCGCCGGCAATCACGCCTCCCAGGGTCTCTTCGGGGTCCAGCGCATCGACGGCCCACTCGAGCCCGAGCGGCATCAGCACGCCGTCAAGTTCGGCCACCGTCACACCGGCCCCGACCCGGGCGGTGAGGTTGTCCCTGTCGACCGAAATGGCCCCCGCGCCTGAAAACATCGCCCCGACCCGCAAGATCCGGCCAGGCGGCGCCGGACACTGGATGGAGGATCCGCGTATGAAAAGCGGCGTGCCAGTCGCGCGCGCCTCAGCGATGGCCGCCATGAGCAGGCGGACTCCATCGGACGGGGCGCGCATCGCCTGGGAGGAACGGTCCAGGTCCTCTCCCGTCCAGATGGCCTTGCCCGGATTGAGTCGCAGGTTCGGATCGAAGACCCGTTTCAGCTGCTTCATCACCGCCAGTTCGGCGGCCGAGTACATGAGGGGCAAGTGTTCCAATTTGTCGATGCCGATCCCGTGCTCACCGGTTATAGACCCGTCACGGTCGGCTGCACGCCTGAGAATCTCCCCATCGGCGGCGTGGAGCCGGTGAAGCTGGTCCGGGTCCGCGGGGTCGTAAGCGATTGACGGATGGAGGTTCCCGTCGCCGGCATGGGCCACCGTGGCAATGACCAGGTCGAAACGGCGTCCGATTTCCGTGACCTCCGCCATCATCTCGGCGAGGTGCGGACGCGGCACCGTGACATCCTGCACGAAGATGTGGGCGCTTTTCCGCGCGAGGGCGCCGTACGCGGCCCGACGTCCCCGCCAGAGGCGCTCGGCCGCCTCGGCGCTGGTGGCGCTTCGAAACTCCAGCCGTCCGGCGCCCGCGCTGGTGCTATCAAGCTCGTCCAGTCGGTCGGACAGGTCCTCGACCCGGCCCTCCACTTCCACCAGGAGCACGGCCTCCGCCGCGGTGGGATACCCGGCATGGACAAACGGTTCCACAAGCTCCATCGACACGCGGTCCAGAAGTTCCAGCGACGACGGCTCCAGCCTTGCCGCCACAATGGCCGCCACCGCGTCCAGGGCGGCTGCCACGGAGGCGAAGGCGATGAGGGCGGTGGCGGTGGCCGGCGGGCGGACACGCAGGGACAGATCTGCCGCGATGCCGATGACCAGCGTGCCTTCGGAACCGATGACGAGTCCCAGCAGATCAAGCTCTCCCGGTATGGCCGGGCGGCACAGGCGGAGGGGAGTCCCGTCCGCCAGAAATCCAAAAAGCGCATCCACGTGGCTTGCGGTCACGCCGTACTTCACGCAGTGGGGGCCGCCCGAGTTTTCCTGGACGTTGCCGCCTAGGGTGGAGATGCGGTGACTCGACGGGTCCGGGGCGAAAAAGAGGCCTTCCGGTGCGAGTCGCTCCTGCAAATCGGCGTTTACCACCCCGGCCGGCACACGGGCCGACAGGTGACGCCGGTCGACCGTCAACGGACCCTGAAGCCGTTGGAGAGCCAGCACCGCTCCGCCATAAAGAGGCATGGCCCCGCCGGAAAGATTGGTGCCCGCCCCACGAGCGAGGACCGGCACCCCGGCGACGGCCGCAAGCGACAGGGCGGTCCCCACCTCCCCCGCCTCATCCGGAACCACCACCACGCGCGGCAGATGACGCTCCCCGGTCGCGTCGTAGCTGTACGCCATCAAGGACCCGGGATCGCGGAGCACGCGATCCCGGCCGAGCGACCGCATGAGGCTGTCCGAAAGCGCCTCCCAGGCCGCATCGAGAACAGTCGGGACCAAAGAGACCATGGCAGGAAGGCCCGGACGCATGAGCTGCCCGTACAGGGACCCAGCTGGTTCTTGAACAGCCATCGCGTACGCTCTTTTCCGGGCATCAGAAGTCGAGCAGGGCCGTCTCCAGATGCATGCCCACCACCCAGTTGGGGGCGTCCACAACCTCCTGAAGCTTCAGATCGCCCGCTATGCTGCACAAGAGGTAGGCATCTACGGGCGAAAGTCTGGTGCGCCGCATGATTTCCTCGATCATACCCGCGGTCGCGTCGCGTGCAGCGGTCATTAGGTCCGGTCCCACGCCCATGGAGACCAGAAACGGCCCCCGGCGGTCCGAGATCGGATGGGTCTCCAAAAAAGGAAACCGAAGTCGGCGGTTCTTCACGACATCGACGCGGAGCGTGACCGACGCTCCCACCTCAATGGCCGTGCCGCATACCTCGCCATCACCCTGCGAGGCATGACAGTCGCCCAGCGAGAGGAGCCCTCCCGGCACCTCCACCGGGAGGTAAAGACGCGATCCCGGCGCAATGAAGCGGGTGTCCATATTGCCGCCGACCCGGCGGGGCGGAATGATGGAATGCGAGCCGGGTTCTTCGGGCGCCAGACCGATGGTACCCACAAAGGGCATTGTGGGAAGCCGGATGCCGTTGTCCATCACGATGTAGGAACCCGCACGATACGAGTGGACCAGGTGCGGGTCCGGAAACTGATCGGCCAGGAGGCCGAAGCCGGGAATGTTGGCGGTCCATCCCCACGGGCCTACGGCGATGTCGATGATGGTGACGCGGATGGCGTCGCCCGCTTCGGCCCCCTCAACAAAGATGGGGCCGGTGACGGGATTTACCCCCGCAAAGTCCAGGGCGCGAAGATCCTCGCTCTGGCTCTCGCGCGACAACTGCCCGCCCGACGCGTCAAGGGTCTCCACCTCGATGGTGGTTCCCGAATCTACCGTAATGACGGGCGTGAGGGCCGGATCCCAGGCGCGATGAATGGTCTCCGTGGTCAGATGCACTTGCGTTGACATCCCTCCCGACCCACATTTCTGCCGAAGACCCACCATGTCCTTCATCGTCCTAGCTTTACGCCGCCTAAGCCGCCTGCTAGCGTGGACGCGAAAGAAGGGCGGCATGGCGCGTGCAATCGTGATAGGCGCCGGTCTGGCCGGACTGAAGGCCGCGCTCGATCTCCGGGAGGCCGGCCTCGACGTCCTTGTCTTGGAGGCGCGGGCCCGGGTGGGCGGGCGGACTTTTTCGTTTCGCGATCCCGAAGACGGTACGGTCCTCGACAACGGCCAGCATGTGATCCTCGGATGCTGCACCGAGTTCTTGAAGCTCACCCACGACGTCGGCGTGCCGGATGCCGTGGCCCTGCCGCCCAAGCTGGCCGTTCCGGTGTACAAAAACGGGAAACGCTCCATGCTGGCGTCGCTGCCCGCCGCCGGCCCCCTTCACCTCGCCGCCGGCATGCTTCGCTACCGACACTTGAGCCCCCGCGGGCGCATCACGGCCCTGAAGGCCGCCGCCCGTCTGGCTCGCGGAGCTCCGGTTGGTCCCTTGACCTTCGCCGACTGGCTTCGGAGTCAGGGCCACGACACGGACGACATTGCCTCTTTGTGGAATCTCCTGGCCGTATCGGTGTTCAACGCCGATGCGGCCGAACTTGATGCGGGCGCGGCTATCCGCGGCTTCCGATTCGGTTTCGAGGGCGGTCCGGCCAACGCGGCGCTTGGACTCATGCGCCGGCCGCTGGGTGACGTAGCCGACGCCGTCCACCAGGCGCTTATCCGCGACGGGGTGCCGGTGCGCCTTCGCTCGCGGGTTGACTCCCTGGCTTTTGAGCAGGGGCGCGTGCGGGGCGTCCATCTGGCCGGCGGCCAGACGTTATTGGCGGACGTGGTCGTGGCCGCGGTTCCCCCGGCTCAACTCTCCCGCCTCGTCCGTCCGCTGCCCGACAGTGCGGATCTGACGGGCGATCTGGACCAGTTTGGCGTCAATCCCATCCTCAATGTGTATTTGTGGTTCTCGCGGGCGGTCATGAACGATGTGGCCGTGGCCACGGTTAAGAGTCCTCTCCAATTCGTCTTTAACCGCGGTGAGCTTGTCGGCGGCCCTGCCGGCCTCATTGCCCTGTCCCTGTCGGCGGCGCGCGAATGGGTGGGGATCGATAAAGGCATGATTCTGAATCGGCTCCTGCCGGAGCTTCGGCGCATTCTGCCTGACATCGGCTCGGCGTCGCTGGAGCGCGCGCGCCTCGTGTGGCAGTCGGACGCCACCGTCGTCCTGACCCCGGACGCCGCCCGCCGCCGCGCCCGCCCCGAGACCGCCTGGCCCGGACTGACACTGGCCGGAGACTGGACCGCCACCGATTGGCCCTGCAGCATGGAAAGCGCGATCATAAGCGGCGCGCGGGCCGTGCGGGCGGCCCTCGCTTAAGGCGGACAGCCGCCGTCCCTCGTCCGCGGACCCGTGGTGCGCGGTGGCCGCGATGGCGGTTTCGAAAGCTAGAGGCGCAGGGTGACGTCGCGGATCACAAGCCGGCCCGTGATGGCTGGAGAAACGCCCATTCCTATGCCACACTGCTGTCAACGACTCACCCCCGGAACCCCGTTCGCCCGCAGTACGCGGAGTTTGTGGGAAGTCTCACCAACGCGGCGCTCAATTCGCGAGCAGGAGGTTGTGACCATGTTCCAGGGCATCTATGTTGCCATCACCACGCCCTTTGACCCAGGGTTTGCCATCGATGAGCCCCGACTGCGCGAACACGCCGACTGGCTCATCCGCCAGGGCGTGCACGGCCTCGTGCCCACGGGAACCTGCGGCGAGTATCAAAGCCTGTCCGTGGATGAGCGCGAGCGGGTCATCCGCATCATTGCCGAGGTGGCCCGCGGACGCGTGCCCCTTCTGGTCGGGGTGGCGGCGCCCACGACCGAGCAGGCCCTCAGATGGGCCAGGCTTGCCCGGGAGCTTGACGCGGAGGGCATCATGGCACTTCCTCCCATTGGATATCGGGCCACATGGAACGAGACGGTGGCGTACTACCGGGAACTTTCGCGGCCCGGCCTTCCCATCGTCGTCTACAACAATCCCTTTGACACGGCGGTAGACCTTACCCCCGACCGCCTGCAGGCGCTCTCCCAGATACCCGAGGTCATGGCCGTGAAGGAGTTCAGCGGTGACGTGCGCCGGATTCCGGAGATTCTGGGTGAAACAAGGCTACAGGCCATCGCCGGGGCCGATGATCTGGCATTGGAAGGGCTGTCGGCCGGTGCCACCGGGTGGATCGCGGGTCTCGCCAACATCGTGCCCCAAAAGAGCCTCGAGCTGTACGAGCTCATCACCACCGGCCAGAGCGAGGCAGCGTGGACGCTTTATCGACAGCTGCTGCCTCTCTTCCGATATGATTCCACTCCTCGGCTCGTTCAGGTCATCAAGTACGGACTCGACAAGATCGGCCGCCCGGTCGGCGGCTGTCGGCCGCCACGCCTCCCGCTGGAAGAGTCGGAACAGGCGTCGGTCGATCGCGCGCTCTCCCTGGCCCTCTGACATGGCCGTCCATCTCACCTCCGAGGAAGACGCCATGCGGCGGGGCGAGCGTGGTCCCGCCGTGCAGTTTGCCCTCGAGGTACTGGTGCGCATGGCGGAGCTCACCGACGCTCCGCGCTTTGTTCCCATCGTCAGCGCGCACGTCGACGGATGCCTCTATGAAGGCGACGCGGTGGTGGACTTCGTGGACCACCTCACTGCCCTCGGGGCGCAGGTGGCGGTCCCTACCACGCTGAACGCCATCTCGGTCGAACTCTCCGGGTGGCGGGCACAGGGCGTCCCCGCGGCGTTTGGCGACCCGGCGGAACGCATCGTCGCCGGGTATCTGGGCATGGGCGCGCGCCCGTCCTTTTCCTGCGCCCCGTACGCCATCGGCCACACGCCCGCATTCGGCCAGCACGTGGCCTGGGGTGAGTCCAACGCCATTGCCTACGCCAACTCGGTCCTCGGTGCCAGGACCGATCGTTACGGCGACTTTCTCGATATTCTGGCCGCGATCGCGGGCCGAGTGCCCGAACAGGGGCTGCACCGGACCGAGCGGCGCCGGGGAGAGCTCCTGTTCGTCCTGGGGGACGATGTGGACGTCTCCGACCCAGCGCTCTATCCCCTGGTCGGTTATGCCATGGGCCTTCTGACCGGCGGAGCCGTTCCCGTAGTGGAGGGACTGCCTCCGGACGCGCGCCCCGATGATTTAAAAGCGCTCCTGGCAGCGGCAGCCTCCTCGGGTGCGGTCGCGCTCGCGCACCTGGTGGGCCTGACGCCGGAGGCCCCCGACGTGTCGACGGCCTGTCAGGGCAGGCGCCCGGACTCTGTTATCAGCCTGACCGCGGCCCGATTGCGAGAGGCTCGCCGGGCCCTCTCGACCCGGTCCGATGGGCGGGTCGACGCGGTTGCCCTGGGCAGTCCCCATTTTTCGGTCGGGGAGTTCCGCGAGCTTGCAAGTCTGGTTCGTGGACGCCGCATGGCGCCACACATGCGGCTTGTGGTCACGACGAGCCAGTTCATGCGGGATCGGGCACAAGAAGAGGGGCTGTTGGAGCCGCTCCGGGCTTTCGGCGGAGAGGTGATCACGGACACCTGCATCCTCCTCTCCCCTCTTCTCGCAAACAGCGTGCGCACGGTCATGACCAACTCCGGCAAATACGCACATTACATCCCGTCGCTGCTTCAGAAGGACGTGGTCTTCGGCTCGCTCGCCGAGTGCGTGGCGGCCGCCGAGTCCGGGTCCGTCCTCGAGCAAACCTCATGAAAGGACGGGTGGCCGTGGGCGGGGCGGCCGGTCCGGCTTCCGTCATCTTCACGTCGGACGCCCTATCTCTGTGGGGCGGATTCGATCCCGCCACCGGCCTCGTGATTGACACCCACCATCCGCTCCGGGGCCTCTCTCTCTCCGGGCGGATCGTCGTCATGCCGGCCGGACGGGGATCCAGCACCTCCTCCGCCATTCTTCTCGAATCGGTTCGGGCGGGCACGGCCCCGGCCGGGTTTATGTTCCGGCGGCTCGACCCTATCTTCGCCATCGGTTCGCTGGTGGCGGAGAAGCTTTATGGGCGGGCCGTTCCTATCGTGATTGTGGAGGACGAGGGGGCCTTTTCGGCTCTGGCCGCCGCGAGCGAGGCCTCGTGGGACACGGACGGCTTCATCTCCGTTCGATAGAAAGGCGGGGAGGATCCCATGCGCTATCTGTCCGGTACCCTGATCCGCGAGCATGTCACCGTCCGCGACCTGGTACCGGTGGTGGCGGAAGGGCTGGCGGCCGTGGCCGCGGCGGGTTCCGAGCATCCGCAGCGTCTAGTCTTTCCCGTGGGCGACGGAGGAACCGTCCTTTTGATGCCGGCCTATCTAGCCCCGCTGCCGGCTCTCGCGGCCAAGTACGTGGCCGTGTTTCCGCAAAACGCGGCGGCCGGGCTTGCCACCACCCCGGGCGTTCTGGTATACGCCGATGCCCACACCGGCGAGCCGCTGGCCGTGATGGACGGGGGCGTCGTCACCCAACTCCGGACCGGGGCGGTCGCCACGCTGGCCACGGACCGTATGGTGCGGGCCGACGCGAGCGGGCTTGGCATCATCGGCGCCGGCGTCCAGGCTCTCGGCATCGCGGAAGGCATTCTTGCGCTGAGACCCATTCGCCGGCTGCGGGTGTTTGCCCGAGACCCCCGCCACCGGCACGTGTTTGTCGAATCGCTGTCGGCCCGGCTCCAGCAGATCGGCCTTGGCGGGTCGGTCCATATGGAGGAAGCGTCCACCGCCGAGGAGGCGGTCCTGGGCATGGATATCGTGGTGCTGGCGACCACGTCCGCCACGCCGGTGGTCGACCCCGACGCGATCGCGGACAATGCCCATGTAAACGGGGTGGGAGCGTTCCGGGCGGACATGAAGGAGATTCCTCCCGCCCTCTTCGCCCGAGCGGCGCGGGTAGCGGTGGAAGCGCCGGAAGCTGCCCTGCAGGAGGCGGGTGATCTGATGGCCGCCGTCGCGGCGGGCCATGTACGGGCGGATGCGCTCGAGGTGCTGACAGACCTGAGTCCCGGGGGAGCCACCGGCGGCCTCAGTATCTTCAAGTCAGTCGGAGTGGCCGCGCTGGACGCGGCCGTAGCCCGTTATCTTGATGAACGGCTGGCCGGCGCGGGTCTGGAGCTCCCGGATTGAGCGCGCCTCTCAGGGTGGCCGTGGTCGGAGCCGGGGTAATAGGCGCGGCCATCGCCTATTACCTGCAGACCGGTGGCGCGCAGGTGACCCTTTTCGATCGCGGCGACGTGGGCGGCGGCACCTCTTCCCGGTCTGATGGCAACGTTTTGGCGATCGATAAGGAGCCCGGGTACGACGGGACGCTCGCGCTTGCAAGTCAGGATCTCCTGGCCAGGCTGGCCGACGATCTGGGCGCCTTCGAGTACCGGGCCCCGGGAAGCTATCTCGTGCTGGACAACGACGGCGAACTGGACGCCGCCAGGAGCTGGGTCGACCAGGAGCGGGCGTTCGGCCTTCCCATCCGGTTTCTGGAGCGCGAGGCCATTCATGCCGAGCTGCCCGACCTCGCCGACGATGTGCCGGGCGGTCTTTTCTGTGCGTCCGACGCCACGTTGAATCCCCTTCTCTACACGCGCCGCATGGTTGAGGCGGCCCGTGAGCGGGGGGCCCTCGTGCGTCCGCACACGCCGGTGGCCCTGATCGTGGAGGACGGGCGCGTGTCAGGAGTTTCCACGGCGGCGGGCGAGCGGTACGCCGTGGACGTCACCGTCGCAGCGGCGGGAGTCTGGACCCCGGCCCTCACCGAGGCGCTGTCGATGCCCCTGCCGATCCGTCCGCGCAAGGGGACGCTTTTGGTCGGCGCGCGCGGCCCGCTGCACGGGACGGCCAAGGTTATGGAGTTCGGCTATTTGATGGCCAAGTTTGGCCGGACGCGCATCGCAGCCCCGGAACTTGAGCGCTATGGAGTGGCGCTGGTCTACGAGCCGACCGCTTCGCAGAACTTTCTTCTCGGAAGCTCCCGGGAGTTTGTGGGGGAAGACGTCACGCCCAGAGAACCGGTGATGTCGCTCATCGCCCGGAGAGCGCTCCGCTTCTACCCGGGGATGGCGCAGAGTCTCTTCATCCGCGCCTATGCCGGCCTGCGTCCCTGGACTCCCGATCACTTCCCCCTGGTCGGTCCGGCCCGAGGGGTGCCAGGACTCGTCCTAGCGGCGGGTCATGAAGGCGACGGCATCGGACTTGCCGCGGTGACCGGGCACCTGGTTGCCGATATGGTCCTTGGCCGTCCGGCCATCGTGGATCCGGCGCCGCTCGATCCCGGACGTTTCGCGAGTGCGTAGGCAACGGCCCGGCCGAACGCGAAACGACAGGCATCGGGTCACCGAATTATGGAACAGCCGGAGAGGAGGCCGTAGAGGGTGTCGACTCCAGGTCCGGAGCAGGACGTCATCATCTGCCGCTGCGAGCGCGTGACTCTGGGGGCGCTCATGCGGGCCCGGCGCGATTTCGAGGTTTCCTCGGGCCGGGAACTCAAGCTGGCGACCCGTGCCTCCATGGGGATTTGCCAGGGGCGCGTGTGCCACGCGTCGTTGGAGGCGCTCTACGCCCGCTGGTTTCCGCCCGGACGTGATGTCGCGCGCCCCCGTACCCCGGCGCGTGCCGTTCCCTTCGGCGTTCTGCGGGCGCTCGCAGGAGAAGACGCCGATGAGTGAGTCGCCGGCCGATTCGGTGTCGTTCACGTTTGACGGGGTCACGTATCAGGGAAGAGCCGGTATGCCGGCAGGCATCGCTCTGTACGCGCTCGGTATCAAGCGTCTTGGGGACAACGAGGTCGACGGAGCTCCCCGGGGCCTTTACTGTCTTATCGGCCAGTGCTTCGAGTGCCGGGTGCTGGTAGGGGGCGAGGTGCGGCGCGCCTGCCTCCTGCCGCTGTCTGAAGGACTTGCATTCGAATCGTTGAGGGCTGAGCCGCCGCTCCGCACCAACCCGGGGCGGCCCTCCCATGACTGAGCGCGTCGACGTCGCCATCGTGGGCGCCGGCGCCGCTGGTCTGGCGGCCGCAAGCGCCCTTGCGGAGCAGGACATGGTGGTGCGCGTCTTTGACGAATACCCTGAGGCCGGCGGCAGACTACTCGGCCAGCACTACCGTCTCGGGCGGCGCCGGTGGAACGGGAGTGAGGTGGCGGGAGCCCTGCTTCAAAGTCTCCACGGGCGGGGCCAGGTCTCAATCGCCGTCGGGGTCACCGTGTATGAGGTGGCAGACGTCGCCCAATCGGGGTTCCTGGTTCGTACACACCCGGCAGGCAATCTGACGGCATCGCGGGTGCTGGTCGCAACCGGAGCCGGGGAAAATGCAATCCCGCTTCCCGGCTGGACCCTTCCCGGTGTCCTGACGGTCGGGGCCGCCCAGGTAATGAGCGTCGTGCACCGGGTGCCGCCGGGGCGGCGTGGCCTCATCATCGGCACGGGTGTGCTCTCCTTTGCGATAGCCGCGGAATTGCAGGAGGCCGGGGTGGAGTGGCTCGGCATCGTCATGGCGCCCGAGTCGGATGCCACGGCTCACCTCGGGAGCGTGCCTGAGCGCTGGGAGGCCCTTTCGCGTCTTGATGCCGCGGCACCGTCCTGGATGCGTCCAATCGTAAGAGGACTTGGACGACCTGCCCTCCGTCCTTTCCTCATGGGCCGGTATCCGCGAGCCGGCGTGGCCATCGCCGGCACGCACGTATATCTCAATCAGATGGCGACGCGGGTCGTGGGTAGCCGGGACGCCGCGGCCGTCGAGCTTCGATACCTCGACGGCCACGGACATCCCACGGGTCCTTCCCGTCTCATCCCCGTCGACTTCGTCCTCTTGTCGGGCGGGCTCTCGCCCATCACCGAGCTTCTCGACCCGCTCGGCGTTAAGATGACGGAGTCTCCCGCGCTTGGCGGGCGCGTTCCGGTTCTCTCTCCCGCCGGGGAAACGTCCCATTCCGGCCTATATGTGGCCGGGAGCGCCGGCGGGATCGAAAGCGGCGCCGTGGCCGTCGCCCAGGGGCGCCTCACCGGCCTACACATCGCACACTCGCTCACCGGGTCGCGCCCGGAGCTGGTCTCGGCCATCGAGGCCGCGCGGCAGAAGCTTTCAGAGGCGCGGCGCGACGCCCCGTTCGAATTCAACCCGGGCGCGAGGGCAGAAGTCTCGAGACTATCCCAGGATTCACGGTCCTAGCGTCGAAGGCTCGCTCTCAGGGAGGGCACCGGTGCAATTTCGCCATGTGATCCGAACCATCGAGACCCATACCGGCGGCAACCCGACCAGGACCGTGATTGCGGGTGCCCCCGCGCTTCGCGGCGACACGATGATGGCGAAGATGGAGTCGATGCGCGAGCACGCGGACTGGATGCGGACCGTCCTCACATACGAACCGCGGGGCATGAGCGTCATGTCCGGTGCCGTATTAACCGAGCCGGTCCATCCGGAAGCAGACTTCGGCGTGGTGTATTTCGAGGTCGGTGGTTATCTCCCGATGTGCGGACATGACACCATCGGCCTCATCACGGCACTTTTGGAAACCGGGCAAGTGGCGATGGTGGAGCCGGAGACGGTTGTCGTGCTGGACACCCCGGCCGGACTCGTGCGGACGGTAGCCCGGGTGGAGGGCGGGCGGGTGCGGGAGGTCTTCTTTGACAACGTCCCGGCCTTCGTACTGGTCCGAGACCTCGTGGTGCCGCTGGACGGGGGCGACGTCGACCAGGTCCGCCTCGACATCGCCTGGGGTGGCAATTTTTACGGGATCGTGGAGGCGTCCAAGGTGGGCGTCCGGCTGGACCGTGACCACGCCGCCCGCGCCATCGAGGTGGCCCGACGCATCCGCGCCGCGGTGGACGCGTGCGTGGACGTGGTGCATCCGGAATTCTCCAATGTGCGCGGCCTCACGCATATCGAGTTCTACGGGCCGCCGGATGACGGCGACGCTGACGTGAAGAACCTGGTCATCGTGCCGCCGGGCGGTGTCGACCGCTCCCCGTGCGGAACCGGCACGGCGGCCAAGACGGCGGTGCGGGTGGCGCGGGGCGAGATGGCCATCGGCGACAGCTTCCGGCATGCGAGCGTAACCGGGGCTGTCTTTGCGGCCACGGCGCTGGAGGAGGTGCCGGTCGGCCCCTATGACGGCGTGCGGGCACGCATCGCCGGCCGCGCGTACCTGCATGGAGACTCCACCTTCGTGGTGGAGTCCGGTGACCCGCTCTGGCAGGGTTTTCTGCTTGGCTGATCCCGCCCAGGCGCGGATTGACGCCCCCTGCCGATGGCTTTAGTGTCAGGCTATGGACAACAACACCCCCCGGATCACCGACGCCCAGAAGGAAGCGGCCGGCCGCATCCTTGGGAGCGCCCTCGGAAGCCACGCCGCTTGGGAACGCACGGCCCTGTGGACCGATACATTTGGCCCGCGCCTGTCGGGCTCAGACGCTCTGGAACGAGCCATTGACTGGGCGCTTGAGGCCCTTCGAGAAGATGGATTTCAAAACGTTCAGGGGGAGCCGGTCATGGTCCCGCACTGGGTGCGGGGTGAAGAGTCAGCCACCCTCCTACAGCCGCGGGAGGCCCGGCTGGTCATGCTGGGCCTGGGCGGCAGCGTGGGAACACCCCCCGGCGGCATCACCGCACCGGTCCTGGTGGTGACTTCGTTCGATGAGCTTGAGCGGCGCGCCGCAGAGGCTCACGGCAAGATCGTGCTCTTTGATGTTCCCTTCGAGACCTATGGCAAGACGGTCCGCTACCGTGCCCAGGGCCCGGTGGCCGCGGCCCGCGCCGGTGCCGCCGCCTGCCTCATCCGCACCGTCGGCTCCGGATCCATCCGAAGTCCCCACACCGGCGGGCTTCGCTACGATGAAAGCGTGACCAAGATTCCCGCCGCCGCCCTCTCAATCGAGGACGCGATGCTGCTGCACCGCTTCTCTGACCGCGGGGTCGAGGTGGTGGTGCATCTGCAGATGGAGGCCGAGATGCTGCCGGACGCACCTTCCCGCAATATCGTCGCCGATCTGCCCGGCTCCGAGCACCCCGAGGAAGTGGTGGTCTTGGGCGGCCACATCGACTCCTGGGACGTCGGTCAGGGTGCTATGGACGATGCGGGTGGCTTCATGGCCGCCTGGGAGGCGGTGAACGTCATTCGCCGTCTGGGCTTAAAGCCCCGGCGCACGCTGCGGTTAGTGGGCTGGACCAATGAGGAGAACGGGCTTCGCGGAGGGCTCGGATACCGGGATGCCCACGAGGGAGAGCTCGACCGGCATGTGATGGCGATGGAATCCGACGCCGGCTTCTTTCGACCGACAGAGCTGTCGTTCAGCGGGCAGGCCGAGTCGTTTACGGTGATCGAGCAGATTGCCGAGCTCATGCGGCCGGCCGGCCCCTTTTCCGTGGCCCCCGGCGGTCCCGGCGCCGACATCGGGCCCCTCATGCGGCGCGGCGTGCCGACCCTGTCACTTCACTCGGACGCGTCTCGCTACATGCTCTATCACCACTCTCACGGCGACACGCCCGACAAGCTCGATCCGGACGACGTGGCGCACGGAGTGGCCGTCCTTGCCCTATACGCCTATGTTCTGGGCGACCTGGATGGCCGCCTCGGGGGCAATCCCCCGCAAGACGCCTGAGCATCAACCGGGGCCCGGCGCCGCTGGCGTCCGGGCCCTTTTTGGAATCGAGGGCATGGATGGACGTCCGTGAAGTCTTTCATGTAGTGGACCTGCACGCCGGCGGCGAGCCTTTGCGTTTAATTGTGGATGGCTACCCGCCTATCCCGGGCGGCACGATTCTGGAGCGCCGGGCCTACCTGCAAGAACACCTCGACCACTACCGCCGCCGCCTCATGTGGGAGCCATGGGGACACGAGGACATGTACGGCTGCCTTCTCCTGCCGCCCGAACGAGAGACCAGTGACTTTGGCCTCATCTTCATGCACAACGCCGGGTACAGCACGATGTGCGGCCACGCGGTCATCGCCGTCACGCGCTATTTAGTTGAGACCGGCCGCGTCGCACCCGGGCCCGGGCGAGCCATCGAGGCCACGGTCCGGTATGACGTGCCAAGCGGCGTCGTGACCGCCCACGCGGTGATAGAAGACGGTCACGTCGCCTCCGTCTGGTTTGAGAATGTGCCCGCCTGGGCGGAAGTGCTGAACGAGACCGTCCAGGTTGAAAACCGCGTGCTTCCCATCGACATCGGCTACGGCGGCGCCTATTACGCCCTGGTTGAGGCGGACGCCCTCGGGCTCACGGTCGAGCCGGCGGCGGTCCCGGCCCTGAAAGAGGCGGCACGCCGCATCCGCCGGGCGGTCGAGACCGAGCGCGTCCTTCGCCACCCGGTCGAGCCCGCCATCGAGGGCCTCTATGGCGTCATATTTACGGCCCCACCGCGCGATCCCCGCCACCGGGCGCGTCATGTCACCGTATTTGCGGACCGGGAAGTGGACCGCTCGCCGTGCGGGAGCTGCGTGTCGGCGCGCATGGCGGTCGAGCACGCGAAGGGCCTTCTCCACGTGAACGAGCCCTACGCTGTCGAAAGCGTGCTGGATACCGTCTTTGAGGGCAAGGTTCTGGGACCCGGGCCGCATGCGGGCCCACACCAAACGGTGCGCACGACCGTGGCGGGCACCGCGTACATAGTGGCCTTCCGGCGCTTCTACCTCGATCCCACGGACCCCTTGCCCCCGTTTTTGATTCGCTGACAACCGGCGACTGTACCGGTGTCGTCTCCCCTGCGTGAGAGCGGGTGCCGCCGGCGGCCGTCCCGTCTTATGAACCGACGCCGGGGGAGGCGTGGCCCCCGCGCGTTTTCTGGCCGCGGGCCGCGAAAAGCGCACGGTCCCTCCGGCTATGACGCGTGAATCAGCACGCCCTGTCCATGGCTCATCCCCGAATCGGCGCTTGCGGAGCGACGAGGGTCCCCCCGCCAAAAGGACCGTCACCTTGCGATCGGCGGACCGCATCGCCCGACCGCGCGGACGGGAGGTGCCCGGTGACGTGAAGCCAGGGTGGTGGACATCCCGCTCTGGCCAGGATGCGTCCGGGACCACGCCGGAAGGCGCGACCGGCCCGTCATGGAGTCCGGGGCGATGTCCTGGACATCAGATGGACTTGTGACTCTCCGGGGGCGCGCTCCGCATCACGGATAGACGTCAGCCGGGCGTCGCCGCCGCATGGCTTCCATGCTCTTAGGGTGCCTCCCCGGGCAGCTCCGTGCCGAAATGCTCCCCGTACCGGACGCGAAGCGCGTCGTAGCCGTGGCTCTCGGCGTTCTGGCCCACCATGCTTGGCATGTCCCGCCCCGCCAGCAGGCCGCCAAGGCCCGAAAGACAGAGGTGCCAGCCCGCTCCGTAGCGCGGTGCGTCGGCGCGGTTCCGCAGCTGGTGGCGGAGGACCAGCCGGCTTCCCGCGTTCGTCTCCTCGATTTCCCAGCGCAGCATGTCGTCGCCCCACCTCATGACCAGCAGACGCGGCGGTTCTACTTCAAACACTTCGCCATTCCGCTCCGGCGCATCGGGCATGGCGATGTGGGCAAGACGCACGGGCCCTGTGGTCACGAGGTCGCGCGCCGGATCGTAGGGCCCCCACCGCGTGATCTGCTTCCGTTGTGTGAGGGCCGCCCAAATCCTCGCCACCGGCACCGGGAAATACCGCTCGATTACCAGCACCCATCCGTCCCGATCCTTCCGGAGCCGCGCGCTTTCAATCGATTCCGGGTCCTCCACGTTTTTCGGCCTCCTCTTGCCCCGCATTGTCGTCCCCAAGCATCACGGCCAGCCGGTCCATGTGGCCCTCCCACATCTCGCGATAGGCTTTAAGCCATCCGTCGACACCCACAAGCGGCACCGGGTTCAGGGCATAGAGGCGGCGGGCCCCATCCTGCCGCACCGAAACCAGGCCGGTCTGCCGCAGGACCGTCAGGTGTTTCGAAGTGGCCGGCTGAGACATGCCGACAGTAGTCTGCAGCTCGGTCACCGTGGCCTCGGCCGTCGTCCGGAGGTGGTCCAAGAGCTTGCGGCGGACAGGCTCGGCGATCGCCATGAACGCGTCCACGATCCTGCACCTCCCCATATATATTCCACAATAGTTATATGTCTGTCACGGAATATTATCGGTTGCAAGGCCGCCTCCCCGCGTGCTGTCAGGCCGATGCCACCCGGCGCGGGAAAAAACACGGCGGTGGAAAGCCCGCCGCGTCACCAACCAGCCTGGCCATCCCGCCTGACCTGAAAGGAAGTGCGCCTCGAAAGACGGCAGGAGCCCTTTTTAGCTGGCTGTCGTCTGGCTCGCGCCGGTGAAAGTCATCGAGCCCGCACGCCTCGGACCCGACGGCGCCATGCCGCCTAGCGATGTGATAGTGCTGATGCCAATCCTTCCGGTGGAGCCGGCCCATGGTCATCATGTGTGGGTGCGGTGGGACCTGGTCCAGTTTTTTCGTCCCTTCGCCTCGGAGTACCCGCACACGTGCATGCGCTGTTGATGGCGTGTCTCTGGTGCTGGTCCGTGTTCGCATGACGGCGGGCGCGTCTTGCAGGCCGGCCACGATGGCTCACGTGCCCCATGCCGTCCTCCCGGACGACCGGCCCCCGCTACGACGCGCTTGCCGCAAGATGTCGTCGGCAAATCCGGTAAGGCGCTTGGCGTCACGGTGGAAGCGTGCCTTTAATCGGATCGGTCGGTGCGGTGAGGGGGTGACATATGGGGGGCATGTCCACGGGGGTCCATCCCGACGGATCCAACGTCACGCTGTTTTATCTCGCGCTCCTCACGGCCGGTGTGGCGCTGTCATTCCTCCTGCTGGCCGCCCGACCCTGGGTGCGCCGCAACCTGACCGCCGGCACCTCCCCGGACGACGAGGCCGCGCGGCTCCGTAACCGTCTTTCGTACTGGCTTGGCGCGCTGTGGCTCTTCGACGCCTTCTTGCAGCTGCAGCCTCAGATGGTGAACCGGTTTATCGGCGGCGTGCTCGCTCCGCTCCTCGCGGGCCAGCCGCCGGCGGTGCACGCGGTGGTCGAGGGCGGGCTTTGGCTCTGGAGCCTCAGTCCGCTCTGGTTCAACGTCGGGGCCGTCATCATTCAGACGGTCATCGGCCTCTCCCTCCTGTTTACGCAGGACGGCGCCCCCTTGCGGCGGTATGCCCTCTGGCTGTCGGTTGGATGGGGGCTTCTGGTGTGGGGCGGGGGTGAGGCTTTCGGGAGCGTATTTGCGAGAGGCGGGCCGCTCGTCGGCAGCCCCGGATCGGCCTTCCTATATGTGCTGGGGGCCGCCTTGCTGCTGCTGCCCCGAACGGCTTGGGACCATCCGTCTTTCTGGCGCAGGATCTCGTACGCGGCCGGGGCTTTCCTTGTCCTGATGGCCCTGTTAGCGGCGTGGCCGCCCAACGGATGGTGGACGCGAAGCGGGTCGGCGTGGGTGCAAACCATGGCTGCCATGCCGCAGCCAGCGATTGCGGCCCGTCCGCTGCTCCTCGCCGCCCACAGCTACGCCGCGCATCCCGTGGCCTGGAATGCATCCATCACGGCAGCCACCCTGTTGCTGGCATGCGGCTGGTTCTTCCGCCCGGGCCGTGCGGTTTTGTGGGCCAGCGTCATCTGGGCCTGTTTCATGTGGTATGTGGGCCAGGACTTCGGAGTTCTGGGAGGGATGGGCACCGACCCCAATACAGGCGGCGTGCTTCTGGTGTTTCTCCTACTCTGGCGACAGCATCTTCAGGCGTCAAGAACGAAAGCCGGCTCGCCGGAGACGGCCGCTCTGTCCCTCCGGCATCCCCGCTGATGCTTGCGTCCTGGTCGACGGGTCATGCGCGTACGTCCCGGTGTTCTTGTCCCGGCACATCCGCGGCATCGCCTCTCGGATGCGCCGCCAAGGCCTTCGGCCACGAGCGACGTTCGGATGTTAGTAAGTCTGCCAGCGTTTCGGAAACCCCGTAAGCCGCTCCGCGCCCGTTTCCGTCACCACCAGCGTGTCCTCGAGCCGCACCCCGCCGATCCCGGGAATGTAAATGCCCGGCTCCACCGTAATGGTCATGCCCGGAGCGAGGACCCACTCCCGCCCACGGGGCGACGCAAAGGGCGCTTCGTGCACCTCGAGGCCGACGCCGTGGCCGGTGCCGTGCCCGAACTGTTCCCCGTAGCCTGCCCTGTCGATGTGATCACGACAGGCCTGGTCCACATCCCGGCTTGATGCACCGGGGCGCACCTGGGCGATGCCCCGCTGCTGCGCTTCGGACACGATGTCAAACAGCGAGCGCAGCTCGGCGGACAGCTGACCCACCCCGACCGTCACGGTTTCATCGGAGTGATAGCCGTTAATGCGGGCCCCGAAGTCTATGGTCACGAGCTCACCCGCTTCTATCACCTTGGGCGACGGCTGACCGTGGGGAAGCGAGCCGCGGGAACCGGACACGACGATCGTGGGGAAGGCGAGTGCGTCCGCGCCCTCGCGCCGCATGGCCACTTCGAGGTCAACGGCTACATCACGCTCGCGCCGGCCCTTCAATGTCGAGATGACAGACAAGAGGGCGCGGTCCGCCACCTCGGCGGCCCGGCGGATGGCCTGGACCTCCGCCGCGGTCTTGACGAGCCGCATCTCCTCCACCAGGCCGCGAAGCGGCTCGAACTCGGCGGAAGAGAGATGGTCCTGCCATTCCTGAAACATGGAGACCGGCACCTTGTCGGCCTCAAAGCCGATGCGGCGAAAACCCTGGCCTTCCTGCAGCTCGCGCAGCGCCTGTACGTAGGGAACGCCGTGCCGCACGATCTCGAAGTCGGGCGCCTCTTTCTTCGCCTGTTCGGTGTACCGGAAATCGGTCAAAAGGTATGCACTGGTTGTCCCCACCAGCAGGTAGCACGAAGAGCCGGAAAATCCACTCAGATACCGGGTGTTGGTGGAAGGCAGCTGTTCAGGCGCGGCGAAGAGCGCCGCGTCAAGCCCCCGCTCCCGAAGCTTCGCCTGCAGTCGCGTCACAATCTCGCCCACGTTCCGCCTCCTTGAGCCTTCCTATGGTACCGTCTTCGAGAACGACCGCCAATGCCTTGGCGACTGCGCATGGCCTTTAGGGTGCGGCCCGGGTATGCTCGTCCCGGGAGGTACGAATGAGCGACGCCGGCCTCCGCGCCCGCCTGGCCCGCCTCTCCCGCTCGGCCGACAGCCGGGCGGCACTGGGTCTTCTGGCCGCCTCTCTGCTAAGCCGCGTCCTCGGCTATGTGCGCGAGCTGTTGATGGCGGCGTATTTTGCCACCTCGGCCGCCACCGATGCCTGGCTCATGGCCAGCATCGTGCCGAACCTCCTCATCCAGGCCCTCTCCAACGCGCTTGACAACGTCCTGATTCCGATGCTGGTTCGGATCAAAGAAGCTGACGGCGAGCATTCGGTGGCCCGGTTCGCCGCCGACCTGTTCGGATGGCTGACCGTGATGGGAGCGGCGGCAAGCGCCCTCCTCGAGTTGTTCATGCCCGTCATCATCCGCCTCCTTGCGCCTGGTTTTCACGGCCACGAGTACCGCCTTTCGATCCAGTTGGCCCGCATTATGGTCCCCCTGTTTCTCTTCTGGTTGTGGCGGGCGGTGGCGCTCGGCATGCTGCAGGCGGCCGGTTCATATGTCGCGACCGGCTGGACGCAGGTTGTGCAGAATGTGGGACGCATCGCTCTCATCGTGATCCTGGCTCCCACCCTGGGCATCCGGGCCGCGGCACTGGGATTTGCGGCCGGAACCGCCGCGCAGCTTTTGGTCATCGTACCCGAGTTGAAACGCGCCGGGCTTCTCCACCGGCCGACCCTGGGACCATTCAACGCCGCCGTGGGTCTCTTTTTCCGACGGGCCTGGACCGCTATCGTCTCCTCCGTGGCCAACACGGGTGGCATCGTCGTCGACCGGATCCTGGCGTCCACACTGCCAACCGGCAACATCGCCGGACTCAACTTCGCGATCGTGCTGGTGCAGGTGCCGGTGAGCCTGGTCCTGCAGGCCGCCGTCACCCCGCTTTTCACCCGGCTCTCCACCTATCAGGCCCGGGGCGAGCATGCACGGTGGGCCCGCCTGGTTCGCCAACTGCTCATCGGTGCGGCCGTGCTGATGGCGGCCATCGCGGTGGGTATCTCGCTCTTCTCGCATCCTCTCATCAGCCTGGCGTACAGCCGCGGCGCCTTCGGACAGCGCTCGGTAATGCTGACGGCGCGCCTGGTGCCTTTTTTCGCTCTTGGCCTGCCAGGAACCGCGCTTAACCTGATCGGACGGAAGGCGGCGTATTCCCGAGGCGACGTCGTACGACCGGCCCGCTGGGCCATCGCGTCGGTCGCCCTCACCATCATCGCGGACCTTCTTCTGATCGGGCCGCTCGGCGCGCGCGGGCTGGCCCTCGGTACCAGCCTCGGTGTGACGTTCGCGGCGACCGGCATTAGCTGGCCGTTGTGGACGGGCCGGAACCCCTACCCGCTGGTGAGTCAGGAAGCACCGGAAGAACCTTTCCCGGAGTGACGCGCGACCCGGCCCCTCGAAACCCACCGTGGTCTTGGCGCGGGTCGGCATCGGCAGGTCCGCCCGGTCAAACCGTTTGCCGGTAGCCGGGCGGCACGGCTCACGTGGCGCGACCATCCGCGCGCCCTCTTGCGGACCCCCCGGCGGCGGGGTGTCTCCGCGGCGGTTTGCCGGCTTGAGGGCTCGCGGACCCTCGGTCGGCTGGCAGCGCTTGCCGGGCCCAACACCATCTCCTTCGGGATCGGTGTCGGGCGTACACGTTCACGGGTTTACTGAGGGAAGCGCACCAGGAGCCTCTCTTGGTGCCTGATGAAAGGGGGCCCCTTACGGATAGTCCTTGGTCCATGTGGTCCGCAGGCCCTCCAGAAAAGCTGCCACGGCTACGGACGGCGCCTCGTCCGGATGACGTATGAGGCCCATGCGGCGCGGGGGCAGCGGTGGCTCGATCATGACCTCGTATAGGGTATGGGCACGGAGATCCGACTCGATGAAGTTCCGCACCGCCACACCAACGCCGAGACCCTGTCGGGCAAAATCTACGACCAGGTCAAGACTCCCCAACTCGATTTCCGGCCGCAGGGCGATGCCCTGGTTCCTGAATACGCCGTCGATGTAGTCGCGGGTCACGCTCCCCGGCTCCAGGAGAATGAGGGGTTCCTCGGCTACCTCCGCCAGCGAGACCGCTCCCCGCTTCCAGCCCCGCTTGTCTGGCGATACCACAAAGCAATCGTAGAGAAGGGGACCCGGTTCGACCCGCACGCGGGCATCCCCATCCTCCGGCAGCGGCAAATTGACGAGCCCGAAGTCGATGAAGCCACGGTGCAACAGGCCCATCGTTTCCCGACTCGTCCCGTTGGTCACGTGCAGGTGGATGCCAGGATAGTCGCGGTGGAAGCGCGCCAGGTAGGGCAGCAGGTAGTGCCGGCAGAGGGCCTCACTGGCTCCGATGCGGACCTCGCCCCCGGCCAGGCGCTTCATGTCGCGCACCTGGCGCTCCCCGTCTTCGATCCACCGGTAGGCCTGGGTCAGATGGTCGTAAAGGATCTGGCCTTCGGCCGTGAGCGCGACGCCCCTCGCATGGCGAAGGAGAAGGGCACAGCCCACCTCCTCTTCCAGCTTCTTCACCGCATGGCTGAGTGCCGGCTGCGATACGTAGATCTGCTCGGCCGCACGTGAAAAACTGCCCGACCGGGCCACATGGTAGAACGCTTGGTAACGCTGGAGGGCCATGATATGTATTCTCCTCTGTTATGGAAGGCATGACAACTATGCAATACGTTTTTATCTCCGGGGCCTCTATACTGGCCGCAGGTGGTGCGGGAACCTAAGTGACCGTCCCCGTCTTAACAGGCGTGAATGGCGCAGATGACGGGCGAGGTGGTGTCCCGGATGGATTCGCCCCGGCGTCGACGACAACGTGCCATGGCAAGACCGCGAGTGTGTCGGGAGAGTGCCGGGTAACGGCCCGGCCATGACCTCTCGTACTGAATGGCGATGTGGGAAGGGGGCATCCCGTGCGCGTCCGTGTATATGGCGCTCTCGACCCTGAGACGCTGCCCCGGTTTCGTGAGTATATGACAGACAGCTCAGCCCGTTACGAAGGATGGGTGTCGCCGGAGAGTCCGACGTACTACCAGGTCAGCGTCGACTATTTCGACGCGTTCCGGCGAACAGCGGCGACATTTGGACTGCGCGTCGAGCCGCATTGAACGTGACGGTTGCTTTGAGACTCCACGGCGTCGACGGGTCCCACTGTTCTAGGCCGACCGGGGCAACAGGGTTAGGTGCACACCAGAACCCTGGCTTCGGCGGCCCTGGCTCAACACGCGATGGTCAGCCAACACCCCTCTGAGCGCACGCTCGGTTCGAAGGAGGAGCGGAAGGTCGTGGAAATTTCGAAGCGCGCGGCCGGCGTCAAGCCGTCGCCTACCCTGACCCTTGACCGGGAGGTCAAGTCTCTTACGGCCGCTGGCCACGACATCGTGAACTTCGGCATTGGCGAGCCCGACTTCGATACGCCAGATTTTGTCATCGAGCAGGCCATCTCCGCGCTCCATGGCGGCGCCACGAAGTATACCGCCACGGAAGGCACCCCTGGTCTCAGGCTTGCAATCCGCACCTATCTGGAGCGTCAGGTCGGACTTTCGTATGGCCCGGACGAGGTGATGGCGACGGTCGGGGCCAAGCACGCCCTCGCCAATGCCCTCCTGGCGTTGGTAAATCCGGGTGACGGCGTCTTGGTGCCTGCTCCTTATTGGGTTTCATATCCCGAGCAAATCCGTTTCGCGGGCGGTACCCCGGTGTTCGTTGCCACATCGGCGGAACGCGGCTACCGCTTTGCTGTGCAAGACCTGGAACGGGCCTACACAGGCCGTGTGCGAGGCCTCATCTTGAACTCCCCCAACAATCCTACCGGGGCCATCATTGATCCGGAGACCCAGGAAGCCGTCGCGCGGTTCGCCATGGATCGTGACCTCTGGGTCATTTCCGACGAGATCTATCACCGTCTGGTCTATGGTCCTCAAGCCACCTCGATCGCCCGCGTGGCCGGCATGCGGGACCGGACGGTAGTGATCAACGGGGTCTCCAAGTCGTATGCCATGACCGGCTGGCGCATCGGGTTTGCGGCCGGTCCGGCACCGGTGATTCAGGCCATGATCCGCATCCAGGGACAAATGACCTCCAATCCAGCCACGATCGCGCAGGCGGCTGCTGAAGCCGCGCTTCAGAGCCAGGAAGGCGTGGTGGAGGCGATGCGGGCACGCTTTCAAGCACGGCGAACGGTGATGCTTCAGGGGCTGGCCCGGTTCCCCCATCTCCAGACGGTTCCGCCGGACGGCGCCTTCTATGTGTTTGTGGGCACGGCGGGACTGCGGGGTCAGGTCTGGCAAGGGAAGAGTCTCGCCCATGGTGCGGTGTTAGCCCACGTGCTGCTGAACGAGTGCGGGGTCGCCGTCGTGCCTGGCGGCGGGTTCGGAGAGCCCGAGGCGATTCGCCTCTCGTTCGCGCAAGGAGAAGACCGGATCCGGGAGGGCCTGAAGCGCATGGGGCAAATCTTGAGCTCGACCGCAACCCCTGTTGACGAGCCAGGCATGGTGGCGGAGTCGTCGTAACGATGTGCCGGGCCTCCTCCAGGCAAGGGTCTGGCTCGAGAGAACAGAATCCTGCTGCAAGACGGGAATCAGCTGTTTTGGCTCTAGCTTTGTGACATCAGTCTGACTCAGATTCTCCGCCAGAGAGAGGCGGACGCGTGTCGTCAATGAGTGCCAGTATAGGGCCCGGGGGCCTCCGCGCCCCCGGAATTTTTCGTGGA
>JAJZYZ010000079.1 GCA_021797815.1 Bacillota bacterium
GTGATGTGGGCCGGCGGAATGGGAAGAAGGGTCACCCAGGCCCGCACGATGACACCGAGGGTTCCCTCGGATCCGATGAGGGCGCCGAGCGCGTCCGGAGCCCCCGGGGCGGCCGTGAGGCCTCCCACCCGGACAGGTGTTCCGTCTGGCAGCACGATATCCGCCTGGATAACGTGGTTTACGGTGACACCGTACTTAAGACAATGAGGCCCCCCGGCATTCTCGGCGAGATTGCCGCCCAGCGTGCAGGCCTGCTGCGATGAGGGATCGGGAGCGTAGTAGAGGCCGAACGGGCGCGCCGCGCGCGAGAGATGCTGATTGACCACCCCCGGTTCCACCTCGGCCAGGCGCCGGACCGGATCTATGGATCGGATGCGGTTCAGCCGCGAGAGGTGCAGGACTACTCCCGAAGCCGGAGGCACGGCTCCACCGGAGAGGCTGGTGCCGCCTCCGCGCGCCACCACCGGCACGCCCCGCGCATAAAGAAGACCCATCACGGCCGCCACCTCGCCGGCGTCCCCCGGCCACACCACCAACGAGGGCGGCTCCGCACGCAGGGTAAAGGCGTCGGTTTGGTAGGTTTGCAGGATGGCGTGGTCCCCGCTCACAAAGCGGGGCCCGACGATGCGGATGAGCTCATCGAGGAGCTGCAAGACGCGCCTCCTCTCCCTCATAGAGCGCCTCATACACGACGTCCACCCAGTGGGCCGCGTCTATCGAGAGCCCGCTCTCGCGCAGTCCACTTTGAATCTGCAGCATGCAGCCGGGATTCGACGTCACGACCCGGCTGACCCCGGCCGGTATGCCGGCCACCTTCCGGTCCCGCAGCGCCCGTGCCATCTCCGGGTGGGTGAGATTGTAAATCCCGGCCGATCCGCAGCAGAGATCCGCCTCGGACATTTCGACAACCGGAACTCCCAGGTGCCGAAGGATGGCGCGGACCTCGTCCCGGATGCCCTGAGCGTGCGCCAGGTGGCAGGCGTCGTGCACGGTGACCGGCCTGTCCGGCTCCGTGCGGGCAAGGGGCAGACGGTCCGGGTCGACCAGCTCCACCAGATCCCGCACCTGCCGGGCAAAGGCACGCGCCCGCTCTGCCCACGCGGGATCGTCGCGGAACCAGGCGTCGTACTCTTTGAACGCGGCCCCGCAGCCCGCGGCATTGGTGACAAACATGGCCGCGCCGGACTCCTCGAAGCGCTCGATGACGGACCGCGCCCAGCGCCGCGCCGCCTCCGGGTCGCCCTGATGGCGGGCGAGCGCGCCGCAGCACAGCGGCGCGTCCTCCACCTGAACTCGATAGCCGACCCGGCGCAGGAGCTCGGCGCTCCGCCGGTTGGTCCGCGCGTAGAGTCCCTCCATGACACAGCCCCAGAAGAACCGCACGACCTCGCCTGACCCAGCCGAAAGATCCCGGCTGTCCTCCGGAACCTGGGGAGCGGCCGGTGCGCCGCTGGCCAGTGCCAGCATGGGACCCCAGGGGGCTGGAAGAGACCGACCGGCACCGAGCACGCGGCGCACCCGCGGTCGGGCCGCTGCCTTCACCCACCGCCTAAAGCGGCGGACGCCCGACGGACTCCCGAGCGCCGCCGCCATGAGCAGCGGGCTGCGGCGCCCCGGTGCGGCGGCGCGAAGCTCCTCGACCGCGTGTCCGACCGGCACGTGGGCCGGACACACCGCCTCGCAGGCCCGACAGTCTAGGCAGTGGTCAAGCGCGGCCCAGGCCCCGGGGTCAGGGACCCGGCCGCCGCCCAGATCCCGGCGCACCTCATCCAGAAGGACGACCCGCCCCCGGGGCGATTCACTTTCGGACCCGGTGACCGCGTAGGTGGGGCAGCTTGGGAGACACAGCCCGCAATGGACGCACATGGAGGTGTCAACCTGAAAGTCTGTCACGCGCCGTCCTCCTCCCCGAGCGCGAGCAAGAGCCCCTCGGGATCGACCGCCGCCTTGAAGCGGGCCAGCACGGGATAAAGGGGAGACGCCACGCGAAGAGGCGCCGGCCCGACAGGCTCGCGGGGGTCCATGGTGACCGCGTGCACGACCCCGCTTCCCACGTCCAGCGCCGCCCGCGCCCCGCTCGCGAGCGGGGCATCAAGTTCGCCGCCGAGCCTTTCCCGGTCGCACCCCCAAGCCCGGTCAAAAATGGTTCCCGGGAGAATGGTCGGGGCCCTCCGGGACCAGGAAGAAAAGCCGGCCGCCCGCAGCACGTCAGACGGCGCGGAGATCTCAAGCCACGCGCGCCCGCGGTCCACCCAGACGATGGCCCGCGCCTCGGGCCATCCGGCGTCCAGCACCTCGCGCACCTTGACATCCAAAAGCGTCCGTGGATCCGTGGTGTCGCCGCTCCGCACCGTCTCCAGAGGCACGCGGGGGATCGGAGAAAGCCGCAGGATGAGGCTTGTGATAATGCCGAAAGCCCCGCGGCTTCCCCAATAAAGACGCGGCATATTGTATCCGGCAACGCTCTTCACCACGCCGGCCCCGAGACGCACCGTCCCGAACGCCGGCGTCACCACGGTCATGCCCAGCACCCGATCCCGGACCGGTCCATATCCGTAGAAGCTCCCCATGAGTCCCGCGCTCACAATACCGCCGAGAGTGTCGTCGTCGCCGTCAAGAAGCCCCACCGGAAACCACTGCCCGTGGCCGGACAGCTCCTCGTTTAAGGCGGCGGCCGTCGTCCCCGCCCCCACCTCCACCGTAAGATTTTCCGGATGATAGGCCCGGACACCGGCCAGGGGGAGGGTGGACAGCACGTGGAAGCCGGCGCCCGCCATCGGGAGCCGGCGGCCGGCCCCGCGCGCCAGCACGACGCTCCCGTCTGCGCGCGCGTCGGACAGCGCTTCTAGAATATCCCCGGCGTCGATGTCGCCCGCCGTCACGGGCTGCCCGGATTCCACGCGTGTTCCACCGCCCATCCCGATGCGACCGGACGGACCGTCCAGGCATCCGGGGTTCCAAGCCGCTCCCAGTCCTCAAAACCGATTTCGGGCCGGAAGTGCTGCAAAATAAGCGCCAGGAGGTTCCCGTGCGTGACCAAAAGGGGCCGTGTAAAGCCCTGGCGCACGAGATCCGAGATTGCGTGAAGAGCGCGCCGCCGGGCCTCCTCCCCCGTCTCGCCTCCAAAGAAACGGCGCTCGCCATCCTCGAACGAGGCACGCAGGACCTCCCGCCAGTCCGGGCGCGGCTCGGCCGTGAGGGTGCGCTCTACCAACCGCCCGTCGATCCGGACCGCCATGCCGCTTGCGGCTCCGATGGCCTGCGAGGTTTCAAAGGCGCGCCGCATGGGGCTTGAGACCAGCACGTCAAACGACTGCCGCGACAGCGCGGCGGCCAGCTCCGAGGCTCTTGCCACCCCCGCGGCCGACAAGGGCGCACGGAATTCCTGTCCGAGGGCCTGGGCGTGCCGCACCAGGATGAGGGTCGGCGGATCCACGGTCTCCCCTCCCTCCCTCCCGTCGTTTCGTCACTGCGCCCTGTCGATCACACCCGCCGCAAAGGCTGCGATGGAGATGACGTGGGCCTGCCGCACAAACACCTTCTCCATCAAAACCCGGTGAACCTCCGGGTCGGCATCCCGGCAGCCGTCCTCCAGCACGGTGAGCGTGTAATCGCGGTCGGCGGCTTCCCGAAGAGTCGAGAGGACCACCCCGCTCGTGGCAATGCCGGCCAGAACCAGATGGCGGATGTTCTGGGCGCGCAAGATGACCTCGAGATCACTGCCGGTAAAAGCGCTGACCCGCTTCTTGGTGATGACGACATCGTCGGGCTGCAGGCCGAGTCCAGGGTGCACGTCGCCGAGCTCGGGTCCTCCCGTCCGCTCGCGAATGGTCCGAAACGACTGGTTGTGATCGCTCACCTCTGGCCAGCCGGGCCGGAACCCCACCCGCACGAACAGGACCGGCATTCCGCCGGCCCGCGCCGCGGCGATGGCCTGGCTCAGGCCCTCCAGGTATTCGTCGTCGGCGAACCGCTCCACGATGCCCCGCTGCACATCCATAACCAATAGCGCCGTCCGATCCATGCCCATCCCCCTGCTGCTCTTTTCGGTCATTCTCGCACTCCCGGCCGGCCTTCGTCCCTCAGCCCGCCGTCAGGCGAGGATCCCGAACGGCCCGGATCGATCGGGGGGCCGCGACGGCAGGCGCCGTAAATGTTTGGAAGGAAGGCGCCGGCACCGAGGCGAAACGCACCGCGAGGAGAACACCCGCATGCCCGACGTCCGGATCGTGGGATCCGCCTATCCGACCCTCGAGATCACCTTGGATGCCCGCGAGGAGGTGGTGGTGGATCCCGGCCGCATCGGCTGGTACCAACCGGGAGTCCGCCTTCACACAGGCACCGGGCCCCGCCGTCACGGGGGGCTTCTCGCCGCCGTCGCCCGCCGGGTCGGGGGCGGACGCTTTCTCGTGACCACCGTGCGCGGGCCGGGCTTGGTGGCTCTGGCCGCGGCCGTCCCCGGCCATATCGTGCCGCTGACGCTGGAGGCTCATGAGGCCATGCTGGTGCACCAGCACGCGGTACTGGCCTACGAGTCAACCGTGCGCGTGAGCGTCGGGTTCCAACACCGCTTCAGGGCCGGCCTCTGGGGCGGCGACGGGTTCGTGCTCCAGCGCATAGAGGGGCCCGGCACCGCCTGGCTCGCCTTCGGCGGCGATCCGGTCGAGTACCGCCTGCAGCCGGACGAGTCACTGAACGTGCACCCGGGCTTCGTGGCCGCCTTCGACGCCCGCATGACGTTCTCGCTGGCGCCGGTGGCAAGCGTCAGCACCATTCTCTTCGGGGAGACGGGCCTCTACATGGCGCATCTGAAGGGGCCTGGCCGCGTCGTGGTCCAGAGCTGGTCGGTGGCCCAGCTGGCCGGCGTCCTGTCTCCGTTTGTGCAACCCCGCCCGTCGCAATAGGGAGGCTGATCATGGCGCGTTTCTTCAGTCAGCTGCTGGGAGCCATCCTGGCATTGGCCGGTATCGTGTGGCTCGGACAGGGCATCGGCCTGATAAGGGGCAGCTTCATGACCGGAAGCGCTCTCTGGGCCGTTATCGGAGCCCTGTGCCTCATCGCGGGAGCCTTCATGCTGTACCGATCGATGCGTAGGCCAGGCTGAGCCGCCTCAGCTCCGGCGTCCCAGGATCCGGTATAGTCGATCCTCCGCACGCGCCACCGGCGTGTTGGAAACCGCGCGACGGAGCTCTTCCAGCCGCCCCGTGTCCTCGGCCGCCCCCCATTCACGCGCGAAGCTGCCGTCGGACAGCGCCTGCACGACCGACGCAAGCCGCTCCCGCATGGCGTCCGTGATGTACCCGGGCCCGCGTGTCAGCTGGCCGTACTGGCTGGTCGTAGAGTGGAGCGCCATCTGGGCAAAGAGGCCCCGCTCGGCGATGGCGGCGCCCACGGTACCAAGCTCCCCGGAGGCGTAAAGCTCCAGGAGAGCCGCCTCCTCGGAAATACCGGAGCGCGTCAGCACCTCAAAGCAGGCTTCGAGAAAGAAGGTCAAAGACGCCGCCCAGGTGTGCTCCGAAAACAGGTCCAGGATGGCCTCTTCCCGAAAAGAGGACGCGACCGCCACCCCTCCGGGCAAAAACGCCCCCACGGCCTCGCAGTACGCCAGCGCAGTGGGCATAGCCTGTCCGGATACGTCCTGGTGGGCCGCCACCAGCATGGGAAAGCCGCGCCCCCGCTGGACTAAGTCGCGCACCCCGGCTCCCAGCATGCGAGGCGCCGCCAGTATCACATCTGCGTGCGGCGAGACGGCCAGACGATCGAAGGCCAGGTTGTAGCCGCTGGCGAAAACCAGTGTCTGTCCTTCGCCAAGACTTCTAAAGACGTTCTCGTAGTGCGGCTGCACCTCGTCCGGCAGCAGCACCACCACCACCGCGCCGCCTGCACCGGCCGACGCGATGTCGAGAACCGAAAGCCCCTGGCTGCGGGCCCGATCCGCATACTCGTCGTCGCGGTTGCCGACCACCACATCAAAACCCCGGTCCCGAAGGTTAAGCGCCTGCGCCTCCCCCTGGTTGCCGAATCCGAGGACCGCCACCTGCCGGCCCTTGAGCGAGCCCGTCACATCGTCCTGCCCGTACAGCTGCGCCAACTCACCGCCCCCCGGTAATCGCTGTTCGCGCCGCGAGCCGACCTTCCTGCCCGCGGACTTCAGACGTGCGCCGCATGCGGCGCACGGGTCCGGATCCCTGGCCGGCTTCCGTGTCTGGTAGGATCAGGGCATTCATGACGGCCCCCGGGAGGGGAATAGTCTCGACGAACAGGTCTGATGCGGGAGGGATATCAATGGCGACAGAACATCCCATGCAGCTTGGCATGGTGGGGTTGGGACGCATGGGCGCCAATATCGTGCGCCGGCTCATGCACGATGGCCACTCGTGCGTGGTGTACGACGTGAACTCGAAGGCCGTGCAGGCGCTTTCGGCCGACGGGGCTCAAGGATCCGACAGCCTAGAAGATTTCGTGGGCAAGCTTTCCCGTCCGCGGGCCATCTGGGTCATGGTCCCGGCCGGCGACATTACGGAGAAGACGATTGCCGACGTCGCCCGTCACCTGGATCCCGGCGACATCATCATCGACGGCGGCAACTCCTACTACCGGGATGACATCCGACGGGCCGAGGATCTTCGCCCACGCCAGATCCATTTCGTCGACTGCGGCACCAGCGGAGGCATCTTCGGTCTTGAGCGGGGATATTGCCTCATGATCGGCGGGGAGGACGAGGTGGTGCGGCATCTGGAGCCTCTCTTTGCCACCATCGCCCCGGGCGCGTCCGCGGCGCCGCGAACCGTCGGACGGCAAGGTCCTCTGGCACCCGAGGAGCAGGGATACCTCCACTGTGGGCCGAACGGCGCGGGTCATTTCGTCAAGATGGTCCATAACGGGATTGAGTACGGGATGATGGCCGCGTATGCGGAAGGGCTGAACGTGCTCCATCACGCGAACGCGGGCAATAGCGCAAGCTCGGCCGACGCCGAGACGGCGCCGCTTGAAAATCCGGAGTTCTACCGGTACGACATCGACACCGCCGCCGTGACCGAGCTCTGGCGGCGAGGCAGCGTGGTAGCGTCGTGGCTTCTCGACCTGGCGGCGGCATCCCTTCATGAATCGCCCGGCCTCGAGGAGTTTCAGGGACACGTGTCAGACTCCGGAGAGGGCCGCTGGACTTCCGTCGCGGCCATCGACGAGGGGGTGCCCACGCCCGTCCTGACGACGGCGCTGTACTCCCGCTTTGCCTCCCGCGGCCTCGACCACTTCGGGAACCGGGTCCTGTCAGCGATGCGCAAGCAGTTCGGCGGGCACGACGAAAAGAGTTCGTAGGAGCCGGCGCGCGGTCGCGGGAAGGGTGCGCTCTACAAGAGGGCACGGAGGCCTGGCCGGCATCCGTGGCCCTGAGCGGGGACGGCTTACGGCAGCACCAGGACCTTCCCCACCGCCTGCTCCTCGACGGCATCGTGTGCCCGCGCCACATCCTCAAGCGAATAGCGGTGGAGCGGCAGAGGTGTCAGCGCACCGGCTTCAAGCGCCGACTGCACCCAGTTAACCGAGTCGGCCAGCTCCACCTCCGAGACGCCATACAGCAGCACATAGTGCAGCATCGCATTGAGCGCCATCAGGCGTCCGGTGGGCAGCACCGGGTCTCCCTGGGACTCGGTCGCATACACGGAAATGATGGTGCGGGGTCCCGCGACGGCCAGATCCTGCTCCAGGTTCGCCCCGAGAGCCACCTCCACGATGCGGTCCATGCTCGTGGAGAAGGCCTGGAGCTTCTTCACGGAGTCGGGATCGTGGTAGTTGACGACCACGTCGGCGCCGGCCTCGCGCGCGAGTTGGCCCTTGGCCTCCGAGCTTACGGTGGCGGCAACGCGCGCCCCGGCCCGGTGAGCAAGCGCGATGGCGTAGTGTCCCACGGCGCCGGCCCCTCCCGATACCAGGACGGTCTGCCCCCGGAGTCCTTCGGGACGATTTCCGAGGCAGTGGGCGGCGGTGACCGCCGGTACGCCAAGGCAGGCGCCGAGCTCAAAGGAGGCGGCGGCCGGGAGCTTCCGGGTGCGCGCGGCCGGGAGCACAGCATATTCGGCCGCGGTCCCAAACTGGTTTTGAAACGCGGCCAGGTAAACCCACACCCGCTCGCCGACCCTTTCGGAAGATACGCCGGGTCCGACGGCGTCAATGACGCCCGCCCCGTCGTGGTGGGGCACCTGGAAGGTGGCGAGGGGCTCCGCACTGACGCCGGCCCCCTTGCGGGCCTTCCAGTCCGTCGGATTAACCCCCGACGCGTGGATGCGGACCCGCACTTCTCCCGGGCCCGGCGCCGGAGTTGGGATGTCCTCCACAGACAGCACCTCGGCCGCGGCTCCGCGCCGTCGATACAGCGCTGCCCGCATGGCTATCCCCCCTATGGGGAAATGCTACGACGACCCAACCGCTCCGTCGAGCGCCTCGCGCGCTACCCCCCGGACACGGCCCGCATCACCCACACCTCGCATCCGTCCGGCAAGGCATAGCCGGGGCCTTCGGATCCATCCAGCCGATAGTCGGCCACAAACACCGAGAGGTGTCGGCGAAAGGCCCCGTTGGATTCGGTGAGCCAGTGGTCGATGCCAGGGTAGAGGGCATCCAGCGCTGGCACCACCTCCCCGATGGCGGCGGCCTGCAGCCGGAGCTCGCGTGGAGCCCGGAACTTGTCCGCCAGATCACCGGGAAGATGGAGGGTAATCATTGCGCCACGACGGTC
>JAJZYZ010000080.1 GCA_021797815.1 Bacillota bacterium
TCAACGATGGCACCGACTAACGCCCCGCGCCGAACATAGTGGATTCGCGCGGACCCCTGACCGGACGGACGGGTGACGGAATCCAAGAGTTTCTGGGCCGCCATGCGCAGTTCTGTGTCAAGCAACCGCACAGACGTATGGCGGACCGCGGCTATCTCACCGAGGCTTCTGTTCTCCAGCACCTCGCGCAAAAGGCTTCGTTCCAATTCCGTAAGACCATGCACCAGCGGCGCTGCCCCGCCAACCGCTGGGCTTGGGCGGCCCTCCCCGCCTGTTGCCATTAGCCGCTTCCTTTCCCCTTCCGCCACAGACCGATCGGGACGGCGCACGGCCGTGGGCGGCGGGCTATGTCCTTCACTGGTTCGAATCTGACGCTTTCCTGACGCTACCATGCCCGAGCGAGATTGGAGGTCTCTTCCGCGGTCTCAATAATCCGGGAACGTCTGGAAGTTCCCACCAGGAACCGTGCTCAACCGGGGAGCCTAAGATCATGCCGGAACCGCATCATCATAGCCACGGCAAACCGCTCCAGCTGGCCCTGAGGCCCAATCAACCGATGGGGCCAGGATCCTTCCGTGGGCGGCACCGCCAGCACCTGGAGCCCCCGGAGGGGATGCACCGCCCCGGCCACCTGGGGCCACCCACTGCTGGAAAAGGGCAGGGTGGCGATGGACCATCGCACGTATCGCACCCCGTGCGGCGTATGAACCGCCATCTGCCACTCCATGTCCAGATAGAAGGCCTTCGGACCGTTCACCGTGGCGGACGGCAGCTTGACGGCATAGATCGTAGCGGGAAGGCCGTTTTTCATGGCAAACGAGTAGCGGGCCACCACCTGGTTGCCGTGGTAGATGAGACAGTTGTCGAAGCCATAGCTCAGGAGGAGACCCTGATCGGGAGTGCTCCAGACTTCGACAATCGCGGCCGCGCCGTGGTTGTTTTCATAGACGCGCGCCACGGTGTAGGCGCCTCGACCAAGCACGCTTCCTTCGTTAAACCGGTACACGACCCGCGAGGCAAAGCCATCGATGGCCGGGAGCATGGCTTCCACCTTGGCCGTCCGAATGGGAACGGGATTGGCCAGGTTTCCGAGCGGCAGCGAGAAAACCGGGAGCAGGGCCGCGAAGAGTCCGGCGCCCAAAAGCACCGCCGCCCCCAGCTGGACACGCCCACCGAGCTGGAGGCCGGGCGAGGCCGGAAGCCCAGTCGGCAAGAGACCAAGGGCTGAGGATACACCCATCAATCCCACGGCCAGCAGCATGAATAGAAGAACCCCCAGGACCGGATGGAGGATCCCGAACGTGAACGGCGCCCCCAACCAGTGCAGGGCGGCCACCAACATGAAAAGCCGAAGCCAGTTGGCGACCAGCGCTCCGACCAGCGCGACGGCCACCACACAAAGGCGCCGCAGCCAGGGCCCGCGGTAAAACGTCAGGAAGAGAGGAAGAAGGATGGCCGCCCCGAGGAGGCTGTCGGCACCACTGCAGACCTGCGCCACCACCACGCCCACGAAGCTCGATCCGTGCTGCACCAGGAAGTTACCGAGCGGCGCGGATGGCTTCACCCAGGGCGTCGCGTGCGCGGCCACATCAAGCACGCGAATGCTCCAGCCTGTGAGCACCGACTGAGTGGCATTCACGAGCGGCGTGAAAATAGGAGGCCAGACGAGCCAAAGATAGACGAGAGGCCCGATGAGCCGCGGGGTCACACCGAGTCCAAAGAGGAGCCACGCCAGGCCCAGCGCCCAGAGCGGCCACACCAGAAGCCCGGCGTGATAGTAAACGAAGCTGACCGGCCACTTGTCGGGACCGACTGCGGCCACAAACCCCGTCATAAGAAGCAGGGCGCCGCCCACCAGCAGGTTGAGCTCCCGGTCGTCCGGGTACGGTTCGCGCACGGTGGCCAGGTTATAGGCCCCCCACCCGACCGCCAGGAGGGGAATCCAGATGAGATACGCGAGGGGGGTATCGGCCAGCGCATTCTGCCACAGAGGTGCCGCATAGGCGACCAGAGCAAAAAGAGTCAACACGGCCCAGGCCACAATCCAGAGTCCGTGCCGCAGGGGTCGCGATCGGACCTGTCGGGTCACCCTCTCACCCCATCCGGCCGCCAGTGTGTCAGCGCGTCTACGCCATCGTACCGTGATTCGACGCCGGCCGACAGTTTCGAGGAGGGTATCATCCTCCGCCATGACCGCCGCGACATGGCCTCGCCCATGTTAGAGTTTGAGACGGGGAGGCTTCGCATGGGGCGGGTCACGGGCATCCTGCGGGTCATCTTGGTGGCCTTGGCCGTGTGCGCGCTGGCGGCGCCCGTGGAGGCGGCGTCAGGCTGGACACTGAAAGCCACGCCCTCCCATGCCACGGTCGAGCAGAAGGCGACCGTGGTGCTGACCGGCTCCAACCCTCCCGGTCCGCCCGTCCTGGTCGTCGTCGAGGACGGCTCGACCCTTCACTTTCCCTTTCGTCGCGTAGCTTCCGGCCAGTACGTGGCAACCGCTTCCCTCCTGGTTACGGGTCGCCTCACCCTGACCGCGAAAGCTGGCGGCCAGACGCTCGCCTCGACCACGGTCACGGTGGTGCCGCATGCTGGGGGATCAAGCTTGCGGATTCTGGCCGGGATCATCCTTGTGGGCTTTGTGATGTGGTTCTGGTACCGCTCCCGCAGTCTGACAAGTTCTCGCTGAGACGGGCGCCCGAACGGAAACCGCACCGCTTCTCCCCGGTGGGCCGCCTGTCCGAGTACCCAGCGACAGGTTCTCCCAGAACCCGGGCGGCGCTATCGTCGGTCAGAGGTTTCGGCAGCAGCTTGACTGAGAGCAGCGCTCACCCGCCAAAGAGTGGCTTCGCAGGTGGCACGCACTTCTTTTTATCGGGAAGTCACTGACCGCGCGGACGGATGTCGAGGCGCAATCGAACACGGCGTGCACGGCCGCGGGCCTATCGGCCATGCCGCCACTCCAGGACCAGCAGGCTCCCGGCGGTGCCGGCTCCCCTGCGCCCTCGTGTTCCAGGATTCCATCGCCAGCGCGCCCCCGAATCCGGGAACCAACCAGTCGGCCGCACTCCAAAATTCCCCCCCGGAACGGCCTCTTATTCTTGCCGGGCGCACTAGCACTTGTACTATAATCGCTTCGTCGCCCTAGATATGGGAGGTCACTCGTGCACTGTCCGTACTGCGGCCATGACGACACCAGAGTGCTGGATTCACGGCCCACCGATGAGGGCGTCTCGATCCGGCGTCGGCGGGAATGTGCCATGTGCAGCCGCCGATTCACCACCTACGAGCGGGTAGAAGAGACTCCTCTTCTGGTCGTGAAGAAGGACGGGCGCCGCGAATCTTTCGACCGTCAGAAGCTTTTGAAAGGCATTCTCACCGCCTGCGAGAAGCGTCCGGTTCCTCTCTCCCGCCTGGAGTCGCTGGTGCGCGACCTGGAACGGGAAGTGCGTGACCAGGGCATCGACGAGGTGCCGAGTCACAGCCTGGGAGAACTGGTCATGGACCGGCTGCAGACGATTGACCCGGTGGCGTATGTGCGATTCGCATCCGTGTATCGCGACTTTACGGACCTCCGGGGTTTTAAGGATCTCCTGGAACGGCTCGAGCACCGTGCTGAGCCTGACGCCCACTGAAGGATTCGATGCTATTCGACCCGGGTCTTACGGAGCCGGGTGGTACGAGATACGGAGGAGATGGACATGGCTTTTCTGGAATCGACCGGGGGCGACCCGCGGCTCGAGCAGGCCGAGCGCTTTACGTCCGAACTTGGCTGGAAGATTTTTCTCGATCGCTACACGCTGAAGGATATCGAGCGGCAGTTTCGGGCGGGAGACCTAGCCATCGTAATGGTGGAGCCCCACCCCAAATGGCCCAAGAAAGATATTGGCATCGTGCGCGAGGTGCACCCGGACGCGACCCTGGCGGTGGAATTGCTGACCGGCCCCCAGAAGGGGGACATCCTGGTTCGGAAATTCATCGACTGTGATCGGCCGCTTGAAACCACCCTCGACGAGGTCGCCGGCCGCATTGCCCGGGGGGTCGCAGGCGTCGAGACGCCCGCGGTGAAACAGGATGTGGTCGAGTCGTTCCAGGATGAGCTGGCCCATCTCCGCTTCGTGCCGGGAGGGCGCATCTGGGCCGGCGCGGGGACGGATCAGAATCTCACCTACTTCAATTGCTACGTCTTGCCGAATCCCCGCGACTCACGGGAGGGTATCGTCGAGACGCTCGGGCAGATGATTGAGATCATGAGCCGCGGCGGGGGTGTAGGCATCAACGTCTCCTCCCTGAGACCCTCTCGCGCACCGGTGCGGGGCGTGAACGGACGATCCTCGGGCGCCGTGTCCTGGATGGACCTCTATTCGCGGGCGACGGGTCTGGTCGAGCAGGGCGGGAGCCGCCGGGGCGCTCTGATGCTGCAGATTGAAGACTGGCATCCGGATTTGCAGCGGTTTATCGACGTGAAGAAGACGCCCGGCATGGTCGAGAACGCCAATATCTCGATCCGCGTGTCGGATCGCTTCATGGAGGCGGTCAAGACCGACGGCGACTGGGAGTTCGTCTTCCCCGACACCCGGGACCCCGACTACGACGCGCTTTGGACCGGTGACCTGGAAGCATGGCAGGCGCTTGGAAAGACAGCCGTGGTCTATGAGACCACAAAGGCCCGCCAGGTGTGGCACGAGATTACCAAAGGCGCCTGGGAGGCGGCGGAGCCGGGCATCGTTTTTGACGAGCGGCACGAAAAGGAGTCCAACAGCTGGTACTTCAACCCGCTCGTGTGCACGAACCCGTGCGCCGAGCAGCCACTGCCGGCCTGGGGTGTGTGCACCCTCGGGCACCTGAATCTGGCCGCCTTTTACGATGAGAGTGAGAACGATGTGGACTGGAAAGCGCTCCGCAAGACGGTGCGAATGGGGGTCCGCTTTCTCGACGATATCGTGGATGCCACCCCCTATTTCTTCGACGAGAACCGGGAGAACCAGCAGCGGGAGCGCCGCATCGGAATGGGGACGATGGGCCTTGGCGAGCTCCTGATCCGGCTCGGCCTCCGGTACGGAAGTACCGAGTCCATTGCCTTCATCGACCGACTCTACCAGTTCATTGCCACCGAGGCGTATGTATACGACGCCGAGTTGGCGCGCGAGAAAGGCGCTTTCCCCGCGTTCGAGGCCGACAAGTACCTCGAGAGCGGCTTCATGCAGAAGATGCCGGAAGCGGTCCGGGACGTCGTTCGCAAGAACGGCTCCCGCAATGTGACCATCCTGACGCAGGCGCCTACGGGCACCGTCGGCAGCATGGTGGGGACCTCGACCGGCATCGAGCCCTTTTACGCGCTCACGTACTTCCGCCAGTCCCGCCTCGGCTTTGACGAGCAGTTCGTACCGGTGGCGCAGGAATGGAAGGCGGAGCACCCGGAGCAGGAGCTTCCTCCATATTTTGTGGGGGCCATGGACCTCACGCCGGAGGAGCACATCTATGTCCAGGCGGCCATCCAGCGCTGGACCGACTCATCCATCTCGAAGACCGCCAATGCCCCCAGCACCTACACGGTCGAGGATACGGCCCGCCTCTACGAGCTGGCCTACGAGCTTGGATGCAAGGGTGTCACGATCTATCGCGACCAGAGCCGCCAGGAGCAGGTTCTGCACCTGAGCGACCAGAAGGCCTCCGCCGCGACGGTGGAAGCGGTCCCGGCCACGCGCCCGGCTCACTTTCCGTCCAACGTCGAAGTTTATCCGGTTCCCACCCAGGTGGTGGGCCGCACATATCGCCGGGAAACACCGGCGGGAACGGCGCGGGTCGTCATCAACGAGGTGGACAACGATCCATTCGAGGTGTTCATGCTGCTCGGGCGCGCGGGCTCCGAGGTCCAGTCTTTTATGGAAGCGCTCGGCCGCATTATCAGTCTTTACCTCCGATCGAGCGGCGATCTGTCGCCGCGTCGACGGCTGCAGCTGGTGGCCGATCAGCTGAAGGGAATCGGGGGCGCCAACCAGATGGGCTTCGGGCCCGACCGGGTGCTCTCGGTCGTGGACGCTATTGGCCTCATTCTGGACCGCCATCTGAACCCGGATCGCGTAAACGGCAACGGGCGCGAGATTAACGTAGCCTCCTCCGCGCCCGCACCGACGTCCTCGCTTTCCGCCCAGCCGAAGCTCGATCTCTGTCCCCAGTGCGACGCGCCAACCCTGGTGTACGAGGAAGGTTGCGCCCACTGCCAGAACTGCGGCTATTCGAAGTGCTAGGTCCGCGCTAAGGCCGGTCACGCAGTCTCGTGAACTCGTACCCACGAGACTGCTCTTGTTAGAGGCGGGAGCCTGCTCATGCCGAACGGGGCAGAGCGGACACGACCCCGATCGGAGACGGAGTGACAGGGGCGACGACCGTTCGACCGGCATGTCCTGGTGAGCAGATAAGACGGACCGGCGTACACGTAGATGCCGGCGCGGAGCGTCCCCGCCAAGCCTGGTCTTTCTTCATGACCGGCCCCGCGCGCCCATCGAGGCGTGGGCCCGGAGTCCTCCCCCGGGAGCCGAGCGTGGACGTTTCTCATGTCGCCACCCAACACCGGTCTTGGACGGGGGATAGATTCACCTCGCAGCTTTCGACGGGGCCCGCATGATCGATTCGTGACCATACGGAGGCCGAGTTCAATGGAGCCCGACTGGGAAGCGTTGGTGCGAGCAGGGATGGAACAGGTGGGTCCGGAAGCCACCCTTGCCTACTTCGCCTAGTTGCACACTCGGTATCCTGACTCCGCCCGGGCAAATTTTGAGCTGGCGGGTGTGCTCGACTCTCAGGGGCCGGAAGGGGCCGCCATTCCCTATTACGAAAGAGCCATCAGTCTCGGTGGACTTTCAAGAGACCTTCACGCGTACGGCCTCATTCAATTGGGGAGCTCGTTACGCAACGTCGGCCGCGCCGAAGAAGCCGTAACCCTGCTGACAGAAGCAGAGCGTCGCTTTCCGGAGCAGTGGGCCGGCAGTCTCTTTCTTGCCCTCGCGCTTCACAGCGCGGGCCGCGCCGAGGAGGCGCTCGCCACCGTCATGCGCGCAACTCTGAAGCACGGTCGCGAGAACAGCCTCACTCGTTACCGGCGCGCTCTTACGGAATACATCGATGACATCCGACCAAGTTTCTAAACCATGCGACGCGGGCAGTTAGTCCGGGGCCTTCTTCTTACGAGTCCGGAGGACCCTTTGAGCTTGGGAGGCGCCGTAGTTCCGCCCTGCTTCGGAGTTGGCTATGACTTCCGGGGGAATACCGGTAGATTCACTCAGCCCTTCGGCCCAGTTAGCCGTCGGCTCTTCCGCGGACTTTGGGCTGCTCGGCCGACCGATGTTCCTGGGTCGCGCCATCGCGTACACCTCTTTCTGCCCCATCCAACGCCTCCCTGCGGTCGTGCGCCATCACATGTCCACCAGCGGCGCCGTGCCCGGTCCATGTTGCCGCTGCCCCCTCCCCACCGGCGAGGGACACGAAGCCCCATCGCGCCCCTTCGGACTGTCTTGATCGACGGGGTGGTGTGTAAAATATTTCCCGTCCGCGATACAGTGGCCGGGGAGGAACAAGTCGATGGGGAAACCGCACCTCGTGACTTTGGTGCCTCGAATACGCGAGGCGCGCGAAGCCAAGGGCCTCACCCAAGAGCAGCTGGCAGCCCAGCTCGGGGTGACGCGCAAGACGATCTGGAATTTCGAGCAGGGGCGCACGTTTCCCAACCTTGTCGTCTTTGCCATGATGGCCTTGATCCTTGGCGTGTCGTGGATCGCCCTCTACACCGAACACCAAACGGGGGGATAACAATCCAACGGACAATCAGCCCGCCGCTACGAAAGCAGACGGTGCGGGAAGTCGGTCATAGCGCGAGTCTGACTCTGTGGGCCTCTTCGCTACACAAGGCCGCGAAGAAAGGTGGCCCTTACTGGATCCCGGTTGTACTAGACGCCCTCGGCCATGTTGCCACGGAGGTTTTCGTGAGGAACAAGTAGAGCCCGGGGCGTATCCCGAGCTCTACGGTAGCAACACCAGTCTGCCATGATCGGAGCGACGTGTCACGCCGAGCCTTCTCACAAGGAGGTTCGGCGTGCACATCGCAGAGACCCCATCCCCGCCTTTTTGTGTCCACCGGCGCTTTTTCGCTCCGCGCGACGTCACGCAAAGGCTGGCTGCCGCCAAAACAGTGCGTGGGGTGGGCCGACGCCAAATTATGCGGAGAGCGCCTGCAGAATCAGGCGCCGCAAAGTCTCGGCGGCAACGGGCGAGCTCAGGTGATAGAGGACGTCCGGGTCGATATCCACCCCATCCGGCCACACCACAGTGCCCGCTTCCTGGTCCACACGGACGGCCTCGAAGTAGTCCGCCTCGGCTAGACGCCCCAAGGCGCCTCCTT
>JAJZYZ010000081.1 GCA_021797815.1 Bacillota bacterium
GAGGCATCCGGGCCCTTTTGGTCGGGACCTAGCTCCCGGGGGGATTGAAGCGGACGCGGCCCATGACGGTGGTCAAAAGGGGCGCCGTCTCCTCCCACAGCCGGCGACCGTTCGCCGCCCACTCCTCAAGCTCCCGCTCCCATTCATCGGCCATCGACGACAGGGCCTCTGGCACGGACCCGTCTGTCTCCTCCAGAAGGCGGGCCGCGTAGGCCGCCTGTACGTCAAGGCCGGGAGGTGCGCCCCGCCCGGAGCCGGCGAGACGGTCAGCGCGCTGTCTTACCTGCTCATAGAGCCGGGGCTTCGGATCGGCGGTCACTCCGGCCGCCTGCATGACCCCTAACCGGTCAAGGAGGTCCAGTAGCTCGTCCCAGAAGTCCGCCCACGCGTACACCCGGGACAGGACGCCGCCGAGGCGCCGTATCCGCTCGTAGATCTGCCGGCAGGAGTCCGTATCTCCCTGCCGGCGGGGATCTTGCACGACCTGGAGGGGCACCGTCCGGCCCGATACGCCGTCGACCCAAAGAGCGACCGTATACGACGCGGGCGGCACCAAGGGGGCAATGCGGGTAGACGCCTTCGTGGGGCGCCGGGGAGTCGACCCCGGCGCGCGCAGATCCCATCGATATCGGTGGGGGCCGGCCAGGGTGGAAAGCCGGCCTTCATGAACCAGGTGTCCCTCCGCATCGTGAACCCGGATCCAGGCCTCCTCCACCGACTCCGGAAGCCAGTAGTGAAAGAGGGCCCCCCGGGGCGGGTTCTCGCCCGCGTCAAGGAGTTCCGGCCCCTCTTCATCGCCGCGCCCGCCCGGCCGCACGACGTAGGAGGCCCCGGTGGGAAACTCCATGACCGCGCCAGCATATGTCACCGGAGTTCCATCCCCTCCCTGAAAGCCCGGATTCTGAGATACCCAGCGCGGTGGCCCTCCGCCCATCTTGCCCCCCGCGACCTGCTCCCGTCCGTAGAGATACCAGCCGTCGGGCGGCACCCAGCGTTCCGCGGGACGCGGCGCGTAAAGCCACGGGCCTTCGGGCATCTTCCCACTCGCCTGCTCACGAAGGCCGCTCACGTCGTCCAGCACCCACAGCGCCCGGCCATGGGTCGCGGCCACCAGATCGGTCCCGTGCACGATGAGGTCGTGGACCGGCACCACGGGGAGCCGGCCGCGAATGCTGGTCCAATGCCCGCCCGCGTCAAACGACGCGAACACGCCACGCTCGGTTCCGCAGTAAAGAAGAGACGGCACCCGCGGGTCTTCCCGCACCACCCGCACGTACGCGTCGTCCGGCAGTCCGTCCGTGACGGCGGTCCAGCTCCGCCCGCCGTCCTCCGTGCGAAAGATATAGGGAGCCGGGTCGTCGAGCCGGTAGCGGGTTGCGGCCACGTAGCAGACGTCGGGGTCCTGGTGGCCGGGCTCCACCCCCGTCACGGTCGCCCACTCGGGCATCCCGGACGGGGTCACAAGCTCCCAGTGGGCGCCTCCGTCGGCCGTGCGCTGCACGAGCCCGTCGTCGGTCCCGGCCCAGATGAGGCCGGGCCGCAGGGGCGACTCCGCCAGGGCAAAGACGGTGCAGTACACCTCCACGCCCGACTGGTCAGGGGTCCACGGCCCGCCGGTCGGCCCAAGCTTGTCCTCGGCGTTCCGGGTCAGGTCGGGACTGATAATCGTCCAGTGCTGGCCCTCGTCCCGACTTTCGAAGACCACATTCGCTCCCACTCGCACCGTCTTCGGGTCATGGGGCGAGAGGCTGATGGGGGTCGTCCACTGAAACCGGTAGCGGTACTGCTGGCCCGTGAGTCCCCGCGTGAGAACCGGCCAGGGCGAGACATCCTGGCGCAAGTCGGTCCGGCGATCGAGGCGGGTGATGCGGCCGCCCTCCCCGAAGCTGGAGCTTCCGGCATACACGATGGCGGGGTCGTCCGGCCGCACGGCCACGTGTCCGCTCTCTCCACCTCCGACGTCAAACCACTCCCGGGCAGTGATGCCGAAAAATTCGGTCGCGGACGGGACCGAGATGGTGCTGTTGTCCTGCTGGCTTCCGTAAACGCGGTAGGGATGCTGCCGGTCGACGGCTATATGGTAGAACTCTCCTGTTGGTTGATTGTAGAGACTAGACCACGAAGCCCCCCGGTCAAAAGACACGGCGGCGCCGCCGTCTGCCCCGTGTATGAGCCGGCGCGGATCGGCCGGATCAATCCATAGATCGTGATGGTCGGGATGCGGGGTCGCCACCTGCTGGAAGTGGGAGCCCCCGTCTGTCGAGCGCCACATGGCTCCCGCCATCACATACACGGTGTCCGCGGACCCGGGGTCGGCAAAGACGTGCGAATAGTACCAGGGGCGCGCGCGCACTCCCGTGCCGTCGTCCCCCCGCACCCAGTGATCTCCCCAGTCGTCGGATCGGTAGATGCCTCCCTCCCGGGCTTCTATCAGGGCATAGATCCGTCCCGGCCGGGCGGCCGAGCAAGACACCCCGCTTCTCCCCCAGACGCCGTCCGGGAGTCCGGTCTCCGGCCCGATCCGGCTCCAGTGCAGCCCGCCGTCCACCGATCGGTAGAGGCCCGACCCCGCACCGCCGCTGGTGAGACGCCAGGGCTCGCGGCGCACGGAGAAGAGCGAGGCATACAGTAGTCGCGGATTCGTGGGGTCAAGCGTCAGATCGACGGCTCCGGTGTTCTCGGAGACGAACAGGCTGTGCTCCCACGTGCGGCCGCCGTCCGCCGAGCGATAAATCCCCCGGGCCGGATGCGGCCCAAACGCGTGTCCCAACGCGGCCACGTACACGAGGTCCGGATTTTGAGGGTGAATGCGGATGCGGCCGATATGACGGGTGTCCGCAAGGCCGAGATGTTCAAAGTGGCGGCCGCCGTCGTCGCTCCTGTACACGCCATCCCCGAACGACACGTTGCCGCGGATGCAGGCCTCGCCGGTGCCCACGTATAGGACCGTGGGGTCGCTGGGCGCCACCGCGATGGCTCCGACCGATGCCGTCTTGAACGAGCCGTCGGATATGTTGCGCCAGCTCTGGCCCCCGTTAGTGGTCTGCCAGACGCCGCCGCCTGTGGACCCGAAGTAGAACGTCATCGCATCAACGGGGTGGCCGGCCACCGCCACCACCCGCCCTCCCCGATGCGGGCCGATAAGCCGCCAGGGATAGGTCAGAGGGGCATCTGTTCCTGCCACGTGCATCCGCCTCCTTCAACGTAACCGTAACGCTTTCACACCGTCACGTATCTCACGCGCTGTAGGCTCCATTTCGGATCCCCCTCGATGGGGTGTCAAGGGCGCATCGGGTCCCCGGCCCGGACGGGACGAAAATCGTCCGAGCTGTCTCGGGCCGGAAGGCGTGGCCGCCCGCTGCCCGCAGTCGTGATCGCCAGGCGCGATGCGCCGTGTACGGTCGTGATAGGCTCAGGGCCAGGGAGGGACGAGACCTTGGATTACGCGGCGCACGAAGTGTTCGACCCGGTCGAGCGGCGCGCCGTGGCCGACGTGATATTAAGGGCGCTGCCGGACTGGTTCGGCATCGAGTCGGCCATCGTCGACTACGTCGAACAGGTGGCCCAGACGGAGGACATGTGGTTCTGGGCCGCCCGCCGAGCCTCCCGGCCGGTGGGATTTCTCTCCCTGCGGCGGCACAATGCGTATACGGCCGAAGTGCACTGCATGGGCCTCTTGGAGGAGTTTCATCGCCGCGGCATCGGCGCCGCGCTGGTTCGAACCGCCGAGGGCCGCGCGCAGGCGCAGGGCATGGAGTTCCTGACCGTGAAAACCCTCGACGCCTCTCATCCCGATGCCGGCTATGCCAAGACGCGCGCGTTTTACGCGGCCATGGGATTCAGACCGCTCGAGGTGTTTCCGACCCTGTGGGGAGAGGAGAATCCCTGTCTCTTCATGGCCAAGAGCCTCGTCGGGCCACCCGGTCTCAGCCCGCGATGAGCGGCGTCGAAGGCAAGACGGTGTCAGATCGCATTGGCACTTGCCGGCGAGCCTCGCTCTAATGCGCCCGGGGAAGACCATAGTGAAGCAGCCATCGAAAGATGGCGTCATGGGCGGGTCCAGAACTCCGCGGGCCATGGAGACCATGGTGTCCACCGGGGAAGATGATGAGTCTGACAACCTTTCCCAGGGTCTTCATTCGCCGGTAGAATTCCTCCACCACCTGGTAGGGTACGTGGGTGTCGGCTGTCCCCTGCAAGAGCAGCACCGGCGCCTTGAGCACCGCCAGATCGGGCGACTGTGCGGCCAGCTGAGCCCGTGAAGGGAACACGCCATAGGTATCCGTCAGCCCCTGGAGCTCATGGCCAAAGATCGTTCCGGGGTGCGCGTGGTGTTTTAGCCACGGCAGTTCCTCCTGCATGCCGACCCATGGACTCACGGCCACCACAGCCCTTACCGCTTCAGGCAGCTGGCCCGCCACCGTCAAGGCCACGCCCCCACCCAGGGAGTAACCCAATAGGTACACGGCGTGCGCCTGAATGCGGCCTGTCACCTCCGCCGCCCGGATCGCGCACACGGTGTCCATCGCATCGGTGTGAAGACCCCGGACGGACCCGGTGCTGCCCATGTACCCCTGGTATTCCGGATAGAGCGTCACGTACCGGGAGGTAAAAGAACTGGCCGCGTCGGCCGCCGTCTCGCCAAATCCAGAGTGAGGAGCATGCCAGGCGGAACCACCGTGCAGGGCGACCAGGAGGGGGAATCTGCCAACCTTGGTGGGCACCGTCAGATACGCTTCGACGCGTTGGCCGCCACACCAGTAGTAAAGGCGGTAGAGGCGTTCGGAAGCCCGAATGGCCGCGTTGGTCAACATCGTTCGCGAGAGGACTTCGCCATTGTGGCCGGACCGGTGACTCGTGGCCGCGCCTGCATGGGAACAGCCGGCCAGCCCCCCGAGGAGGGTTACAGTCATCACCCCGGCAAGGACCCGATTTATGACGGACAGCCGTCGACGCATGTTCGCGCCTCGATTGGTTATGAATTGGAATCATTCTACAACCGCGCCCGGCGACGGGCCGGTCACCGCCATCAGACGGTCTTCTAGCGATGCTCACGGGCCGGACAGCCAACGGCGAGGGAGAGCGCTTCTCCCATCGGGACCGTTGACGGCGACGATGTTCGGCTCTACACTGTACACGAATGAACGAACGATCGTTCATTCAGGGGTTTTTCGGAGGTTTTATGGAGGGCGATTCACGGACCCGCATTCTGGACGCCGCGCTCCAGCTGTTTCATCAGCTGGGCTACGTAGGCACCAGTATGGATGCCATTCGCAAGGCGGCGGGATTTCGCACCAAGTCAAGCCTCTATGCGCACTTTCCCAGCAAGGAGAGTCTGACCACCACGCTTCTGAAGAACATCCTGACCGAGGAAGCGGCCGCCCTGGCGCCGTACGTAAAGCCCGAGGCCGAGGCGGCACTGAGCGATGTGCTCGACCTGTCCGAGCACCTGACGTTGTGGGGGCTGACGCATCAGGCCGCTTACCGATTCTGCTTCCTGCAGTGGCACGGCGATGTGCCCCATCTGCCCGCCGACGCTGGCGCCATGGAGGCCGTCTCCGTTTGGGCCGCCCACGTGCTCGGCCGCATCCAGCGGGAGGGCGGCCCTGTCCGGCCGATGGATCCTGACTTCTTAGTCGAGGCCTGTAACGGGGTCATCAACCAGGTTATTGTGAGCGCCCACCCGACGACGCCGGCGGAGACGGCACGGCTGGCGCACCAGACGCGTCAATTGTGCGCGTCCATCGTGACCCCATGATTTTTGCCCCATCGAACGACCGACCGTTCGGTCATTGTGAAAGGAGAAGGCCATGCGGGTAGTTGTATTGGGAGCGACCGGCCGGCTCGGACGCCATGTCGTGCACGAGTGCGTGGGAACCGGCCATGAAGTGGTGGCGGTGACCCGGGGAGAGCCGCCAGCGGACGGACATGGCACGGTGCGCTGGGCGACCGTGCAGCCTGAAGATGTGGAGGCCCACCATCGCCTCTTCTCGCAGGCCGACGGGGTGCTGGACGCCCGAAACCAGCGCTATGACGACTGGAGCCGGTACCCGGCCATGGTGAACGCGACGCTGGCCGCCCTTCGCGATACGCGCGCCCGATACGTGTACGTCGACAATCTCTATGCCTATGGTGTTCCGGCCACCTCCGCCCCTGTCGACGAAAACACTCCGCGACGGCCCGTAAGCGTCAAGGGGCAGATACGCCGGGATATCGAGCGGGGGCTCATAGCGGCCATGACAACGCACCCTGTCACGATCGTGCGTTTCCCGGACTTCTACGGGATTTCAACGGACCCGCTGCCCGCAAGCCTGCGATGGTTTGGGCCGCCGGCGCTCTCGCACCAGTTCATACACGTACCCGACGCCGCGCACGCCGTGCGCCTCATCCTCGAAGACCCCACGGCGGCCGGTGAGGTGTGGCATGTGGCCGGTGCCGCCCCCATTACCGGCTATCAACTGCGAGATGTGGCACGCGGCATTACGGGACGCCCCACCCGCCTCACCGTGATGGGACGCGGCCTGGTCCGTGTGCTGGGCCTCATATCGGGTCCGGCGCGTGGGCTTGTCGAAACCCAATATCTCTGGGAGACGCCGATGTTCCTTGACGCCTCCAAGTTTGGGAGCCGCTTCGACACCCGGTTCTTTCACACCCACCGGGAGGCGCTCCGAGAGATCATGGAGGGAGAGTTCAGGTCCGGGCGCCAGGCCGCCCTGTCTACCCCTGGTTGACCCCGGTCCCCGCTACCGACAGCACGGGCCCAGGCGTCGTTCATCCGCGATGGGACCCGGTCTGACGCTTCGTCCGGCCCCAGCTTGCCCACGGTGTGGTCCACGTCGTTCCGGAGCGTCAAGGACGGACGGACAAGAGACGAGGCATGCCCGCCGTCGCGACGAAGGGAAGCGTATCGGATGACTCGGGGCCGTCTGCACGGATGCGCCCACCACTGGCATCGCAGGACCGATGAGCTCCCAAAAGGCCGCCAAAGGGTTGAGTAAGAGCGCAGCCCGGGCGGTATGGCGGTCGGCATCTCGTGAGAACCCCTGCGGGGCGAGGAATCGCGACGCGACGCCGTGAGTCCTCGCGACAGCAGCGCTCCCAGTCGGCCCGGGGCAGATACCCACCGTTCCCCTGACTTTGCGGGGCGCGCAGCTCCTCCGCCGCCTCGTCCAGGTGATGTCCCCACTCGCGCTCGTCGTCCACGAATTAGAGGACGACACGAGGACCGTCACGCGCGTCGCACTCGGTGGCTGCGGCCAGAACCGTGGCGACGGTCTGGCGCCACTCGATTTTCCTGGCGGGATCGGCGGGGTGCGCGGGACGGTCGGGGAACCCGCTCACCCCCGCGCTCAAAAAGTCTCCCAAGGCATGTAGCCGATGGGTTCGCTATGTCAGGCCCAGCAATCCGTACGGGCCGTTATACAACCCCATCACGGCGGCGGCGTGCGCATTTGATAGCTAGAGCGCAATCCCCACCACATCACGGGCCTTCAGCCACCCGGTGACGCTTCGCGATTCGGGTCTCCGTGCGTTGCTCTCTGCGCCGGGTGAAGACCGCTCGCGATAGTGCCTCCGGAACCGTGCTGGCTGAAGGATGATTCCGTCACCGCGTCCCTGGGCGGTATGCGGCATTCTGCACACGGCCCAGCGGCTGTCTACGATAAGGTCCGTCCTTTACGAGGGGCCCGGGCGTATGACGCCGACATCGACGAGGCGCGGGCATACGAGAGGGGATGGCGAGGCGCTTTCTCTCGCATGGGCGAAGGCCGCAGGGCCGAAGGAGCTCGACTACGCGTGAAGTGGCTTCGTCACCGTGTAGGCGACGCGCATCCACTTCCGGCCCCCATCGGTGGTGACCCAGAGGGTGGGCGGGGTCTTCTTGACGACGGAGCTTAACGCGTACCCCACGTTGGGACTCACGAAGTCCATGATGGACCAGGCAGGAACATGGGCGTTGACGATGGTCCAGGTTTTTCCGCCAGTGACGGTCTCATAAAGGGAGGGGCTGGCCAGCACGAAGGTGACGGTCCGGCCCACAAGGCTGTATCGCAGCGTGGTGCGCCCACCCGCGGTTGGGGAGGCCGCGGTGGGCAGAGGCACCGTGGGGCGAAACACACCGTCTGTCCTTACATAGAGCAGAAAGCCCGCTCCCTGGGGTTCATACAATATGGCCGGGAGGATGAGGCCATGGCCATGCGTCGTGACGGGATAGGTGTCGGCGTTGGTGGCCGTATCTGCCGGCAGCGTGAGCGGGACCGGCGCCCATATGCGCCCTCCATCGCGCGTCGAC
>JAJZYZ010000024.1 GCA_021797815.1 Bacillota bacterium
TCCCACGCCTTCCGCCGCCCGCTGGGCTCCCCGGTTCCAGACCAGGCGGCGATTCAGCATGGTCATCTGTTCGTCGCTCGCGACCGGGGTCAGCACCACCGAGACGGTCAGCGCCTCATTGGCCAGGATGAGAGGCAGCGCCCAGCCCGGACTCACCTCTCTGGGCCAGGCCCTCACGGTGAGACCGCGGAGAAGCTCGACATCGGAGGCAACGTGGTCCGCGCGCACCTCCACCGCATCGGGCCACAGACCCTCGAGCCGTCGCGTCATTTCTACTTCAGCAGCAGGCTCGAATCCCACGACCAGCTCACCCCCTGTTCCGCCTCGCGCCCGTTCAAACAGGCGAAGATGAACCGATACAGCTCCTCCGTGCCCTGCCGCCGCACCTTGACGCCAAGTGGGCGCAAGCCCTGGTCGACCACCACTATCCTCCGGGCGAGCTCCCGCTCGGCCTCCTCCCACAACCCCTCTCCCCGTCGTATGGGACGCGAGCGGGTGTCCGTCCCGAGCCAGGACAGCACGATGTAGAACCGCCGCCGCAGCAAGTGCTCCAGGTGCTGGGACTCGTTGAGAAAACGGAGATAGTCGCCGAGCGCTGGCCGCAGGTGCGCCTCCAGATCCGCCTCCCGCGCCTTCATCTCCGCAAGATAATCGTCAAGCCGTACGACATCGGTCTTGATGAGGAGCTGCACCGGGAACGTGAGGCCGTTTAGAAACCGGGCAAAGCCAAGGACGAGGGCCCTGCGCTCTCGCTCATCCTTGAGGGCGAAACCGACCGGAGACGCTTCGAGGACCGCCAGGTAGCGATCCCGGTCCATGAGACACAGATCTCCACCGATAGCGCGGATCGGAAACAGCCTTTGCATGGAACGGGCCAACCCGTATCACCTCTTCTTCCATTGGTTTTGTTTCAGGCGTGTCTCGCTTTGGCCGTAGACTCCCCGGGCAGCCCGTCTCGGCCATGCCCCCCTCAGCCTGGCGGGTCTGTGGGTCTCACCGCCTTCGGGTGGGCACACGTAGATCTGGGGTGTCGCCATGAACCGGATCAGAAGGCCCGCCCACACGTACACCGGCACCTCATCTAGCCGCACGTTGGCACTGATAGTCGCGGCGACGACCACTCCGAGCATCAGCCATCGGTGGGTCCCGCCATGGAGAACCGCCAAGGCCCCGACAAACGCCCCAGTCAGCACCACCGCCACGGTAGCGGCCGGTATGCCGAACAGCACATTCAACTCGTCCGCCAGGGGCAGCGGGATACGGCGCGTCACCACATCACCAGTCTTGGACGGACTGGGGAGCCAAGTCCCACCAGGCGTCGGAACTCACCGGGCACCATGACCATGAACCAGAGCGATCCGGCCGCAAACAGGAGCCCCGACAGGCTGCCCGCGGCCCCCATGTACTGAAGAGCCAGCCACCAGGCCGTGGCCTGGAGCGCCTGCGTAAGTGTGAGGGCCGCGAGCTCCCGCATCTGAACTCCAAGGCGCACGTCGTCGCCGCTCACGAGCCACCAAAGTAGAAACCATGGGATGAGGCCCGCGAGCCATATGATGTGGATGAGGCGCGTGACGTAGAGGAGAGAGAGATAGAGCACGACGATGACCACGATGACCAAGAGCGCCAGGAGCCACAGGGGAGAGGATGCCATCATCCCGGGCGAGAACGTTCCGGACGCCACTTTCATGGGGGAGACGAACGCGATCACCATGCGGTTGTTCACGTAGAACAGGATCCGCAGCGCGGCCGGCTCGATCGCCATCAAGCCGGCCGCGACGAAAGCCCGTACCACGACGCCGCTCGTAAATTCGGCGCGACCGAATCCGACCAGATCGGGCCATACGGCCCTCAAGGCGGCCAGGATCACGGCTGCCCCCACCCCCGCCAGTGCCACATTGCGCGACACGTCCATGAAGGCGGCCGCGGCTGGCAGCAACGTCAGCGGTCGGAACACCACCAGCTGCAGGAGCATGGTCGCGCCCCGCAGCACCAGACGCAACATGATGCCCACGACCAGGTTCAGAACACTCAGGACCGGGTTCATGAGGCGATGAACTGGAGGAGCCCGCGGATGACGCCCACCATGAGCACCAGGAGCAGTCCGACCGCCGCCCGCATCATCACACTTTTGGCTGCCTCGACACTCCGCGGCGAACTCGCGATCATATAGCGTACGCCTCCATAGACCATCACCAGGGTGAAGAGTCCTCCGGAAACGGTCACCAAGAGCGTCGTCAGTCGGGAAATGACGGCCACCATCTGGGTATCCGGCATGGGTCCTCCTCTGCGTATGCATCTACGCAACGCTTGCATGATAAGGAGGAGAAGAGCAATTTTTCGTGTCAAACTTGGCTAGTCGTCTTGCGCCTTGCCATATGGCAAGGCGCTTGGGAACGCCAAGGGAGCAAGGATTCGACACGATTCGATAGTTTTACCCAGATTGCGAGCGCAAGAGAATCCTCGTTTAGAAGCAGGCTTCGGCTAACGCGACAGCGTGTGGCGGCCCCGTTTTTCGCCGACCCCAAAGCCGGGCACCTCGTCCAGGAGGGGGAAGCCGTCCCCAAACCCGCAAACCGCTGCGGGCACGACCCATCGTGACGACGGTCCGGAGCACGCGGCCTCGACCCGGACAGAACTTGGACGCCCCGCCACCTGGCAGGGTCCCGGCGACAGGCCGTAACATCCGTTCCTGTGATGTGGGAGACCTCTCAAGTGGCTCGCGTCCGGGAGCATCAACGGCCCTCTGTCCTGGCCACGTGCAGACGGGGCCCGGGTGTCCGGGCCTGCTCTCACCAGAGGCTCGCGACAGCCAGGTTCTGTCTTTGCCAGCGGGTTCGATGGCGAGAGCCTCTCGTCTCCCGTCGGTGGGTGAGGCCGTACGCCAGGACCCCCTCTTGTGTCTGACGGTGGCGCCAGCAGCCGTCCGTACCAGACGGAGGCTCATCGAGAGCCCCCGGCCGCGTCACAGGGAAAGCCGGGGAAGTTGACGCTGGCTAACGGCAGGCCTCGGCGCGGGCTTGGAACACGGCGTTCTGCGGGCATTGACCCGCACAGGTGGCCAGGAATGGCAGTCGCGTCGGGCTCGGCCCCCGGGGGAGCCAGCAGGCGGCCGCGGGCGCGATCGGCCGCACCGTGGGACCCAGCCGGTGGTCGGCCGGGGCCTTCATCTGAATCTGGTGCGGCGGTCGGGCGGCAGAGCATGCGAACAGGAGTCTGACCGTCCGGTCCGCGGTGAAGCGCCAGACGGCGTCGACGTCGTGAAAGCTCCTCGGCCCCGAACGGTTTCCGGGACGGGCCCACCCCTTCTGCCCGCAGGAGTGAGCCCCACCTTCGAGGGGCATCGTGTCGGCAGGGGGAGCCGGGTGCGGAATAAACGTGGTGCCCCGACATCCATATCTGAGGGATGGGTTCCGCTGCTCGCAGGTCATGGGTGCTGGAGGCTCACACATGGACGGCAGGTGACATTCACGGACGGACCCTTCTGGCATTAAAGACTCGCGAGCGTGGCCGCGCTCCGGGGTCGAGGCGAGCACGGCCGCCTACGGCGATTTCTACCGGCGCACTCCCGTCCGTGGAGCGTGGGACCCTTCGTTCCGAGGTCCGATGCCCTGGCGCATCGGTCCGAAGGTCTGACCGTCGTTGAGCGTCCCTGTGCCGGCCTGAGGAGGGCCATAATGGCGTGGACTGGCCAAATGGTGTTCGGGGGAGATCTTGGCCCAGGCGAGTCTGTTGGAGTGGCGGGATCACGTCGGAAGAAGCACCAAACCCCACCAAAGTGGGAATACGATCGTTTGGCCGGGGCCGTCCATAAGTCGCGGAGACTTCGGCATCATCGGCCAGACCATCCTGTCGATCCTGTTTTCGCCGTCGTCGGGCGGGTCCGGTACGAAGAGTCGAACCGCTGCCAGGACCACTCGGGTACTTTCGATAGGTCGGCGGCTACGGCCGGGAGACACGACAGATGCTGTGACGTTACTCCGTCGGACGGCGGCAGGGTATCGTGTGTCACGCTCGATTAGGAGGTTAGGAGGCGAGGCGCGTGTCGCGAGCGGTGTTTCGTATGCGGGTCAAGGCAGGTCAAGAGGCGCTCTATCAGGAGCGTCACAAGGCGGTGTGGCCCGACGTCGAGGAGGCGTGTCGGCGCGCCGGCATGGCGCGCTACACCATTTTCATGGCGGGGCGGGAACTGATTGCCTATTTTGAGGCCGACGACCCGCCGGCGACCCTGGATCGCTTGCAGAAGGATGTCGTCATGCATCGTTGGTGGGCGTTCATGGAACCGGTCATGGACGAAGACCCGCAAGACGCCCGGGCGTACGACGAGGTGTTCCATCTGGACTAAGCCGCACGAACGGCCGTACCGGGGCCGATGGCCGATTGGATCGGGCAGCCGAGGCGTCGGGTGTAATCGGTTTCGGGACTGGCGTCGTGATTTTTGGGCGGGACTGGCGGCGCCGCCCCGAGGCCCGGCGGCCGTGCATCGGAACCATGGTCGGGGCCGGGACGGATCGCCCGGCGCACGTGAGTTCCCGGTGCCATTCCCCCGTGGGACGCCGTGAGATCCTGCAACCGGCGACCGCATAAAAACCTGGACGTCGCCCGCGAACGTCGTCCCCGTCCTTTTTGGCCGCGCCGCGCGTGCTGCCTGCAAGATGGGTCTGTGGCCTCGCCCGCCGCAGCGGGAGCCAGCGAGTGGATCGGCGAAAACGGGTGTCACAGACGGGTCTTGCCGAAGCGCCCGGGTGGACGCAGGCCGAGGTGATGAGGGGGCGCGCGGGGGTCCGTCTTCCAAGACTGTATGATGCCCCCGACACGCCCCGCCCACCGCGAGCGATAAGAAGAAGTCCGGCGGGTCTTTCCCACCAGGAACGCGATGGCCTCTGAGATAAAGCGGCTGCTCGTCGCCCACCATCATGAGGCTTCCCCCGGCGCTTCCTCTACGAGCGGCGCCCGAACGGGACGCCTCGCCAGCGCCGGCCTTTGCCGCCTGGATGGGCTCCCGCCGGGCACGGATTTCTCATGCAGGCATCCGGCATGGCCTTCCCCACTCGCGCGCATCGACGAAACGCCCGCGGAATAAGGCGGTTAGGGCCGATCTTCGTGTTAAAAGCGCCAGCACTGCCTGCACCCGGCCATTCGGCAGGGCGCGCAGCGACTTCCAAGGCGCCAGGATTCGACAGGGTTCAACCGTTTTACCAAGACTGCAGTCGCGGCAAACCCGGTTAAGGAGATCGCCGTGGCCGCCGCGACAGCCTTTCACGCCGGCGCTCTTCCGCGGCCTCATAGCGGACCTGCTCCTCCGCAGTACTCAATATCAGCGGGGGAATCTCGACGGGACGGCCGGCATCGTCAATCGCGACGAAGGTGAGGTAGGCGGTACTGGTCTTGGTCAAGGTGCCTTGCAGCAGGTCGTCGCAAAACACATTCACCTCCACTTCCATGGACGTGCGGCCGACCCAGTTCAGATGGGCCTCGAGGCGGACGACCTGACCCACCCGGATAGGGTGGCGGAAGTCGACACTGTCCATCGACGCGGTGACGGCGACCCGGCCCGCATGGCGGGCTGAGGTGATAGCGCCGGCAAGGTCGATGAGGTGCATGACCCGCCCGCCCAAGATGTGTCCGAGCATGTTGGAGTCGTTCGGCAAAACGAGTTCGGTCATCTCAGTCCGGCTCTCAGCGACCGTCTTTCCGATCAGCGCGCCCGTGGCGACCTCTCCCCTTCCGAAGACTCTCGCCCGATTTCCTGGCCGCGCTCCTCGCGCTCCATCTGGTATCCCTTTTGAATCAGCCAGAACGTGAGGAACAAACCCAAAACACCAATCACCACGATGAACCACAGGAAAAGGCTCATGTTCCCCGGTTCCCCTCCAGTGCCTCCAGCACCAGTACCGTCTCCACATGGTCTGTACGCGGGAAGAGGTCCACGGGGGTGACGTGCGTCACCCGGTAGCCGGAAAGCCTCGCCACATCCCGGGCCAGAGTCTCCGGATCACAGCTGACGTAAATGATCTTCGTCGGTGACGCCGCGAGAAGCGCCGCGGCAACCTCCGGTTTGATGCCACGCCTTGGGGGATCCAGCACCACCACATCCGGACGGTAGTCGTGCTCCACCAGAGCGGGAAAGACGACTTCCACCGCACCCGGGCGGAACTCGATGCCGGATCCGTTCTGAAGGGCGCTTCGCCTCCCGTCCGAAACCGCTGACCGTGACGCTTCCACCGCCAGCACGCGATATCCCTTGTGGGCCAGAAGACTCCCCATCACGCCGACCCCGGCATAGAGATCGGCGGCGTGCATTCCGGGTCCCGGCCCGATCTCCTTCGCCACAACCTCTAGCAGCACATCGGTCTGGGCCGGATTCACCTGGAAGAACACATCGGCCCCCAGAACAAAGGACATACCGGCCAGACGTTCGTGCAGCTCGGGGTCTCCTGTCAGAGTAGTGGCCGGGCCGCCGAGAATGCGATTCGTACGGTCGGAATTAATGCTGAGCGCGACACCCTTCAGGTGCGGAACCCGACGCATCAGCTCGCGCCCCCACTCCATGAAGCGCGGGTCGCGCCGGCTCGCCACCAACAGCGCTACGCTGCGCGCCTCGGCGGTGCTCACGCGCGCGACCAGGTGCCGGAGGAGTCCGCGGCCTTCCCCCTCCTGGAATGGCTCCAGGCGGAACTGATTGGCCGCTTCCACCGCCCCTTTCAGCACCTCATCCAGAAGCGGGTCCTGAACGAGACACTGGTCGGTGTTCACGACCTCATGGGTTCCGCGCCGGAACAGGCCGAGCCGGGCCGAACCGGGCCCTCCTGTCCATACGAACGAGGCCTTGGAGCGATAGCGATACGGATAGGACGGTGCCCGGACCGGATCCACCTGAACATCGGCGAGACCGCCGATGCGCCTCAGCGCATCTTCTACCCTTTGCCGCTTGTACGCGCTCTCTGCTTCGTAACTCCAGTGCTGGAGGGTGCAGCCGCCGCATTCGCGATAGATGGGACACGGTGCGAGCCGCCGCTCGGGGGCGTGCGACTCAAGGCCGGTCAACACGGCGCGGGCGTAGCGCTGGTGCTCTTCCACCACCGCGGCATGGACGCTCTCCCCGGGGAGGCCACCGGCTACGAAGACAACGCGGCCGTCCGGCAGGGTCGCCACGCCTTCCCCGTCGCGTCCCATGCGCTCAATGTGGAGGGTGAGATGGTCAGTGGACGAAGACGCTTCGCTCATAACGGATTTCCTCCCAGCAGCCGCTCGCGCAGCAAACGGTTGACGACGGCCGGCTCCGCCTGTCCCCGCGTCGCCTTCATCACCTGTCCGACCAGAAAAGCGAGAGCCTTGTCTTTGCCGGCACGGAAGTCTTCCGCCACCTTGCCATTGGCGTCTATTACGGTCCCCACGATAATGGTGAGCGCGTCGATGTCGGACACCTGCCGAAGGCCACGGGCGGCCACGATGGCATCCGGGTCCTCATCATCGTCATAGATGGCCTCCAGGACCTCTTTGGCCATGCGCCCCGACAGGGTGCCATCCCCTATCAGTGCCATCAGCCGGGCGAGCCGCTCGGCGCAGAGGGGTCCCTCGCCATAGGGGAGGTGATGCGCGTTCTGCAGGCGCGCCACATCTCCCAGAATCCAGCTCACGACATCAGGAAAAGGAGCGCCGGCCGCATGCGTCGCTTCGGCGAAGCGGACGAGCCCCGGATCGGACACCAGTACCTCCGCGTCCTGGCCCCGTACCCCGTAGCCCATCATCTTGGCGGCCCACGCCTCTGGCAGCATGGGCAGTGCCTGCCGCACTTCGTCCACCCACGCCGCCTCGAGGCGCAGCGGAAGAAGGTCTGGCTCCGGAAAGTACCGGTAGTCATTGGCCGCTTCCTTACTCCGCTGGGAGAGCGTGGTGCCGCTTGCATCATCAAATCCCCGGGTTTCTCGCGCGACCGTGCCTCCGACGTCCAGGAGGGCGGCCTGCCGAGCAATCTCGTACTCGAGGCCCCGCACAACGTTCCTAATCGAGTTGACGTTCTTGAGCTCCACGCGGGGAAGGTCCTCCAGATCGCCCTCATACCCCGCCGGCTTCAGCGAGATATTGGCGTCACAGCGCAAGGAGCCTTCCTCCATCCGCAGATCCGATACATCCAGGTAGGAAAGGGTACGGATGAGGCTGTGCAGATAGAGACGCCCATCTTCGGGCGAACGCATGTCCGGTTCACTCACAATCTCGATAAGGGGAATACCGGCCCGATTGAAGTCAACGAGCGAGCTGTCGGCCGTCCACAGACTCTCTCCTTCGTGATTGAGCTTGCCGGCCTCTTCCTCCATGTGGATGCGCCGGATGCGGACCTTCCGGTCCGTACCCAGAAGCGCCACGGACCCCGACTCGGCCAGGGGGCGATCAAACTGCGAGATCTGGTACCCCTTGGGCAGGTCTGCATAGAAATAATTCTTGCGGTCGAAGCGCGACACCAGATTGATCCGGCACCCGAGCGCCACCGCCGCCCGGACCGCCAGTGCCACCGCCTCTTGGTTCAGGGCCGGCAACACCCCTGGGTGCCCCAGGCACACCGGGCACACAGACGTATTGGGGGCGGCGCCGAACGCAGTGGCGCAGGGACAGAACAGCTTGGTCGCGGTGTTCAGCTCGAGATGCACCTCGAATCCAATGATCACCTCGGCCCCATTGTCCAGAGTCATGCCGCCCCCCCTTCCTTCAGGTCCGGGGCCGGCATCGGCGGCGCCACACTCTCGATGGCGCGCCCGATCCGGAACAGGAGAGTTTCCGACAGGCGCGGCCCGGCCACCTGCACGGCCGTCGGGAGCCCCGAGTGAAGCCCGGTGGGCACCGACAGGGCCGGCAGACCCGCCAGGTTGAACGACACCGTATAAAGGTCGGACAGATACATCCTCCAGGGGTCTGCCAGCCGCTCACCAAGCCGGAACGGGAGATCGGGCGTGGTCGGGCACAAAAGGGCGTCGACCTGGCCGAAGATCCGATCATAGCCTTCGGCAATGGTCTTTCGCACCGCCATGGCGCGCCCGTAGTAGGCATCGTAATAGCCAGCTGACAGGGCGAACGTACCCAGCATGACGCGGTTCTTCACCTCAGTCCCGAATCCGGCCGCACGGGTTTCGTCGTACAACGCGTAAAGCCCTTCCGCATCCTTCCTGAGTCCATAGCGCACCCCGTCGTAACGGGAAAGATTGGACGATGCCTCCGCGGGTGCGATGACATAGTAGGCGGCCAGGGCACGGGTCGGCTCCGGAAGCTCAACCGGCACGAGGTGCGCGCCAGCATCTTGCAGCGCGCGCATCGTCTGCTCAAGAGCCGCCCGCACGACCGGGTCCATGCCGTCTGGATAGGACGACAGCACACCGAGGCGGAGTCCCTTGACCGAAGCTTCGGGAAAAACGGCAGGCGGGGGCTCATGCAGGGACGTCTGATCACGAGGGTCGAACCCCGCGATGACGGCCAGCAGCGCCGCCGCGTCGTCAACGGTGCGGGTAATCGGGCCCACCTGGTCGAGCGAAGAGGCAAACGCGATAAGGCCGTACCGCGACACGCGCCCGTAAGTGGGAAGGAGCCCCACGACCCCGCAGTAGGCCGCCGGCTGACGAATGGACCCGCCAGTGTCCGAACCGAGAGCGGCAAGACCGAGACGTGCCGCCACGGCCGCCGCCGATCCGCCGCTCGAACCCCCGGGCACCCGTGCCGGATCCCACGGGTTCAGGGTGGGCCCATACGCGGAGTGTTCCGTCGAGGATCCCATGGCAAACTCATCAAGATTGGCTTTCCCCAGCACGACGGCCCCCGCCCGCTCCAGACGCTCGACCACCGTCGCGGCATAAGGAGCGTGGTAGCCTTCTAGAATGCGCGAACCGGCCGTCGTTGATCCCCGGTCAAGAACCAGGTTGTCCTTGATCGCTATCGGCGCCCCGTACAGGGGAAGCGCCTCGCGCTCCTCGGCGGACAGTTGCTCCAGCTCCCGGGCCCGTCGCGTGGCCGACTCCTCCAGCACATCCAAAAACACATGATAGGTGTCGTTCCATCGGGCGATGCGGGCCAGGTACGCACGCACCAGCTCACTCGTGGAAATGCCGCCGCTCTTCGTGGCGCCGACAGCCTCGGTCAGTGACAGGTCGAGTGGTCCGCTCATGCGTCCTGCACGATACGGGGCACGGAAAACTGCCCGGCGCGCGTGTTGGGCCCAAGCGCCAGCAGACGCTCGGGGGCTTCCGTCCGGGAGGGCCGATCCTCCCGCAGTCCAGAAAACGCGTTCACCCGGTCAGTCGAGAGCGGGCGCTCCGAAGAAACGCCGTCGCCGAGAACTTCCATGTGCGCCAACACCGAAGAGAGCACCTCCACCATCCGCTCGCGTTCCTGCGGGGTGAGGCGCAGCCGCGCCAACCGAGCCACGTGCTCCACATCCTGGTGGCTTAACCGCATTCCTTGTCCACTCCCCGAGCTTTCACGTTACACCAACCGGGGGCGGCAGAAAAACAGCAAAAACGGGCGGGATATGATCCCGCCCGCTTCCGGTCGCTTAACGGAAGTGGCAGGCCACCATATGTCCGTCGCCGGCCGCGTGCAGGAGCGGCACTTCCTGCCGGCATACATCCTGGGCAATCGGGCAGCGGGTGTGGAAGCGGCACCCGGACGGGGGGTTCACCGGGCTCGGAACATCCCCGGACAGGATGATGCGCTCGCGCCGCATGGCCGGGTTCGGAATCGGGATGGCGGAGAACAGCGCTTCCGTGTACGGGTGCAACGGCTTCTTGTACAACTCGGGCGCCGGAGCCGTCTCCACCATGACTCCCAGATACATGACGCCGACCCGGTCGGAGATGTGGCGGATGACGTTTAGGCCGTGGGCGATGAAGAGATAGGTGAGGTGGAACTCCTTCTGCAGCTGTCCCATCAGGTTCAGGATCTGCGACTGAATAGACACGTCCAGAGCGGAGACCGGCTCGTCGGCCACGATAAGCTTCGGATTCAACGCCAGCGCCCGCGCAATCCCAATGCGCTGCCGCTGGCCCCCGGAAAACTCGTGCGGGAAGCGTCGGGCATGGTAGGACGCCAGTCCCACCACCTCAAGCAGATCCCGGACCCGCTTCTCGCGCTCCTGGCGGCTTCCCATTCGGTGGATGGCAAGCGGCTCCATGATAATCTCGCCCACAGACATCCGCGGATTCAGGGAACCGAACGGGTCCTGAAAGATAATCTGCATCTCGCGCCGCATGCCGCGCATCTGCTCGCGATTCAGCCGGAGCAGATCCTGACCTTCAAACTCCACCTTCCCGGCCGTGGGCTCGACAAGCCGCAGCACGGCCCGGCCGGTTGTCGTCTTGCCGCAGCCCGACTCACCCACGAGACCCATCGTCTCTCCGGGGAGAATGTCGAAGCTCACGCCATCGACGGCATGCACGTAACCGACGGTTCTCGACAACAGGCCGCCGCGGATGGGGAAGTGAACCTTCATGTCCGTGACCCGCAGAAGCGGCTCGCCCGGACCCGGCACGGTTTGTTCGACGGCACTCATGACACGGCCTCCTGTCCCTCGGCGTGCAGCCAGCAGCTGACCTTGCGGCCCTCGCCGATCTCCGACAGCACGGGTTCTTTCTGACGACAAACGTCCATCGCGTGCGGGCAGCGCGGGGCAAAGCTGCAGCCGACCGGTAGATGCAGGAGGTTCGGCACCACACCCTCGATGACGTGCAGCTGGCTGTGGGCTTCCTGATCAAGCCGTGGAATCGACGCGAGCAGTCCCTGGGTGTACGGGTGCAGCGGCTCGCGGAACAGATCCAGGGTCTTGGCCTCTTCCACCACCTTGCCGGCGTACATCACGATCACGCGGTCCGTCATCTCGGCTACGACCCCGAGGTCGTGGGTAATGAGCATGATGGCCGTATGAAACTCGCGCTTCAAGTCCTTCATAAGTTCCAGGATCTGCGCCTGGATCGTGACATCAAGCGCCGTCGTGGGCTCGTCCGCAATCAAAAGTTTGGGGTTGCAGGACAGCGCCATGGCAATCATCACGCGCTGCCGCATGCCGCCTGACAACTGGTGGGGATACTCTTTGACGCGACGTTCCGGAGCCGGGATACCCACCAGCCGGAGCATCTCCACGGCGCGCTGGACAGCCTCCCGGCGATCCATCTTCTGGTGCAGCTGGACTGCCTCGCTTATCTGATCGCCGATGGTGTAGACCGGGTTCAATGAGGTCATAGGCTCCTGGAAGATCATCGCCATGCGGTTGCCGCGAATCTTGCGCATCTCGTCGGCGTTCTTTCCGAGAAGGCTCTCGCCTTCCAGCGTGATCTCACCCGAGACGATCTTGCCTGGGGGGGACGGCACCAGCCGCATCACCGACAGTGAGGTGACGCTCTTGCCGCAGCCCGACTCCCCGACGATGCCCAGGGTTTCTTCCTCGTCCACGTAAAAACTCACATTGTCGACGGCTCGGAGGACACCGTCGTCTGTGGTGAACTGAGTGACGAGCCCCTTCACTTCTAGTACTCGAGCCACCAGCAACGCTCCTTTCGGCGTATGGCCCTAAAATGAATCGAAAAAGACGGTGTACGGCCATCCGCCCCTGCCCCGCACGATTTGGTTCATTATAGGTTCACCATTTACCCCATACAATGGTCTTCCAAGGTCGAGCGCACGGCTAAATTCAGGACATCCGCCCATTCGCCGCCCGCCGCCGAAACTCCTCTTCGTCGATAATGGCCACCCCCAGCTCGCGCGCGCGTGCAAGCTTGCTGCCCGCATCCTCCCCCGCCACCACAAGCGTGGTGCGCGTGGAAACCGATGACGCGACTCGCCCGCCCAGGCTCTGAACCAGGGCTTCTGCTTCCGATCGGCTGATGCTGAAGAGCTTGCCGGTAATGACTACGGTGTCGCCGGAGAACGGGCCCGATACCTCCCCTACCAGCGGTTCCACCATATTCACGCCGGCGGCCGCCAGCGCATTCACGAGCTCCCGCTCTTCCGCCGTACCAAAGAACCGGTGGACACTTTCGGCCACAACCGGGCCAATGCCCGGCACTTCGGCCAGTTCTTCCACCGAGGCCTCCCGCAGCCGCCCAAGGTTTTCGAAGTGGCGGGCCAGAACGACCGCCGCCTTTTCGCCCACATAGCGGATGTTCAGCGCCGTCAAAAGACGCGAGAGCGGCCGCTCGCGGCTTGACTCGATGGCTCGCACCAGATTCTCGGCCAACACCGGCCCGAACCGCGGGAGCCCTCGGAGGTCTTCAACCCGAAGCCGGTATAGATCCGCCGGCGACTTCACGCGTCCCGCCTCCAGAAGGGCGTCGACCGTCTTTTCGCCCAGCCCCTCGATATCCATAGCGCCCCGTGAGCCGAAGTGGATGAGCGCCTCCCGCCGCTGCGCCGGACATCCGAACCGGTTCGGACACCGCCAGGCGACTTCGTCCGGCTCACGCGCCAGGACGCTTCCGCACTCCGGACAGACTGTCGGGTAGCGAAACCGAACCTCCCCGCCCGTTCGCAGTTCCGGCAGCACCCGCACCACTTCCGGAATGACCTCGCCGGCCTTACGCACCTCCACCGTGTCACCCACGCGAACATCCAGGCTCGCCAGGATGTCCGCGTTGTGCAGCGAAGCCCGGGTAACGGTCGTGCCTTGCAGGAGGACCGGCTCCAAGTCTGCCGTCGGCGTCACCGAACCGGTACGGCCCACCGACAGGCTGATGCCCACGACGCGGGTCACGCCCACTTCCGCCGCATACTTGTAGGCGACCTGCGCCCTCGGGGCCTTCTGGGTGCTCCCCATCCGACGCGTCGCCTCTAGATCATTTAACTTCACAACCAGGCCATCGGTTACATAATCAAGCTCGTGGCGCGCTGTCTCCCAGTTGTTTACAAAATCGGTCAAGGCCGGCAGGCCCTGACACACGGTCCAGTGCGGCTCGACCGGAAGCCCAAGGCCGCGTAGGCGCTCGAGCGCCCCGGCCTGTGTCAGGGGCAGGGCGTCCGCCGCACGGATCTCATAGAAGAACGCCGACAGGCTCCGCGCGCGGGTGATGGCCGGATCCAGCTGGCGCAACGACCCGGCGGCCGCATTGCGGGGATTGGCGAGGAGAAGCTCCCCCTTCTCCTCGCGTTCCGCATTGAGTCGCGCGAAAGTGCTGCGACGCAGGTAAACCTCGCCCCGGACTTCGATATTTACCGCCTCTCGGAGTTGCTCCGGGACGTCTTCGATAGTGCGCACATTTTCGGTAACGTCTTCGCCGGTGGCACCGTCCCCGCGCGTGGCGGCGCGGACGAGCCGGCCCCCTTCGTACGTGACGATAACGGACAGGCCATCAATCTTCAGCTCGCCGACATAGGCGGGCTCGACGCCCACCGCCTGCCGCATGCGCCCGTCAAACTCCGCCAGTTCCTCGAAAGAGCGCACGTTGTTGAGGCTCAAGACCGGGCGCTCGAAGTGGACCGCCGCGAGGCCTGGCGCCTTTCGTCCGCCCACGAGCGTCGTCGGAGACTCCGAATCCGCCCACTGTGGGTGCTGGGCCTCCAGCCGCTGAAGCTCGGCCACCAGGGCGTCATACTCCTCGTCGGGGACGGCGGGGCGGTCCTCTTCGTGATAGCGTCGGCCGAGGTCGCGGACCAGCTCCGTGAGCCGGGCCATCCGCTGGCGCACGTCCTCCGGGGCGCTCATGCCTGCTCTCGTTCCAGCTGGGCGTAGCGGGCGAGGAGCGAGCGCACGCCCCCACCCGGAAACGCCACCGTGACCTCCAGATCCTCGCCGGCTCCCCGCTGGGCCACCACCGTCCCCCAGCCGAAACGGGGATGACGAACGCGCTCCCCGGCCCGAAAAGCGCCGGTGACCACCGACACGGCGCCGCGCCCGCGCGCGGAGTTGGCCCGCACCGGCTCCTTCATCTCTTCGGGAATCTCATCGAGGAACCGCGAGGGAGGATTCTGCATGGTGCGTCCGTTCATCGTCCGGCTACGCGCAAACAAGACATGCAGGCGGTCCCGCGCTCGGGTGAGGCCGACGTACATGAGGCGCCGCTCCTCCTCCACGTCGCCTTCCTCCATGGCGCGCAGGTGCGGAAACACCCCTTCCTCCAGGCCGGTCAGAAACACCACCGGAAACTCCAGCCCTTTCGCGCTGTGAAGGGTCATCAGCCAGACGCCGCCGGAGCTGTCCACCTGGTCAAGGTCGCCCAAGAGCGAGACCCAGCCAAGAAAGTCACCAAGATCGGCCGAACCCTGGGTATCGCTGAAGCGCTTCGCCTCCGACGCCAGCTCCCCGAGGTTCGCCAGCCGTTCTTCGGCCTCGCGGGTGCCCTCGGTACGCCAGTAGGGAGCCAGTCCGCTTTCCTCTGCCACCGCCATGACGAGGTCCGGCAGCGGGACCCCCACCCGGTTCCGCCAACTGCCAAACTGGTCGGCCAGCGTTTCCGCGGCACGGGCGGCTGGCGGCGCCAAGTCGGGGATCCGGAGCGCGTCGGCCATGGCCTCGGCCAGGGTGAGACCCCGGTCCGCGGCGTAACCACGCAGACGCGACAGCGCCACCTCGCCGATTCCACGGCGCGGCATATTCACGACCCGCACCAGCGAGAGATCGTCCCCGGGGTTGTAGACCACCCGCAGGTAGGCGATGAGGTCCTTAACCTCTTTCCTCTCATAAAAGCGCGCGCCGCCCACCAGTCGATAGCCGATTCCGGACCGCGACAGTGCCATTTCCAGGGCCCGCGACTGCGCGTTGGTCCGGTACAGGACCGCGATGTCGGCCGCCGCGTACCCCTGCTGCACGTGGTCGTGAATGCTCTGCGCCACGTACCAGGCCTCGGTCTCCTCATCCACCGCCTCGTATACCCGAATCGGGTCCCCGCCCTCGCGCCGCGTCCACAGTTCCTTCCCAAGACGCGAGTCATTGTGCCCGACGAGGGCATTGGCGGCGCCGAGAATCACGGCGGTGGACCGGTAGTTCTCTTCCAGCCGGATGATGGACGCCGAGGGAAAGTCGCGCTGGAACTCGAGGATGTTGCGAACATCCGCGCCCCGCCAGCCGTAAATGGACTGGTCGTCGTCGCCGACAGCGCACAGGTTGCGGAACCCGTCGGCAAGCCGCTTTATCATCCGGTACTGTGCATGGTTGGTGTCCTGGTATTCATCCACCAGGATGTATTGAAAGCGGTGTGAAAGGCTTTCGCCTACCTCATCAGGCCGTTCCAGAAGCCCCACCGTCTGCATGATGAGATCGTCAAAATCGAGAGCGTTGAGCCGCGTGAGGCGATCCTGGTATCGCGTGTAGGCCTCGGCCAGCCGCCGTCCGAGAAAGGTGCTGTCGTCGACCGCCTCCGGTCCCTGACACAGGTTTTTGGCGCGCGAGATCTGCCCGAGGAGACTCTGCGGGGACCATTGCCGTTCGTCCCAGTTGAGCGAACGGACCACCTCGCGCATCACGGCGCGCGAGTCTTCCTGGTCATAAACCAAAAAACGCGGATCGCGATCAAGCAGCGGCCAGGTCTCCCGCAAGAGACGGACCGCGGTGGCATGAAAGGTGCCGACCCAGACCCTGCGGGCATCGGCGCCGACCAGGCTTTCGACGCGCTCACGCATCTCCGCCGCCGCTTTATTCGTAAACGTGAAAGCCAAAATACGTCCCGGCTGCACGCCAAGTCCGTGCACCAGGTAGGCTATCCGCTGGGTAAGTGTGCGGGTCTTGCCGCTGCCGGCGCCGGCCAAAACCAGGACGGGGCCTTCAGTTAATTCGACGGCGCGGCGCTGTTCGGCATTGAGTCCCTGAAACCAATCCTGCACCGAATCCCCCCGCTGGATCCATTATAGCAGGGGGTCGCCCGGAACCCCGGCGCGTGGCTCAACTCACCCATTGTGCGATGGAAACCTGAAGCCCACGCCGTCGTGGACCGGTCCCGGCCCGAGAGTCGCCCTCCCGCACCGAACGGCAGGCGCCTCGACCGAGAAGGCGGGCCGCGAGGCAAGCACCCCCATCGGCAGGGCGGGAAGGGTACGAATTCTGCACAGAGCCGTACCATGCTCCCCGGTGGGCTCCACGACTATTTCGACTCCGCGTCCGACCCGAGGGTCCGTACCCCACGGCCCGGAGCGAGCATTAGGCCCGGCGGCCGAGAGTCGGCGGCCGTCCCCGCCACCGCCAGGGCGAAGTAGTCACCGGTGCCCCGCCCGGGCCCACGCCTGAGCGGCGGTGCGCTCAGCCCGTCAGTCGAGAGCCGGCGGTGCGCTCTCGTCCAGGCCGAGACGCGCGAAGATGGTGCTGGCATGGCGCACGAAAGGGTGAACGTCAAACAGCGATGCCCACTCCTGTGTGTCAAACCGGCCTAGAACCGCGGGATCCTGGCCAACGCGGTCACGGAAATTGTCTGTCTGACCATCCAGCACCTCGTGCGCCGCCCGCTGTACCACGGCATACGCCTGATCGCGGTCCATCCCGCGCTCGACGAGCGCCAGCAGCACCTTGCCGGAAAAGGCGACACCGCCGCCCCGCTCCAGGTTCGCGCGCATGCGGGCCGGATACACCTCGAGGCCGGCCGCGATGCGGGCCATCTGGTCAAGCATGTAGTCGGCCAGAATCGTCACGTCGGGCAGCATGATACGCTCCACCGAGGAATGGGAAATGTCGCGCTCATGCCAGAGCACCACATCTTCGAGAGCCGGGATCACGTAACCGCGCAGGATGCGCGCCTGCCCCGACAACTGTTCGCACGAGACCGGGTTCCGCTTGTGCGGCATAGCCGAGGAACCCCGCTGACCGGCGAAAAACGGTTCTGCCGCCTCTCCCACCTCGGTGCGCTGCAGGTGGCGCACCTCGGTTGCCCACTTGTCGATGCTGGTGGCGATGAGGGCCAGAGTTGTGACGAGTTCCGCATGGCGGTCCCGCTGGATGACCTGATTGGAGATGGGATCAACACTGAGGCCGAGGGCTTTCGCCACATGCGCCTCCACATCGGGCGGCACGTTGGCGTATGTACCCACGGGCCCCGAAATCTTCGCCACCGCGATGGCGGACCGCGCCCGCACGAGCCGCTCACGATGGCGCGTGAACTCGGCCCAGTAAAGCGCCATTTTCAGGCCAAACGTCGTGGGCTCCGCATGGATGCCGTGGGAGCGACCCATGATGGGTGTGTCTCGGTAGCGCGTCGCCAGCGACGCGAGCGCCTCGCGAACCCGCTCGAGATCCTCCAGCAACAGGTCCACGGCGTCTCTCAGGATCGTAGCCTGCGCCGTATCCACCACGTCGGTCGATGTCAGTCCGAAGTGAACCGTACGAGCGTCTTCCGGGGCTAATTTCTCGCTCATGGCGGTGAGAAAGGCGATAAGGTCGTGTCGATAAATCTGCTCAAGCTCCCCAACCCGCTCCGGTGTCACCCGGGCCGCGGCGCGGATGCGCTCCGCCGTTCCAATCGGGAAGACGCCCAGCGCCTCATACGCGCGGACCGCCTCGATCTCCACGGTCATCCAGCGGTCAAACCGTTCCTGATCCGTCCATAGACGCTTCATAGCCTCCCGGCTGTACCGCTCAATCACGACCCGTCAAGCCTCCCCTCCGCCATAGCTCATTCCCACTCAATGGTGCCGGGGGGTTTCGAGGTCACGTCGTAGACGACCCGATTCACACCCGGGACAGCACCGATGATGCGCGCCTGAATGCGGTCGAGGACCGTGCGGTCGAGCGCCGCCCAGTCGGCCGTCATCCCGTCCCGACTCTCCACGGCCCGCACCACGATGGGGTGGCCGTATGTTCTCTCGTCGCCCATCACGCCGACGGCCCGCACGTCCAGCAGGACGGCAAACGCCTGCCAGATGCTCCGCTCGAGCCCGGCGCGCCGGATCTCCTCGCGGACGATGCTGTCTGCCGTCCGTACCATGGCCAGCTTGTCCTCCGTTACCTCGCCGATGATACGGATGGCAAGGCCGGGACCTGGAAACGGCTGTCGCCACACCAGAGCCTCAGGAAGCCCCAACGCCGATCCGAGCTCGCGCACCTCATCCTTGAACAGCCAGCGCAAGGGCTCCACCAGACGGAATTTCACATCATCCGGCAGACCGCCCACGTTGTGATGCGACTTAATGGTGCGGCCGTCCCGCCCGCCCGATTCAATCACGTCGGGATATACCGTGCCCTGAACCAGCACCTGCGCCCGAGGAAACAGTGTGAGTGCCCGCTCGAAGGCGCGAATAAACTCGCGGCCGATAATCTTGCGTTTCGTCTCCGGGTCGGTGACGCCCGCCAGCGCGGCCAGGAAGACCGGTGCCTCTTCCAGCACCGTGAGGTCCAGGTGTGTGAAGGCCCGTCGCACCTCCTCCACCTCGCCTGCCCGCATCAACCCGTGATCAACCAGGATGGCGTGCAGGCGGCCGCCAAGCGCGCGCGCCGCCAGCGCGGCCGCTACCGCCGAGTCAACGCCGCCCGAAAGGGCAATGATCGCCTCATCATCCCCGACCGCGTCTCGAATCTCGACCGTCCGCGCATCGATGTCTGCGACCGGATTCCAGTCGGGCTTGATGCCGGCAAGACGCTCCAGGAAATTGCTAAACACGCGCTGGCCGCTTGGGGTGTGCACGACTTCGGGATGAAACTGCACGCCGTAAAGCCGGCGTTCATCGTCACACGCCGCCGCGACCGGGCAGTCCTCAGTCTCGGCCACGATCCGAAAGCCCGCCGGTGCGCCGTTAACACGGTCCCCGTGAGACATCCAGACCTGATCGCCATCGGGCACCCCGTCCAGAAGGTCCGACGGTTCCCGGACATGCAGCTGCCGCTTGCCATACTCGCGCAGCGGCGCTCGCTCGACCGGCGCGTGAAGCGCGAGCGCCATGGCCTGAAAGCCATAGCATATGCCGAGCACAGGCACCCCGAGCTCCAGAATCGCGGGATCGAGCCGGGGTGCCCCGGGCAGGTACACGCTGTCAGGGCCCCCCGAGAGCACCAGGGCCGAGGGCGCACGCGCGCGGATAACCGCCGGGGAGGTGTCGTAGGGAATCACTTCACAAAAAACATGGGCCTCACGGACGCGTCGGGCAATGAGCTGATTGTACTGGGCTCCAAAGTCCAGGACGAGGACGGGATGCTCGGTGGTCATTCCGCGTCCCGGTGCAGCACGGCCACGTACGGCAGATTGCGATACCGCTCGGCAAAGTCAAGGCCGTAGCCCACGACGAACTCGTTCGGAATCTCAAAGCCTTTATAGTGGACGGGCACGGCCACCATCCGCCGGTCTGGCTTATCAAGGAGCGCGCAGATGCGGACGCTCGCCGGACCCCGAGCCTTCAAGTGCCCGAACAGATAGTTAAGGGTGAGCCCCGTGTCCACGATGTCCTCTACGATGAGAACATGCTGGCCCTCAATCGAATCATTGAGGTCGTTCTGGATACGGACTACCCCGGAGGTGCGGGACGAGGGCCCGTAGGAGGAGAGAGCCATGAAGTCGACGTGCAGGGGAAGATCAATATAGCGGATAAGGTCGGCCGCAAACACGTAGGCACCCTTCAGAATGACGACCAGGACCAGCGGCCTGTCTTTATAATCGAGCGTGATGCGGTGCGCCAGCTGCTGCACCTTGTGGGTAATCTGGTCGGCTGAAACCAAGACCTCGGTGTGCTCGCCCGGGTACGTTACTGCCATCGTGAACCCTCACTCCCGCGAAGTGTCGTCATCCGGCTTGAGCCTCCGGCCCAAATCCGGGCGCTCGGTAAGCTCGTAGAGAGCGGGGTCGGTGTGTCCGGAACGGACCCAACTCTGACCTCGGAAGTAGGACGCCGCGTCGCTGTCTTCATCTTCGGACGGCGCCGGGTCACGGACGAGCCACTCGTGGATGGTCTTCAGCGCCACCCCGGCCCCCATCCACTCCTTGATCTGGCGCAGGCGCTCCACATCGGCCGGCGTGTACAGACGCTGACGGCCCTCGGACCGACCGGGATTCACGAGCCCGAGAGACTCGTAATAGCGAATCTGCCGCTCGGAAAGACCGGTCTTGCGGCGCACCTCGGCCATGGACGCGTGTGAGGCAGAGCGGGTCGCCATAGGTTCCTCCCCTGCGGCCGCCGCGGCGCTCCCGAGACAGCCGCTGCCTCTTTAGTGTACCGAAGTCACGGGGCAAGTGAAACCAGCGCCGGCATATCGGAGCTACGGCCCCTGGGGGCGCACAGGCCCGAGAATTGCCCCCACCCCAACCATCCGAGTGACGGTCACCACCTCGACGACCTGCAGCGGCCGTGTTGGTTCAGCCGGTGTCGGGTCATTGCCGGATGGTCTCTTTGGGCGCAAGCACCCTGACAGCTCCGCCGCTCGCGTCAATCGGCAGTCCGCCATCCGGCGCCGGCCGGACGGCATGGCACGCCAGGTTTTCGACGAGACGCTGCCCACCGACCCTGGCTTTCCCTTACGTGAGGAGGCGTCCCCGGTGGTCATCATCGACTCCCAGATCCTCGTGTGCGCGCGGTCGACGGCCGCTCCGCGCCGTGTCTCTTGCCCGGGTGCCGCTCTGTCCTGGATCCCGTCTTAAGCGCCCCGCTTCGCTCACTCCTCCCGCTCGCATGGCTGAGCTGGCCGCGGCTCTTCCGGACCGCGTCCCGAAGACGAGACGGAGCGCCCGGCAATCGTCAGACAATCGGCGTCAATCGCGTGGGCATCGGTTTCCGAGAGGGGAGCTCGCGTCGCTCCATCTCCCGCCTCATGCCGTCTTGCGGCTCCGGCCCCTCGGGATTTCCCGTAAGCCGCCTTCTGGCGGGCTGCCGGTGGGTCGGCATCTCCCACCGCTCCCGGTCTCTTCGGAAATCCTGGGACCATGGGAATGCGCCTGTATGTCCCCTGCTTGTGGCCCAGAAACGCTCTGGCGTAGCAAGAGACCCGCGGGACCAGGCCCGCGGGTCTCTTAGAAACTGACGGATCTCGTTACATCATCATGTCGTTCATGCCGGGGTTCGGCATGGACGGTTCCTTCTTCTCGGGCTTGTCCGCCACCAGGCACTCGGTAGTAAGGAGCATGGCCGAGATGGAGGCCGCGTTCTGCAGCGTGGTGCGGACCACTTTGGCCGGATCCACCACTCCCGCCTTGACCAGGTCCTCGAACGCGCCGTTGGCCGCGTTGTATCCGATGTTGCCCTTTTCGGTCTTCACGCGGGCCACGACGACGGAACCCTCCTGGCCGGCATTGAAGGCAATCTGCCGCACCGGCTCCTCAAGAGCCCGACGCACGATGGCGGCTCCGACCTGCTCGTCTCCACTCAGATCCACCGTGAGCTTATCGATGGCCGGCAGGGCACGCAGCAAGGCGGTTCCGCCGCCCGCCACCATCCCCTCTTCGACACCGGCGCGAGTCGCCGACAGGGCATCCTCGATTCGGAGCTTCTTCTCCTTCAGCTCCACCTCGGTGGCGGCGCCGACCTGAATGACGGCCACGCCGCCGGCCAGCTTGGCGAGACGCTCCTGGAGCTTCTCCTTGTCGTAGTCGGAGGTGCTCTCCTCAATCTGATTCTTGATGACCTGAATGCGCTTCTGGATGCTGTCTTGGGAGCCGCCCCCGCCGACGATGGTGGTCTCTTCCTTGGCCACCTTCACCTGGTGCGCGGTACCCAGCATCTCGATGCCGACGTTTTCGAGCTTAAGCCCGATGTCTTCGGAGATGACCTGCCCGCCTGTCAGCACGGCAATATCCTCCAACATCGCCTTGCGCCGATCCCCGAAGCCCGGGGCCTTCACGCCGACCGCCGTAAGCGTGCCGCGAAGCTTGTTGACCACAAGCGTGGCCATCGCCTCTCCCTCGACGTCCTCCGCAATCAGGAGAAGCGGACGCCCGCGCTGCACGATCTTCTCCAGCACCGGCAGGAGGTCTTGAATCGAGGAGACTTTCTTGTCCGTGATGAGGATGAGCGGGTCTGACAGCACGGCTTCCATCTTCTCGGTGTCGGTCACCATGTAGGGGGATATGTAGCCGCGGTCAAACAGCATGCCCTCTACCGTCTCGAGAGTCGTGCCCATGCCCTTCGACTCTTCCACCGTGATGACGCCGTCCGGACCCACTTTCTCCATCGCTTCCGCGATGAGCTTGCCGATCTCGCTGTCGTTGGCGGAAACCGAAGCGACCTGGGTGATGGCGTCGGTGCCCTTCACCGGCTGGGACATCTTCTTGATCTCATCCACCGTGACATCCACGGCGCGCTCGATACCCCGTTTGATGCTCATGGGATTCGCGCCTGCCGTCACGTTCTTGAGGCCCTCTCGGATCATGGCCTGCGCCAGCAAGGTCGCGGTGGTCGTGCCGTCGCCGGCCACGTCCTGCGTCTTGGTCGCGACTTCCTTGACTAGCTGCGCGCCCATCGCCTCGAACGGATCTTCGAGCTCGATCTCCCGGGCGATGGTCACTCCATCGTTCGTGATGAGGGGAGCCCCGAACTTCTTCTCCAGCACTACGTTGCGGCCCCGGGGCCCCAACGTCACCTTGACGGCGTTGGCGAGCTTGTCTACGCCCCGCTCCAATGCCCGCCGGGCTTCCTCGTCGTACACCATCTGCTTTGCCATCCGCGTTTCCCTCCTGCGTGGACTGATGCGATCGATGCAATACCGCCGGCGGTGCTACACGGACACCGGCTGGGTCGCGAGAACGGCCACAATGTCCCGTTCCGCTAACACCAAAAGTTGGCGGTCCTCTATCTTGATGCGTGTTCCGGCGCCGGGGTCAAACAGGACCATGTCCCCCACGGCCACCTCGACCGGGACCCGCTGCCCGTTATCGAGCCAGCGTCCGGGGCCGAAAGCCACGACCCGCGCTCGCTGGGGCTTGTCCTTGGCCACGTCCGGCAGGACGATGCCCGACGCAGTCTTCTCCTCCTCGATAACTTCCACCACGACCTTGTCCCCAAGTGGGCGGATGTCCATCTAGCGTCCCTCCTTCTCACGAGGTTCACGTTAGCACTCTTCCGTCGAGAGTGCTAACCGTTCCATCGGTTACTATACCGGCCCAGTACGTGGGAATCAAATATCACTCACGGGCTCTGAGAAGCCCTAACGGGTCGATGCTGGGCGCTGACCGCGGCTTAGCTGGGACTAACCGGCGGTTTGTGTGGATTTTCTCCCGGATACGGGTCGAACCGTATGTCCGGGCCAACCGACATGACGGCCCAGAACGTCAGACGAGGCCCGGCGCGGGCGGTGCCCCGTGATCCGTGTGCCCTGCCAGAAGCTCGAGGGCGTGCGGAACGGCCGGCGCTATCGCCCGCCACCCCTCCTCGACTGCCCGGGGTGATCCCGGGAGGGCCACAATGAGGGTGGTGCCGCATGCGCCCACCACCTGGCGCGACAACATGGCGTGGGGTGCCTGCCCGATTAACGGTACCCGCATGGCCTCAGCCATGCCCGGCACCTCCCGTGTGATCACCGCGCGCACCGCCTCCGGGGTCACATCTCGCGGGCCGAGACCGGTTCCGCCCGTGGTCACCACCAGCCGCGCCCGGTTCAGCCAGGCTCTCAACGCCGCCTCTATCCGGTCGCGCTCATCCGGCACCACAGAGCGCCAGCGCACCGAAAACGCGGGTCCAAGTCCCTCTGCGAGCCAATCGCCGCTTCGATCGGCGCGCGTCCCGTGGAAGACGCCGTCGCTCACCGTGAGTACGGCTGCCGCGTAGGTCACGACGATGCCCGCCGCCATCGGCCGGAGCGTCCGCCCGACTTCTCGAGCAGTTTCACCTCTTCCAGCACCATGCCTCTCTCGACGGCCTTTAACATGTCGTAGACGGTGAGCAGGCCGGCCGAAACGGCCGTCAACGCCTCCATCTCCGCACCGGTGGACCCAGTCGTCCGCACCGTCACGGTCATTTCCACCGCGTCCTCTTGGAGTTCCACCGACACCTCGACGCCTGACAGCAGCAAAGGGTGGCAAAGGGGTATCCACTCCGGCGTGCGCTTGGCCGCCATGATGGCGGCCACGCGGGCCACGGCCAGCGCGTCGCCCTTGGCGGCGGTCCCATCGCGCATGGCCGCCGCCGCGACGGCACCGGTGCGAAGCCGCCCCCAAGCCACGGCCTCGCGATGGCTTTCCCCCTTGCCGCCGACGTCCACCATGCGCACGGCACCGGTCGCGTCTAGATGTGTAATCGCTTTAGGATGGTCTTCCGCCATCGTACCGCCCCTCCCTTGCCGGTATCCGCGGCCGCGCGGCGGCCGCCCTGGCCGCGTCCAGCAAAGCGCGCGGCAGGATCGCAATCACGCACACCGCAGCTCCAATCGCGGCGCCTCGCATGACTCCGGTAGCCGGCCAGGCCAGGACGCCAAGCCCAAGCACGGTTGCCGCCATGCCCAGCACCACCAGTCCTGACCGTGCAGCGCGCCCCAGACCGAGCGCCAGCATGCCCAAAAAGACAAGGGCCAGTCCCAGAATCAACAGGCCTCGCAAGTGGTGACCGGACGGCAAGGGCAGGCGCAACCACAGACCCACCGCGATCACCAAGGCAAAGCCGCCGGTTGTATAGATGGCTGTCCGTCGCTCCCGCACGTGTCCTCCCCGTGTCTCTGGTCCCCGCTTCATGCTCTCCGGCCGTCGGGCGGAGCCTCTCGCCGGTAAACGGGCCCGCCGCGTCAGCGGCCACCCGTGCCTGCCGTTCTGAGTGGACCCGGATGCCCACATCCATCTCCGGAGTGCTTTCCTGCGTCGCGCCGCTCGCGATCGTGCTGTCGGCATCCCTCTTGGCAGAGCTCCCGCACGCCGCGCTCCTCTCATGGCGCCCAAACCGCCCACGAACGTCTGGTCGCTGTCCCCTTCGACGACGGACTCCGGAACCCCTACACGTCTCGGATGCTGACCCTTTCGGCGCTCTATCCGGCCCACGCGCCTTTCTGGTGGCGGCAACCGGCGGGCCGAAGCCCCGGATCCGCTCTTGCCTGCAGCCGGGACCAGCGCGGAGGTGGCTCTCCACGGCACGACCCACCGGAACCTGCGGGCGATCGGGAGCACCGGCGCGGCGAGTCAGGCTGGCCGCTTCCGTGCATAACGGGTCACGCGCGTGCCACACGCGGGGATCGGCGCCTATCGCCCGCACTAGGGGGGCACCAGTCCGGTTCTCGCACGACTCCCTTGGCCCGCGCACCCAGAACTTAGAACGGGGAGCGTCAGCGCGCGCGGTCGAAGGGTCCGGATTTCCGGTCGCTGTGGATCGCGGGCGCGCCCCGGTGTCTTTCCGGGTCGGGTCGCATCATCACTGTGCCAACAGCGCCGACCAACCGCCGACAGTCGGTCCTGGCCATGAGAGGCCTCTTGCAGTGGTTTCACACCCACGCCCGACCTGTCGTCATCACGGTTTTCTTAAACCGGACCGGCCCGTGCCTCTTAAATACGCGTGCTACAATCGTCGGCGAAGGCGCGAGGCCGCCCGGCGCGCGCCGGATGAAACGGCATGGCGGGGGAGGTGGGTCTCGTGTGGGTGCGGGCAATCCTCCTGGGTCTCGTGGCCATCGTGCTCGTAACCGTGCTGGTGCATGTCGTGATATGGGCGCTCATGGTGGGTCTCGGCGTGATCGTGCTGCTCGAGGCCTGGGCACTCTCCCATCGACATCCCTTTGCTGCGGTGGCGCTCGGCATCGTGGGCGTCCTCATCCTTTTCCGCTTCGGCGGACTCTGGTTCTGGTTCATGCCGGTCCTGGTGGTGCTGGCCCTGGCCGTCGCCGCCTACGAGTTCGTAAGGGGACGCCGGCGCGCCTGAACCTCTGACGCTAACAGCTCGGGATAAAAAGAAGGAGGATGGTTCCGCGTGCATGGTCCCCGTATGAGCACCGCCCGACGCATGGCCGGATTGGGATGTCTTCTGGGAGCCAGCGTAGCCCTGGCCGCCTGTGGGGCGCAGGGAGCTGCACCCGCCGCGGCGTCGCGGACGCGGGCGTCCGTGAAGGTCTCCAAGAAGGTGCCGCCCCGTCCCTGGAAGAGCACCGGCACCAATCCCTACCTGCCCGGTGACGTCCTCATCGCCGACTCCCACAACAACCGGATCCTCCTGGTCACCCCTCAAAAGAAGATCGTGTGGCAATTCCCCCCGGCGGGACAGCCCTCCCCGCTGATAGACGATGACGACGTCTTTTTTGGACCCCATTTCGACTCCATCATCACGAACGAGGAGGGCAATGACGTCCTCGCCATCGTGAATTTCAAGCAGGACAAGGTGGTCTGGCAGTACGGGCATCCCGGTGTTCCGGGAAGTGCTCCCGGGTATCTCAATACCCCGGACGACGCCTTCTTGTACGACCGCGGGGGCCAGGATCTCATCACGGTGGCCGACATCAGAAACCAGCGCATCCTATTTATCAATCGGGCCACCAAACAGATTATCAAGCAGTATGGGCAGACCGGCGTGGCCGCCATAAACCCGCCCCTCACGTACTCGGCACCCAATGGAGATTTCCCGGCCCCCAACCAGGGAACCCTCGTCACGCAGATAAACGGCGACGACGTCATCCTGCTCAACCGTAACAACCAGGTGGTCTGGACCCTTCATCTGCCCACCCAGAGTCAGCTTCCCGGTCTCACCTCGTTCCCCTATCCGTCCGACGCCAACTTCACTCCCGGCGGCAATGTCATCGTGGCCTTCTACAACAACCCCGGCTATATCGTGAAGATGAATCCGCACACCGGCCAGGTGCTATGGGAATACGCGGTGACCCAGGGACCGGGCCGCCTCAATCAGCCCTCTCTCGCCGTCGAGTTGAAGAACGGCATGGTGCTCTTGAACGACGACCACAATGACCGCGTGATTCTCATCGACCCGAAAACCAACAAGATTGTCTGGCAGTACGGGCACACCGGCGTACCCGGCAGCGCCCCTGGCTATCTCAACGTTCCGGATGGTGTCGACTTCCTGCCGGCCGGCATCGTACCGGGCGGCAAGAACCCCATTGGCCATCACCTGTGGAGCTATCCCGGCAACGGACTTTGATTGAGGGCTGGGAGATCATGAAGGGCGGCGCCGCTGGCGCCGCCCTTCATCATGTGCTGCCAGACGGCCGCCTTCAGTCCACCCGCACCACCGTCGCCTCTCCCTGCCCGCCGCCGCTGCAGATAGCCGCGAGGCCATAGCCCCCGCCTCGGTGCCGCAGTTCCTGGATGAGCGTCATCAGGATGCGGCCCCCGGAGGCTCCGATGGGATGACCCAGGGCAACGGCGCCGCCGTTTACGTTGACAATCTCCGGACCGAGTCCCGCAATCTTCATGCTGACCAGCGTGACGGCGGCAAACGCCTCGTTGATCTCCGCCAGCGCCACGTCCTTGATGGTGAGCCCGGCCCGGGAGAGAGCCTTCATGCCTGCATGCGCCGGAACGGTGTGCAGGTACTTCGGCGCCTCCGACACCTGCGCCTGGCTCACGATAGCCGCGAGGATGGGAAGCCCGCGGCGCACCGCTTCTTCCTTCTCCATCAGCACCAGCGCCGACGCCCCGTCGTTCAGGCCCGGGGCGTTGCCGGCCGTCACGGTTCCGTCCTCGTCAAATACCGGCCGGAGCGCCGCCAGTCGCTCGCGCGACGTATCGCGGCGGGGCGCCTCGTCTTGCTCCACCCGCGTCACCCGGCCACGCCGGTCTTGCACTTCGACCGGAACAATCTCCTCGGCCATCCGTCCGGAATCGATAGCCGCGATCGCGCGTTCATGGCTTCTAAAAGCCCAGGCGTCCTGCTCCTCCCGCGAGACGTCAAACTCGCGGGCCACTATGCTCCCATACACTCCCATGTGGCAGTTCCCGAAGGAGCACCAGAGTCCGTCGTGCACGACGCTGTCAATCAGGGTGGTGTCACCCATCCGAAGACCGAATCGTGCGCCTTCCACGAGATAGGGCGCGCGGGACATGCTTTCCATGCCGCCCGCCGCCACGATGCTCTGCACGCCGAGGCGGATGCCCATATCGGCCAGATTGACCGCCCGAAGGCTGGACGCGCACACCTTGTTGATGGTGTCGGAAGGCACGCTGTCGGGCAAACCCGCTCCCATGCTGGCCTGTCGCGACGGAATCTGGCCGGCTCCGGCCTGCACCACCTGACCCATGTACACGTAGTCGACGTCCGTGCCCGCCACGCCTGCTCTCGCCAGGGCCGCGCGAATAACGTGAGCGCCGAGCCCGGTGGCCGGAACCTCCCTAAGCCCTCCCCCCAGCGTGCCAAACGGCGTCCGCGCGAACCCTACCACCACGGTTTCAGCCATCATGTCCTCCCTGCCAGCGAGCCAGCCGCTACTCGACCCGCCGTACGCGCGCTCCCAGCGCCTGAAGCTTCGGTGCCAGCCCCACGTAGCCCCGATCCACATGCTCGATGCCCTGTACCTCAGTTTCGGATTCGGCGCCGAGCCCTGCCAGTACCAGGGCAATGCCGCCACGCAGATCCTGCGCCTCCACCGGCGAGCCCGACAGACGGTCGACGCCGCGGATGATGGCGGTATCACGCTCCACCTTGATATTGGCGCCCATCCGCGCCAGCTCGTGGGTGTAGGAGAACCGGCTCTCAAACACGGTCTCCTGGATCACGCCCACTCCCTCGGCGCTTGCCAGCACCGCCACCATCGGCGGGTGCAGGTCGGTCGGGAAGCCCGGGTGCGGCAGCGTCTCCACGTCCACGGCCCGGGGTCGGGCGTCGTAGCTCACGCGTACCCGATCCGTGCCCTCCTCAACCCGCGCTCCCGTCTGTTCCAATTTAAGGAGCACCGTGCGGAAGTGCTCGGGAATCACGCGCTCCACTTCGACAGAGCCCCGGGACACGGCTGCTCCCATGATGTAGGTCGCGGCTTCGATGCGGTCCGGAATCACCTCGTGCCGGATACCCCGAAGCTTCTTAACCCCGTCGACCCGCACCAGATTGGTGCCGGCGCCGCGGACACGGCCTCCCATGGCATTTAGAAAGTTGGCCAGGTCTACGATCTCCGGTTCCATGGCCGCATTTTCCAGAAGCGTCGTGCCCTCGGCCAGCGACGCGCCGATCATGAGATTGACGGTGGTGCCGACCGACGCCCGTTCGATATAGATGCGGGTGCCGCGCAGGCGGCCGGACACCTGTCCATGAATAGATCCGTGGTCGAGCGACATCTCGGCCCCGAGAGCCTGGAAGCCGCGGATGTGATAGTCAACCGGGCGCGAGCCTATCTGGCATCCGCCGGGAAACGCCACCTCCGCCTTGCCCAGGCGCGCCAGAAGCGCTCCTACCACATAATAGGAGGCGCGAAATTTTCGGGCCAGCCGGTAGGGCGCCGCATGCTGTGAAATGGGTGCGGACCAGATCTCAAGCGTCGTGGCGTCTTCCCAGCGCACATCGCCGCCTAGGGAGGACACGATCTCGCACAGATCGTGAACGTCGCGTCCGGGGGCAACATTCTCCAGAATCACCCGGCCTTCCTCCGCCAGCATGGAGGCCGAAATCAGGGCCAGCGCGCTGTTTTTGGAACCGCCGATGGGGACCGTCCCCCGGAGCGGGATCCCTCCCTCGATGATTAGTTTCGCCAGTCGGACCCCTTCTCCCGATCAAAACGTCTGGTAGTTTGGTGCTTCTTTCGTGATCTGCACGTCATGCGGATGACTCTCCTGCAGGCCCGCATTGGTGATCCGCACAAACTGGGCTTCGTCGGCCATCTCCCCCAGGGTGGCGGAGCCGCAATAACCCATGCCCGCTCGGAGCCCGCCTACGAGCTGGTAGACCGTGTCAGAAGCCGGTCCACGATAGGGCACGCGGCCCTCAATGCCCTCCGGAACTAGCTTTTCGTCTCGAATGTCTTCCTGGAAATACCGATCGCGCGAGCCTTCCCGCATGGCGCCCAGAGACCCCATCCCGCGATAGACCTTGAAGCTCCGGCCCCGATAAATTTCCATATCTCCGGGACTTTCGTCGCAGCCGGCCAGCAAGGATCCAATCATGACGCTCGAAGCTCCGGCTGCCAGCGCCTTTACCAGATCGCCCGAAAGCCGCACGCCCCCGTCCGCGATTATCGGCACATCATATTGACGCGCCGCGCTGTATGCCTCGAAGACGGCCGTAATCTGGGGCACGCCCACTCCCGCCACGACCCGGGTCGTACAGATCGAACCTGGCCCCACGCCGACTTTGACGGCGTCGACTCCCGCCTCGATGAGCGCACGGGCGCCGTCTGCCGTGGCCACGTTGCCGGCCACTACATCCACGTCCGGAAAGCGATCTTTGATCCGGCGGACCTGCGCCAGCACGCCCGCAGAATGCCCATGGGCCGTGTCCACCACCAAAGCGTCCACCCGCGCCGCCACCAGCGCCTCGGCGCGCTCGACGTGCTCGTCGCCGACTCCGATCGCGGCCGCCACCAGGAGGCGTCCGTTGGAGTCCTTGGCGGAGTTGGGAAACTTCCGGGCTTTTTCGATGTCTTTAATGGTGATGAGACCGCGAAGGCGGCCGGCGGCGTCCACCAGCGGGAGCTTCTCCACCCGGTAGCGGGCCAGCACGGCCTTTGCCTCCTCGAGGGTGGTCCCTTCGGGGGCCGTCACCAGGTTTTCGTGCGTCATGACCTCCCGCACGGGTCGTTCGAAGCGGGTCTCGAACCGCAGGTCACGGTTCGTGAGAATGCCCACCAGATACCCGCCCTCGCGGACGATGGGGACGCCGGAAATGCGATAGCGGGCCATCATGGCCAGAGCCTCTGACACCAGCGAGTCGGGTCCCAAGAAAAAGGGGTCAATAATGACCCCGTGTTCCGACCGCTTGACCTTGTCTACCTCTGACGCCTGCTGCTCGGCAGACAGGTTCTTGTGGATGACCCCGATGCCGCCCTCGCGTGCCATGGCGATGGCCATGCGCGACTCGGTCACGGTGTCCATCGGCGACGAGATGACCGGGATGTTGAGCCGGATGTTACGCGACAGGCGCGTCGTGACGTCCACTTCGCGGGGAAGAACCGAGGACGCACGGGGAACGAGGAGGACGTCGTCAAATGTGAGACCGTCGCGACCAAATTTCTCCTGCTCGGTCACGGGACACACTCCTCCGTGGCTTTTTCAAAGAATAGCACAGGGGAACCCTCCACCATTTGCCTGCAAGGCGCATCACGCCTTAGTCGGACGACTCCGGCAGATTCTGTAGAAATCGTTGGAGATGCGCCAGGATCGCGTCCGGCGAGCGGTCGCCGTCACCTTCCTTCAAGTAGCGGCGCTGTTCGCGGAGGACCTGGCCGAGGATTGGTCCTGCCCCGATCTGAAGCTGTCCCATCACCCGTTCCGGACGCAGGAGGCGCGCCGGATCGGCTTCCCCCAGCCAGTGGGCCAGCTGCTGCGCCGCAACGCCGTCAGACCCGGCGACCGGGTCGACCCCGGCCAGGATGCGCGCAATCCCACGGGCCCGTGCCCGCAGCGCGTGCGGCCACTCGATGGACCCCAGGGCCTCGAGCTCATAGGCATGGGACAACGCGAGAAGCCGCGCTCCTGGATCGTCGAGGCCGTCGAGGCCCTGGCCAGGCAGGCGGGAGGGTGCCCAAAGCCCGAGCCGCGCACCTTCTATAAGTGCGCGGTCGGGCGTGGCATGGGATAACATCGCGCCGAATTCGGATCCGAGGCGGGCCGCCGAAAGCTTCTTTAACACCTCCCGACGGGCCGCCACCTCGCGCGCGAGCGCGGGGTCAAGGCGCATGGGACCCAGCGGATAGGCCAGGAAACGGATGGCCCGCAAGACACGCAAGTGATCTTCGTCAAGCCGTCGCGCCGGATCGCCCACCGCGCGGATGACGGCCTCCTGGAGGTCGTGCAGGCCGCCCGTGGGATCAACGAGGCGGCCGGCGGCGGTGAGGGCCATCGCATTCATGGTGAAATCGCGTCGCCGGAGATCCTGGACGCCATCCCCCGTGAACCGGACCATTTCCGGGTGCCGGCCGTCAAGATACGCGGCTTCCTCCCGAAACGTAGTGACATCGACCAGACCATGCGCGGTCACCACCCCGATGCGCCCGAAGGCTTCGCCCGCCCGCACTACCGAGAGGCCTTCAGTCTGCGCGATCGCACGCACTTCGCCGGGCCGCAGAGCGGTTGCGAGATCGACGTCGTGGGGCTCCAGCCCGGCGGCCAGATCTCGCACCGCCCCGCCCACCAGCCAGGTGGTCCCCCTCGCATCAAGAAGGGTCCATAGGCTGCGGGCGGCGGGAGAGAGCCTCTCTAACCGGAAGGCCGGCACCCGAGCACCCGCTCTCCGAGCGTGCTGGCAAGCCGCGAGACATCCCCGGCCCCCAGTGCCAGCACCGTATCCCCGGCGCGTATTTCATGAAGGAGGCGCGCGATGCTGGCGTCGACAGATCCGCTGTATTCAATATGGGCACCCGGGCGCCGCGCGCGGCCGGCGTCAGCCAGGCGGCGGGCGAGTCCGTCGGCACCGTCGGCGGGCGCCGCCGTGCCAGGCGGAATGTAGACATCGGTAACGAAGGTGAGATCGGCCTCGGCCAGCACATCCTGGAACTCGGGCCAGAGGTTCTGCACCCGCTCGGTGCGATGCGGCTGCACCACCGCCAGCACGCGGCCGGACGTCAGCTGGCGTGCGGCCTGAATGGTTGCCCGAATTTCAGTCGGATGCACAGCGTAGTCGTCGACGATCCGAATGCCGTCTTTCAGGGCCACTGTTTCGAACCGCCGCCGGGCACCCAAGAAATTCTGCAGCGCCCGCGCCGCCACTTCGGTTTCGACCCCCACGTGACGGGCCACCGCCAGGGCCGCGAGGGCGTTGTCCACGTTATGCCGGCCGGGAAGTCTCAAGTGAAAGGTGGCCAGCGGATCGCCGCGCCAGGCCACATCAAAAGTAGAGCCGTCGGGCGCCAGGCTGACGCGCTCCGCGGTGACGTCGCCCAGAGCCCCGAATGTCAGTACCGGCGTGGCGGCCCGCGCGACGACTCCCGCCAGCACCGGATCCTCCGCTGACATCACCGCCACCCCTCCGGGCACCACCTGGGCCACGAAGCGGTCGACGGCCTCCACCACCGCGCTGAAGCGGCCGCCGTAATGTTCCAGGTGTTCGGGCTCGAGATTCATGACCACGGCGACGTCCGGCTTATAGCGGAGAAACGAGCCGTCGCTCTCGTCGGCCTCCGCCACCGCCCACCCACCCTTGCCGAGGTGCACGTTCTGGCCACCGAAGTCGGCCACGTCCGCCCCCACCAACACCAGGGGATCCCATCCCGCCTCCATCAGGATGGCGCCCACCATGCTGGTGGTGGTGGTCTTACCGTGAGTGCCGGTGACGCACACCGCGCGGCGGGGCCCGATAAGCCGCGCCAGCATCTCCGAGCGATGGCGGATGCTGAGTCCTCTCTCCCGCGCGGCTGCCAGCTCCGGGTTGTCCGGAGGCACGTCGGTGCTGAAAACGACCTCCGTGGCGTTACCGATGTTGGCCGCGTCATGGCCATAGCTCACGCGGATGCCGGCCGCCTCGCAGCGGAGAGTCCGCTCCGACCGGCGATGGTCGGAGCCGGACACCACGGCGCCCTGAGCTCGAAATGCCAGCGCAAGCCCGCTCATGGAGTAGCCGCCGATGCCGATGAAATGGATGCGGGACGGGCCCTTGGGGTCCGCTTCCGCCTGCGCTCCCGTCACACCCACGCTCCGTTCTTCCACAACATTCGATAATGCTCGGCCGACCATCGTATGAAGTCAAACTCGGAATCTGTGACGGTCCGCACCACCCGTCCGGGCGCCCCCATCACCATGCTGCGCGGCGGGATGACGGCCCGGCTCGTGACCAGTGTCCCAGCAGCCAGGATGGACCCTTCCCCCACCACCGCCCCGGTCAGGACGATGGCGCCCATGCCCACCAGCACGGTGTCGCCAATCCGACACCCATGAACCACCGCATTGTGGCCCACGGTAACGTCACGGCCGATGTCGCACGGCATTCCCGGATCCGTGTGCACCACCACTCCGTCCTGGAGGTTTGTCCGGAACCCCACCCGGATCTCGTCCTCATCGCCCCGCAAGACCGCGTTGAACCACACCGAGGCTTCCGCCTCCAGATGCACATGGCCGATGAGATGAGAGCCCGGCGCCAGAAACACCGGATCCTCCACGGTGGGCTCAAACTCTCCGTAACGCAGCAGCATCCGTCACACCCCTTTCTAAAGCCGCTCCGTGCCGAGCGGCCACGGCGTCCGCGGACCTTGCTCGAGCGACAGGCGGGCGCCGGCCAGAAATCCGTGTCGTGCGGCCAGGGCCACCATCACCCCGTTGTCGGTGCAGTAGCGGGGCTCCGGGACGAAAGCCTCAATATGATGGGCACGGGCGATAGCGGTCAGCCTTGCCTGCAGCACGCGGTTGGCCGCCACTCCCCCGGCCGCGTACACGGCCCCCACCTGGAAAGCGTCCAGCGCCCGATCGACGCGCTCCGCCAAGGCCTGTACCACCGCTTCCTGCAGGGAACGGGCGTACCGGGCGGCATTGACGGCCGGGTCTCGTTCCACGGTTTGCCGCAGGGCCGTCTTCAACCCGCTGAAGCTCATATCGTACGGACTCCCACCCCGGATGTGCCCGATAGGCAGGCGTGGTCCCGGTCCCTCAGCGGTGGCTGCCAGCCGCTCGATGGCAGGCCCCCCAGGATAACCGAGCCCGAGCAGGCGCGCACCTTTGTCGAGCGCTTCACCGGCAGCGTCGTCCTGCGTCTCACCGATCCGCACTAGGTCCCCGTGACCGCGCCACAGCCACAGACCGGTATGACCGCCGCTGACCAGGAGTGCCAGACTCGGAAACATGATCGGGCCCGAGAGGGCATTAGCGTACAGGTGTGCCTCCAGGTGATGCACGGCTACAAGCGGCCGCCCCCAGGCCACGGCCAGTGCCTTGGCGGCCGTCATGCCGACTAACAGCGCGCCAAAAAGACCGGGCCCGGCCGTCACACCAATGGCCGTGATCTCCTGCGGCTGCCGGTGGGCCTGCTGCAAGACGGCGGCGACGAGCCCGGGCAGCACGGCCACATGCTCGCGCGCCGCCACCTCCGGCACGATTCCACCGTACCGATCCTGCTTGCCGGCGGAAGACGCGACGGCTTCGCCTTCCACCCCCTGTCCGGCGTGGACGAGCCCCACGGCCGTCTCGTCGCAGGAGGTTTCGATGCCAAGAAAGAGTTCCCCGGCGCCGTCCGCCCCCTCGTCCACATCATCGCCTCTTTCCGAGACACCCTAGAGATTCGCGGCCGCACTACACGTCTTGACCGCAGAAAATGTGCATGGCTTATCTTCTGACCTCGCCGCGCGCCCGCCGAGGGCCTTTGGCGACCCGGCGCGGGCTGTCCTCGGGGCTATGATCGCATGAATTCGGCGCATTGGGTCCTGTTGCTCCTGCCCCGGCCGCGATGCTGTGCATCGCCCGCTGCCCAGGCCGCGCGGTTCGGATGGGGACGGCGGGGCCGGTGGCGCCCTTTACCGCCGTACGGCTCGGGGGGCTGTCATCTCCGAGGGCCGGCAGACGGCTCCGCGTGGTTCAGTGCAGCGGGCGCGAGACGTATTCGTCTGCGGCGGGCCGCATGACGCACCGGCACCCTCTCGCCCACGCGGCCTGGGGCGGCGTTTTCGCTCTCGGAATCTCCGACGCGGCGCGTCTTCCTAAACAGTGGCGCCATCGCCCGCCCGACTGTCGTCCGAGATCCGCCCCTGGCTCCTACAGCGGGTCCTTCCACATGATAAAGGCGTCCTCATGGGTATCGGTGTAGTATCCCTTCCGGACGCCGAGCTGTACAAACCCCAATTTCTGGTACAGGTTCTGCGCCACCAGGTTCGACCGCCGGACCTCTAGCGTCATCCGATGACAGCCCTGGCTGCGGGCGCGCTCGATGAGACCGTTCATCATGGCCTCGCCAAATCCGTGCCCCCGGAAGAGGGGGTCAATGGCGACATTGGTCACATGTGCCTCGTCAAGAATGAGCCACATCCCCCCGTAGCCGGTGATGCGTCCGTGCAGTTCCAGCACCAGATATACGGCAAAGGTGTTGTCGACG
>JAJZYZ010000082.1 GCA_021797815.1 Bacillota bacterium
CTAGTGTAGCGTCTCACTTTTGGTTTTCCGTTTGGGCGAGGGCAACCCGGCCCCGCTGCACCTTCTCCAGGATCTCGGCGGCGGTCGCGGTCCACTCGAAGGGTTTGGGGTCCGCGTTGTGCGCCGCCAGATAGCGTTCGATGGTCGCAATCAAGGCCGGCACACTGGGGAAGGCCCCGCGGCGGATGGCTTTCTCGGTCAGATCGCGAAACCACCGCTCGACCAGATTGAGCCAGCTGGACGAGGTCGGGGTGAAGTGACAATGAAACCGGCGATGGGTCGACAACCACTGCTGGACGGCGGGGTGCTTGTGGGTCGCATAGTTGTCCACGATGAGGTGGATGTGCAGACCCTTGGGCACGGCGCGGTCGATCTGCTGCAGAAACCGCCGGTACTCCTGATGGCGGTGTCGCGGCTGGCAGGTGCCCAGCACCTCCCCGGTCAGGACATTCAAGGCAGCAAACAGAGTGGTGGTGCCGTTCCGCTTGTCATCATGCGTCCAGGTGACCGGGTGCTTGGTCGTCAGGGGGAGTGCCAACTGGGTGCGGTCCAACGCTTGGATCTGGCTCTTTTCGTCCACACACAACACGACGGCCTGGTCCGGAGGGTGCAAGTACAGTCCCACCACATCAATCAGCTTGGCTTCGAAGGCCGGGTCCCGCGAGAGTTTGAAGCGCTTGACCCGATGCGGCTTGAGGCCCCGGGCGGCCCAGATGCGCTGGACGGTGGCGGGGCTGACCTCCATGACCCGGGCCAAGGTGCGACAGCTCCACTGGGTGGCGCCGTCGGGCGGCGTCTGATGCAAGGTGGTGTCGACAATCGCCTGGATCGTGGCATCCGGGATGGAGGGCTTACGGCCCCGGCCGGGCCGGATCTGCTCCCAGTCGTGCAAGCCCGTGGCGGCAAACTGGGTGCGCCAGGCCCGCACGGTGACGACGGTGACGCCCACCTGCGTAGCAATCCGGCTGTTGGGAAGGCCGTCGGCGGCCAGCAGGAGGGCCCGAGCGCGTTGCACCTGCCGATAGGGCGCGGTCTGGGACCGCGCCACCCGATCCAGAATGGCCCGTTGCCCGGGCGGAAGGGCCAAGGGGGCGGCGGGAGTGTTCATGCCTCAGGGTACCACAACCACATACCTATTTGCGAGACACTACACTAGGTGGGTGGTGGCCGTCGCCAGACGCGCCACGACAATGACTGTGCGCGCCAAAACGTCAGGGTGCTGGACACGCGCGCGGTCCGAACTGTCACGAAGTGGAGGTCCAAAGCCGCAGAACAGCACCCACCGGGCCATGGGACAGGTGGAAGGGATGAAATCGTGGTCCGGCCTTGCCGCCTGGAAGTTATCACTCCCGGACTCAGAACCCTCCCGCTGCGACACGCGCGCCACGCCGGAACCCTTACAAACGACATGCGGCGATTCCACCTCGATCACCACCGAAAGCCGCCGGTCGACCCACGGCGCGCGTTGCGGGTGCCATGCCACTGGAGAGAACCGCCACCTGGCCGACGGCAAGGAGCGCGCAGGCGTTATCAGCAGATTTCCCAAGCGCCGTCCATCTTCCAGCGCATCCGGAAGCCATCCACGCACCTTCCCGGAATGGCCATAGCCACAAAAGCGGGGCCGCGCGCCAGGTCGCCCTGGTGCATCGTGAGCCTCAGAAGAGTTCGAGTCTTTCAGCCGTTCCCGGCTACAGCGCATCTCTTCCCCAAAGCCGCCCCACTCACGAAGGCCGCGCGTCGCCGATGTTAGGGCGTGGCCAGAGGTCGACGGCCGCTCCGGGCCGACACGGGTCTTAAGCCGCCATGCTCAACCCTCAACCCATCTGTCAGCCCGGGATTGAAACGGCCCGGCACCGACTACTCCGAAATCCGGAGACCGTGCACGGCGGTCGGCGGATCCCACATCTGTAACCGCATGCCATCCCGGGCTATCACAACCATGCTCCCTTCCTCTCCCCGCCGCCAAACCCAGACGGTGGGTGTGGAGTTAATTTCGGATAGTGGACACCTGGAGCGGGCGGTCGAGGGAGCATGAAGAGTCATTGACGAAGCGCGAGCCGGGTGCGTTGGGGGCGGCACCGAGAAGGAGGCCGGACAGTGGGAGCGGCGGGCATCCGGCCGTGGCGGCGTCAGCGCATCTTTCGGTGGATCATCATCCTCGTAGCGGGAGCCGTGATGTCGGCTTGCAGTCTGGTTCCCGTTGGCTCCCCACACGACTCACTAAATGCTCTACCCTCGTTCAAACCAGTACGCGTACCCTTCTTCTCGGTGGTTCACCCCTATGCCATTCACGCCATGTGGAGGTTGCCGTGGCACGCGTCCGGTCGGCCCCAGTACCCGTACCACGGAGCGCTGGCGGGCGAAAACCTCTGGCCCATGTCTCTGGCCGCCATCTATGGGGTCGGCTCCCAGTGGACGTGGGTCGTGCCCGTTGGGGGTCCTCTGTGGACGGAAGGTTCCGGCCATGGCCCCACAGCCATCGACGTCAGGGTCGTGTCCGCAGCGCTGGCCCAGGGGATGACCATGGTCGTCGGTGCTTTCACTCGTAAGGGAACCAGTGTCCTGCTGACCGTTAACGGCAATTCCGACATGGTGCGAATGACCCCGTGGCCCGTTTCAGTTCCCGCCGTCGGGGAAGAGCCGGGGTTGGGCGCTGGGAGTGGTCTCGCCGTCACGGGGAAGGGGGGCGTGTGGATTGGCGGCGGAGTAGTGGTCGCTGCTGCCACCCCCGCCCCCGACGGGGGGATGTGGGGACCACTGATCCATCCGATCCTCGCAGAGGTGACGCCAAGCGGTCGTCTAATACGTAAAGTCGTGCTGTCTCGGGTAGTGACGAGCGTGGTGACCGGTGAGACCGTGGGTGCCCACGGCACTTTATGGTTTGGAATCAACAACGGCCGATATGACCCTGCCGATCTTGTGTATGACGGCGCCGCCGCCCTGGTCCGCTGGAGCCCGATCACGGGACAAATGGCCGTGTTTCCTGTGCCGGGCGGGTGGGGTCAAAACGCCGTGCTCGACAAGATCGTCCCGCAGGGTTCGACGATCTGGATGTCAATGCAGGGTGACGAGAACGGTACTGGCCTTGGCCGGCCAAGCTTCTTGCTTCGTTTTGACAGCGCCACGGACACATGGCTCCCGCCGTACTGGGTGCCTCATCCGGGAACTATCTACGCATGGACCGTCGGCCCTGACGGGTCGGTGGTGGACGTGGTCGTACCTATGGACAGTGGTGTCACGGTCTCCCTGCTGGAACAGAATAATCGGATCATGGCGCGGGGTCGGCGCGGAGCCTGGATGGACGGGGTCGGGGTGGTTGGCTCGCACGTGTTCGTGCTGGTCTCCGGCAGCTCGAGGACGGCGACACGGCTAATCGAGCTGGCTCCAAGAGGGGGACACTGAAATAGAAATTCCAGGCAACGATTGGCCTAATCGGGACACCGAAAGGGGTATCGGCCTCGCGGCGGCATCGCCCCTTTAGGTGCGGCGGCCGAGGCCTCCATGGCATCGGGAACCGTGCGTCAGGGAGAGTATGTGGATGAAGTTGGAATCCGCACCTTGACACTATTGTTGGCGCGGTGGCAGCGCGGAGTCGATTCCACCAAGACCGCGGGGCGCTTCCGCAAGGCCCACGGCATGCCGTTCGCCACCTGTCGTCTCGTAAGACGCCCCATGCCGATCATGGCCATGCTGTCCTCGCTTCGTGATTTTTTCGCCGAGGCAAGCCGCTCGCTTGTCAGAGTCTTCGTCCGTCGCTACAGTAATGTCAGCATCCTCATCGGGCGGAAACGGGGAGGGAAGATCGCCGTGCTTCACATCGAAGGCTCTGGCCTGAACGGTGTCTTCCTGCCTGCCCCCAAAGCGGGACTTTAACCCCTTCCCCGCTACCCGTGTGCCCTCGGTCAGGTTTCCGGTCTGGTCTTCGGACTCCCGACCGCAGGGACTGCCTACATCTAGGGGATGTTTTCATGCCGATTCCCCATCAAGAGATGCGCCGGATCATCAAGCGCCGCATCCGCGGCCTCGAGGGTGCGGACCGCGTCGATGTTCTCCGTCATTTCCTGGACGAATTCCCGGGTTACTATAACGGCCCGTACGGAGAGCTCCGAAAGTGGGTACTGGGTCTCATCGAGGAGACCAACCAGCGCACGGAGGTCCGCCACACCGACACCTTCTTTCTGGCCCGCCAGGGTGCGCGGCAAGTGGTGCTGGTCGGCCCCCCCAACGCGGGCAAGTCGTCACTGCTGCACGCGCTCACCGGCCGTCAGGTGGCGATCGGCGACTATCCTTTCACCACCCTCCGCCCGGTAGAAGGCATGGTGGCCGTCGGTGGGGCGCAGATCCAACTGATTGATCTGCCCGGCCTTATCGGCGGCGCCGCCGACGGCAAGGGCGGCGGCAAGGCCGTGCTGGCCGCCATCCGCATTGCCGACGCCGCCCTCCACATCGTGCCCTTGACCGATGCCGGCCTCGCCGAGGGGCAGGTGGTGGCGGGCGAGCTGGAAGCGGATAACGTCCGCGTGCGGCGCGGTATTGTCGCCACCAAGATGGATTTAGATCCGGACGGATCCCGTCTCCATCAGCTGTCGGAGTTGTTTGCCGGCGCACCGGTGGCGGCGTGTTCGACCTTAACGGGCGCGGGACTGGACGGGGTCCGTTCTCTCATCTGGGAGCTGGCGGGCCTCATCCGCGTGTTTTCGAAGCCGCGCGGCGCCCCGGTTTCGTCCGACCCGGTGGTCCTCGTCGAGGGCTCGTCGGTCACCGACCTCATCGGCCGGCTGAACCGCGCGTGGCTCGGGAAGGTCCGCCACGCCATGGTGACAGGTCCGAGCGCCCGATTTGCCGCTCAGCGGGTCGGGCTTGACCATATCCTCGCCGACGGGGACGTGGTCGAGCTCGCGATTGATTAAGTTCTAAACGGTGGCGAGCACGGCTGACCTGAACGAGAGAGAATAGTCCGGCCGAGAGCGGCCGCGAGAGAGAACGCCGCTCCCGGCGGCGGACGCGCCTTGACGGTGGACCCTCGCCCCAATCGGCGAGCAACGGGCCCCATCGCCACGTCCGCCGAGGCCACCGGATACAAGAGGTAGACACCCGGGCGTCAACCTCGAAGGCGTGGAGCAGAAGTCGCGTCGTCAGGGACGCCCGTTGGGCGGCTGGCATCCGGCTGACTTGCATACGAACGCGGCCGCCCGGCCAGCGCTCACGCCTCCCCGGTCAGCTCCCGATAGAGGCTTGGGCGCCTGTCATAGTGAAACGGCCACTCCGAACGCGAGCGGTCCACGATGGCCGGGTCGATTGTGGCAAACGTCATGCCCGGTTCGGTCCCGCATTCGGCAGACACGCCGCCATCCGGGTCGAATGCCGCGCTGTCGCCGCCAAACATGTAAGACCCGCCTTCCAGCCCGACACGGTTCACACTGACGACATAGCAATTGTTGGCGAGGGCGTTTGCTGCCAGAGCCGTCCTCCAGCGCGCCAGCGAGGCTTTGCCGGTCCCGCGCGGTGCCAGAATGACGTGCACCCCCTTCTGTCCAAGAATCCGGCTTCCCTCAGGAAACAGGTTGTCCCAGCAGGTTTGCACGCCAATCGTGAGGCCGTTCAGATAAAACACCGGAAATCCCAGGTTCCCCGGCTCGTAATAGTATTTCTCGAACCATCCCGGATGGTAGGGGATGTGGCTCTTCCGGTACCGGAACAATATGTCGCCGGTGGGAGCCAGCACGTAGGTGGTATTAAAACGTCGCCCGGCATCTAGCTCATAGGCCGGCACCACCAGGGTAATCGCACTCTCTCTGGCCACATCACGCATTCGGACCATCACCGGACCCGTGTCCGGCTCGGCCAGCGCGAAGTGTGTTGCGTCCTCCCTAACGGGAAACCACGGGTAGGGGAAGAGTTCCGGGAGCAGCGCCAGGTCCGCTCCCTGACGCCCGGCCTCCCGAATAGAGTCTGCGGCCGTGTCAAGATTGCGTTCGGGAGTCCCGGTCAGGTTCATCTGGATGAGCGCGACCTTCAATGCCGCGAGCGCCAAGGACATCATCCTCCGCCGCCATGGTAGCACGGTGACCCGGGACTGACGGCAAATGGTGGGTGGGAGACACCGCCTAGAGTCATCGGCTGATGGCGCGTCCTGTCGGGAGATCCACGTCCGTGTGATCGTTCAATTCGGCGGTCGCGTGGGGCATGGAGGGACGGCCGGTGGTATCGTGAGCGTGCAGCACGTTGATGGTCGGGAGTTTAAGACGCCGACCGACGATCGCGCTTCGTCCGATTCCAATTTTTTATGTGATGCCGGGGAGACGCACTGTTATGGAGAGGGTACGTTCCATAGTTCCGGAACGTGCTGCCCCCAACTGGCCGACCTGGCTCATTGTCAACGGTCGGTCCCGGAGCGGCGCGCTCGGATATGAGGCGTGGGCCAATCGGCTCGATCAGGTACTGAACCTGGTGGGGTCGTCTTTAGTCCGCAGCGTGGAAGAATTCCAAGACACGCTGTTGCAGGCGAACGCGCACAATGTTCGCCGCCTCATCGTAGGCGGCGGAGACGGCACCCTTTCCAACGCGGCCGACGCGCTCCGTCATAATCCCGAGGCCGTTCTCGGCGTCATTCCCCTGGGGACCGGCAACACATTCTTCGCCGGCCTCGGCCTGCCCTACGACCCCGAACGGCTCGTCCGCGCCCTGGCCCAGGCGCCCATAGCGGCGGTCGACATCGGCGAGGCTCAGGCGGACGGCGACAGCCACATCTTCTTAAACAGCGCCAGCATCGGCATCTCGAGCCTCTTGGTGCAGCTGCTGAGTGAAGGCGCCAAGCAACGATTCGGCGTGTGGGCCTGGCCCATCGAGGTCACGCGCGCGCTGCAGGTGGCGCCGCAGTTCACCGTTACCCTCACCTATCCGGACGGTCGGGAGACCTACGACACCCGGCAGCTGGTTATCGCCAACGGTCCTACCATCGCCGGACGGCTCCGAGTCCAGGAAGAAGCGTCGAACCAGGATGGCCTGTTAGAAGTGTTCCGCATCGGCGGACCGTCACTGGGCGCGCTTTTGGGCACCACCTACAATCTCTGCCGCGGCGAGCTGCTCCGGACGAATCATGCCCGCTTTCGCCTGATCCGAGAGGTCCAGGTCGTGACCAACGTACCCATGCCGGTTGACCTGGATGGCGATCTGTGGCGGCCAACCCCCGTGTTCTGCCGGGTCCTTCCGCAAGCCCTTCGTGTCCTCGTGGGAGAGAATGCCCCAGGCGCGCCGACGCCCAATCAGTTCGCCTCCTAAGAGACCTGCCGCACAGAGAGGGCCGCCCGCCATCGTCATGCTAGGATGGGGGCTGTGTACGTATGGTCGAAGCTCGATGAGGCCCCAAACCGCGTCTCTCGAGGTGTCTTTCGCAAAGGAGGCAATTTCGTGCCCCGACTTTCCGAAACGTTTACCGTTGACTGCCATGAGGCATCGCGGCATGTCTATCAGATCACCCTTGATCTGGCCGGGCTCGACGCTGGGACCCATGAGCTCGCCTTGCCGGTCTGGGCCCCCGGCGCCTATGAAGTCCAGGACTTCTCCCGGCACCTGTTTGACGTCCGCGCCGTCGATGCCGCCGGCCACGCCCTGGCCCTCCAGAAGACCGCCAAGAATTGCTGGCAGTTCGAGGCAGCCGACCGCGCCACCATCACCTATCAGGTGTATGCCTTCGAGCTCAGCGACAGCGGCATGCATGGCGACGCGACCCACGCCTACTGGAACGGGACCAACCTGTTCTTCGTCGTGGACGGGGTGAAAGACGTGCCGGTGGATCTCCATATTCGGGCCCCCGCCGGCTGGCATGTCTCCACCGGCCTCGACCCGGTCGGGGAGGACCCCTTTCATTTCCGCGCCCCGGACTACGACATCCTGGTGGACTGTCCGGTCGAGGTGGGCACCCACCGCCGCTACACGTTTTCGGTGCGGGACAAGCACCACGAACTGGCGCTCTGGGGGGCGGGCAACGAGGACCCCGACCGCCTGGTGGACGACCTCCGAAAGCTCGTGGAGGCGGCCGCGGACACGATGGGCGGGCTGCCGTACGAGCACTACACCTTCATCGTCCACATCGCCGAT
>JAJZYZ010000025.1 GCA_021797815.1 Bacillota bacterium
GCCGGATTGGCCGTGTTTGACCGGGGAACGGCTGAGGTCCTCGGCACCCCGCTGTCTCCGGGCCGGCACCGGATTCCAGGCGGTGTGGGAATTGTACTTGAGGGCATGCTGCTCCTCCCCCAGTTCACCGGTCGTGAAAACCTCCGCCTGCTGGCGTCTTTGCGAGGCCGGCCCGATCTCGAGCGGATCGACCGCCTACTCGTCCAATTCGGCTTGGACCCCGGGGACCGCCGCCGGGTGCGGGCGTATTCGCTCGGTATGCGGCAGCGCTTGAACCTGGCGCAAGCGGTAATGGATCATCCGCACCTGCTCCTGCTCGATGAGCCCACGAACGGCTTGGACCCCGGGGGAGCGAGCGCCTTGCTGCGGATGATAGCAGAGCCCGCCGATAGGACCGTCATCATGGTCTCCCACCGTCTCGACGAGGTAGCCGCTGTGTGTGACCAGGTGTGGACGATGCACGAGGGGCGTCTCACGCCGGCGGTTGCCGCGGCCCCCTCGTCTGGAGAGTGGCCGTCATGAGCTGGGTGGCGCGCGCCGTGATGGCCGAATGGCGGCGTGTCTGGTCGACCCGTCGCTGGATGTGGGTCGGGGTTCTGTGCCTGGTCCTCGTTCTCCCGGCCGTTGACGTGCTCGGCCCGTTTTCTCTGACCGTTCACACTCGACCGAACCTGTGGGATTTGTTGCTGTACCAGTTCGCGAATCGCATCGCCTACCCGTTTGGCCTGGTCCTCGGCTACTGCCTTTGGTGCGGTGACCTCTTCGATGCCGACGGCCGCCAGCACTATCGGTGGTTTCTTCTGCTGCATGTCCCGGACGGCAAGAGCTGGATCTATTTGGTGGCCCGGGCCATCACGATCGTACTTACCGCAGGCATCGCGGCCGTCACAGCAGGGGTGGCGTGGTTTCTCGCCGGGTGGGCCTGGTACGGGTACAGCAGCGGCTGGAGTTCCTTCGCCCAGCGACACTCGATGGCTTGGCCCCTCACACCTGCGGTTCTCCACCTTTCCCCGCTCGTGGTGTCCCTGGAAGCGGCGGCCTGGGCCGCAGCTGGCGTGGCCGCGGTGGCGCTCGTCGGAAGCGCGTTGGCGCTGTGGACGGACCTGCCGTGGACACTTCCCGCATGGGGCGCCGTCGTCGCCATCGTCGTCGTGTGGGTGTTCCCGGTGGCGGGCTCGCTGCGTTGGAACATCCTGGCCCAAGGCATGTGGATCATGCATCCCCGAGCCTATCCGGGTCTGGTCAATCAGCCCGTCGTCCCGGGCAGTCTCAAGAATTCATGGTCACTGACGTACCTATCCATGTGGGCCGCGGTCAGCGGGGTCATAGGATGGACCCGACTATCCAGCCGACGAGACTGGTAGCGTCAGCTCTACGGTGAGCACCCGGGACCGACTGCAACGGGTCCACGGTCTCTGACCCACGCGTATTGGCGGCCGGCACGTTGTGCCAGGAGTGTCCCGTCCGCCCGTTCCGGGTGGCGTAGGGGCCGTATCAGCGCATTTAGTAAGAAACGGATATCTGGCGGAGGTTTTTCAATACAACGGTCACCAACCCGTCGCGGTGGGTGGGCCTTCCGCGAACCCGCGTCGTGATACGCCCCAACTTCGGCTCGATGTGCTCTGGCCGGGGCTTGAGCGGGGCGTCCGCCGTACGCTTATAACACTGGCTGAGGCACCCGTATTGAGCCTGCCCCACAGCGAGTCACAGCCCTTTCATCCCCTGCTCTACCCTTCTGCCTGGGCGTATGAAGCACCCCGTCTCCGGGTTCCTAATTTATTCAGACCTGCTCATGGTGCCGGATAGCTCGGGACAGCCAATATTCGGCGACGAGAAAGCCCCGCAAGCTTTGCGGGGCCTTACAAATTTTGGAGCTGGCGGGGAGGGTTGAACTCCCGACCTGTCGATTACGAATCGACCGCTCTACCAACTGAGCTACGCCAGCGCGCCCACTAGTATATCAACTGCGTAAAGCCGACCGCAACGGCACCCGACGCCCTTTAACTCTTGCAGGTGCACCCTCCGGCAACCAGGCGTGAGCACGTAAGCTTTGGCCACCGGACTGCAAGGGACGATTCCGTATCGGCCAAGCCAGTACGGTGTCACGCCGGCCTCCGAAGCGCAGCCGCGCACGATGCCGTGGCTTGCGCCGACGGTTCTCTTGTCGCGACTGGTGCCTGGCCCGGGGGCGACTTCTTACACAGTCCTGGGCTCGCGCATGCTTTCGTGGTTCCGCGCCGGACGGCTTTTTGCATCTTCACGGCCCTATATCCCCCGCCGGGAACTTACAGGCTGTGCTGCGGAGGCCGGCACTCCTATCAGTCTCTTCAATCCTGCAGTCGTCCTTCTGAGTGCCGCGTTGACGCCGGGTCGCCCACCAAGACGTACGCTGCGGAGGGTCCCGAGGCTCGCGCTCTTCGAATTCCATCACGCCTGGACGATGGGGCAGCTAGCCGCCCAGCCGCCCTCGCGGATGGGCTTTGAGCCGCGGCCGTGAACAGTGTCGCGCAACGAGAAAGGCGGCCCCTGAGGGCCGCCAAACAGAAAAACTGGAGCGGAAGACGGGACTCGAACCCGCGACTTTCGGCTTGGGAAGCCGACGTTCTACCAACTGAACTACTTCCGCGTGTGCCCCAGTATAATGAGCTGCCTTCGCGCAGTCAAACGAGTTGCCCGTGGCCGCTTAAAAGAGCGAGCCGGTCACGATCGTGCGCGCACGCTCCGCTCCGACCGACACCATCACGACCGGCACGCCGGTAATTTCGCCGATGCGATCGAGATAGTGGCGGGCGGCCGCCGGCAGATCTTCCAGCCGTCGGGCCCCGGTGGTCGGCGCGTCCCATCCCGGTGTTATCGCATATTCCGGCTCCGCCAGCGCGAGGGTGGAAACATCCTCAGGCAGGTCGGCGCTGACACTCCCGTCCGGATACCGATAACGCGTCGCAATCTGGAGTGTCGGCAAGCCGTCTAAAACGTCGAGGCGCGTGATGGCGACCCCCGTCATGCCGTTCACGCGGGCGGCCTGGCGCAGGGCTACGCCGTCAAGCCACCCGACCCGTCGGGGCCGGCCGGTGGTGGTGCCATACTCCTGCCCCCGCTCACGGATTTCGTGCGCGAGACTCCCTGCAAGTTCGGTCGGAAATGGTCCATCCCCAACCCGGGAGGTGTAAGCCTTCAACACCCCGTACACCTGGTCAATGCGCGTAGGCCCGACGCCAGCGCCGATGCAGGCTCCGCCTGCCACCGGGTGCGATGACGTCACGTACGGGTACGTGCCGTGGTCGATGTCGAGGAGCGATCCCTGCGCCCCTTCGAACAGCACGTTTTCCTCATGGTCGAGCGCATCATTGATGAGCGCCGGCGTATTGACCAGATAGGGCAGGAGCCGCTCTCCAAGGCTCAGGTACCTGTCGGCCATGGCATCGGGGTCTTCGGGCTCCTCTCCCGCCTCGACGAAAATCCGGTTCTTGTCCGCGGCCTGCTGGTGGACGAGCTCCCGGAACTCCGCCGGAGATTTGAGCTGCCCGACGCGAATGCCCGTGCGCCCGGCCTTATCCATGTAGGCGGGCCCGATCCCCCTGAGAGTAGTCCCGATGCGCGCATCTCCCCGCCGTCCCTCCTGGAGGGCATCAAGCCGCTTGTGATACGGCATCACGAGATGCGCCTGGGTGGAAATGCGGAGCCCGTCCAGGGTGATGCCTTGAGACAGAAGGTAGTCCATCTCTGTCACCAGGTCTTCGGGATCGACGACGACCCCATTGGCAATCACGGAAATCTTGTTGGGATAGAGAATGCCCGAAGGGATGAGGTGGAGCTTAAATGTGCGATCTTCCACCACCACGGTGTGGCCGGCGTTGGCACCCCCTTGATGACGGACGACCATGTCGGCCTTGGCGGCCAGAAAGTTCGTGACCTTGCCTTTACCCTCGTCGCCGAACTGTGCCCCGACGATGACCACTGCGGACAAGAGAGGTGCCTCCTAAAACGGCCTCATGAGCCCCTGCCAACGAGGCAGGTCTCGCGTCAGCGCTCGGCCGTGATGCTGAGAAATTTGCCGGTGTCCTTCCGGAACATGAGGTGCACGATGCCGGTCGGACCGTTCCGCTGCTTGGCAATGATGACCTCAGCCTGTCCCTGGGACTCGCTGTCCTTCACATAGTAGTCGTCGCGATATATGAACGCCACCAGGTCCGCGTCCTGTTCGATCGCCCCCGACTCACGCAGATCCGACAGCATCGGCCGTTTATCGGTGCGGCTCTCGACCGCGCGTGAAAGCTGGGAGAGCGTGAGCACCGGTACATCAAGCTCCCGTGCCAAGCCTTTCAGGCTCCGTGAAATTTCCGAGATCTCCTGCTGACGGTTCTCCGTGCGCTGCCGCCCCGACATGAGCTGCAGATAGTCGATGATGATAAGGCCGAGCGGAACCCGGCGGTGGAGCGCCCGGGCCTTGGCCGCAAGCTCCAGCGGGGAGAGACCCGCCGCGTCGTCGATATAGATGGGCGCATCGCCGAGGCGTCCCAGCGCCTGCGTAAGGCGCTGCCACTGTTCCTCGCCGAGGTCTCCGTTTCGAAGCCGCTGTCCGTCGATGTCGGCTTCTGCCGCCATGAGCCGCATCGCCAGCTGCTCACGCGACATTTCGAGGCTGAAGATGGCGACCGTGGCCCGCTCCCGAAGCGCCACGTGGCGGGCGATATTCAAACAGAAGTTGGTCTTCCCCATCGACGGCCGCGCCGCCACGACCAGAAAGTCGGCCGGCTGCAGGCCCGAGGTCAACCGGTCCAGGTCCCCGAAGCCGGTCGAGAGGCCGGCGAGCCCCTTCTGCCCGGCCAGCTTCTCCACCCGTTCCAGCGCCTGCACCAGCACGCGGTGCAGTCGTTCCGGCTCCCGGCGCCCCTTTTGGGCCAGTTCCGACAGCGTGTGCTGCGCCTGCTCCAGAATCTCGGCCGGCGGTGTATCCGCCTGAAACGCCATGCCTACGATCCGGCTCCCGGCTTCGATGAGCCGGCGAAGCACCGCCCGCTCGTGCACAATCTCCGCGTAGTAGATCGCGTGAGCGGCGGTCGGCACAACCTGGGCCAGCTCCATCAAAAACGCGAGGCCGCCCACGTTGTCGAGCGTACCCCGGCGACGGAGCTCCTCAGACACCGTGATGACGTCGATCTGGTGGCCGCCGTTCTGGTTCAGGAGCTCGATGACGGCCTCAAACACCTCGCGGTGCGCATCACGGTAAAAGTCCTCGGCGCTCAGAATCTGTGCGACATCGTCAACCGAACTGGGATCGATCAAGATCGCGCCCAGGACGGCAAGCTCGGCCTCCAGGTTTTGGGGCGGGAGGCGGTCGATATCGTTCGTCACGGCGTAAGCGCCTTCACCAGCTCCGCGGCCGTTCGCACCGGCTTCACCTCGAGGCCGGGATTGGCCGGCACGTCGTCGCGGTTGGGTTCGGGGACGACTACCACCTTCATGTCCGCCTGACGCGCGCCAAACACCTTCTCCGATACGCCGCCGATGGCCCGGAGCTCGCCTGACAGCGACAGTTCGCCGGTTACGGCCACGTCTTGACGGAGCGGCGTGCCGGTAATCGCGCTGTAGAGCGCGAGGAAGATGGCGGCACCGGCCGAGGGGCCGTCGACCTGAGCGCCCCCTACGACGTTGACGTGAAAGTCGTAGGCCTGGGGGTCCTTGCCCGTAAGCGCCCGCAAAACGGTGGCGGCGTTGAACACCGAGTCTTTGGTCATGGTCCCGGCGGTCTCATTGAAGCGAACCTGCCCCCGTCCCTCTTCGCGGGCAGGAAAGCATGCCGCCTCGACCTCCAGCACCGTGCCCTGGAATCCCGCGACCGCGAGCCCGTACACGCGCCCGATCTGCGGTGGCTCGTCCTTGTGCGACAAGGCTACCCGCGGGAGCCGTGCCGACTGCACCGCATCGGCCACATGACGCACGGTCACCACACCAGGGTTCTCCTGGTCAAGAAGCGCCAGGCTCACCGCGTCGGCCAGGAGCGTCACCACCCGGCGACCCTCCAATGTATACCGTGACAGCATCTCGGACGCCTCGGACTCGAGCTCCACCCCGATCCGCAACGCCGCCTCGGCCGCAATCTCTTCCACCTGGCCAGGCTGCAGGGGGCCGAAAAACACCTCGGCCGCGCGGGAGCGCAGGGCCGGAGAGATCTCGTCCGGGCTTCTGGTGGTGGCCCCGATAAGGACAAAGTCGGCCGGGGCCCCCTCACTGAACATCTTCTTCACGTACTGGGGTACGGCCGGGTCATCCGGATCATAGTAGGCCGAGTCAAACTTGACCCGCTTATCCTCCAGAACTTTCAAGAGCTTATTCTGGAGAATGGGGTCCATCTCGCCAATCTCATCAATAAACAGCACGCCGCCGTGCGCCTCGGTCACGAGTCCCGGCTTCGGTTCGGGGATGCCCCCCTCGGCCAGATCGCGGCGGGCTCCCTGGTAGATGGGGTCGTGCACAGAGCCGAGAAGCGGGTTTGTCACCTCGCGGGGGTCCCAGCGCAAGGTGGCCCCGTCCACCTCAACAAACGGAGCCTCGTCACCGAATACGCTCCCGGGCCTTGCGCGGGCCGCCTCCAGGGCCAGCCGCGCCACCGTGGTCTTTCCGACGCCGGGCGGCCCGTACAGCAGAAGATGCTGCGGATAGGGCGACGAGAGTTTCGCCAAAAGGGCCCGAATCGCGGCGTCCTGCCCCACTACTTCTCCCAAAGAAGATGGGCGCATGATGTCAAGCGCCGATTGCTCAAGATGCCGTGTCTCGAGCTCCTCCAGCCGCTTCAGCTTTCGCTGCGTCTCCGGTGTCTCCGGCCCGCTCTCTTCTTTAATGAGCTGCAGCCGGATATCGCGGACGTATTCTTCATGGCGCTCCTGCATGCGCTCGGCAATGCGCTTTTCGAGGTCTTCCTCGAGCGTCCGCCGCGCCAGGAGGTCGGCCAGTTCCTCTTCGAGCAGGTCAAGCTCCCGGGCCAGCTCATGTGCCGTTGGCACTTCCGCCAGCGACGGGTCCTCCAGCACGATTTTCTTCAAGCCGAGAAGCTTGCGGCCCGGGTCGTCTGCTCTCAGATCGCCGAGCGCCTGCAGCTTTCCGGCCTTCAGCACGAGTCGCTCGGGTCCGTAAACCTGAACCAAAAGGTCGTAGAGCGCCTGGATGCGGCGCTCCAGCACCTGCAGGCGCGGACGGCTCGCCCGCACGGTGCGTCCGGTGCGGCCCGTCCTATCGGTTGTGCTCATGCGGGCACCACCCTCACCGTGAGGATCGCGGTCACGCCCTCGTGGAGATGAATGGGCACCTCATGGTCGCCAAGTGTCTTGAGCGCGTCCATGCGGAGGCTCTTGCGGTCCACATGGATACCCATCTCGCCGAGCGCGTTCACCACATCCTGACTCGTTACAGCCCCGAACAGCCGGCCCGATTCGCCGACCCGAGCTTTAATGTCCACCCGCACGGTCCGCAGAGACTCCGCTGTCTGCCGGGCCTGCTCGGTGACGCGGGTCCGTTTGCGTTCCTGCGCTTGATGCTGGTCCTGCAGGGACTTCAGCCGGCCCTGCGTGGCAGGTTCGGCCAGTTTGCGGGGAAGGAGGTAGTTGCGGGCATAGCCGTCCTTAACCTCCTTCACGTCCCCGCGCCGGGCCACTCCCGACACGTCTTGCAGAAAGATGACCTGCATGGCGTCGTGTCCTTTCCGTCGCTCCCCCGCTACTCCACGGTAAACGGCAGCAGCGCCATGACCCGGGCCTGCTTGATAGCGACCGTCAGCTGCCGTTGATGTTTCGCACAGTTGCCCGAGACGCGCCGGGGCAGCATCTTGCCACGCTCACTCACGTAACGCCGCAGGCGATTGGCCTCTTTGAAGTCCACCCGAGTGACCTTGTCGACGCAAAACGAGCACACCTTTTTCTTGGGACGTCGTCCACGTTCTCTACGCACTTTTCCCCTCCTCTTCCCGCGGGTCTGGGCCAGGCATCGTTCGGACCACGGGATCCGACAGAATTCAGAACGGAAGGTCCTCCGGCATCTGCACATCCTCGTCGTTGTTCCGGGACTCGTCGCGGTCCGTGTCGCGGGGCCGGTCCAGGAAGCGCACGTCTTCCGCCACCACCTCGGCCACCCGCCGGCGCTGCCCATCCTGGGTCTCGTAGTTCCGGATTTGCAGGCGGCCGTCAACGGCGATGAGGCGGCCCTTGCGCATGTGTTCCGCAACCGTCTCGGCAAGGCGCCTCCAGGCGACGCAGTCTATGAAATCGGTCTCCCGCTGCCCGCTCTGGCTCTGATAGGGGCGATCGACGGCTATGCTGAAGGAGGCCATGGGAACGCCGGACTGACTGGTGACACGCAGTTCCGGATCGCGAGTCAGACGCCCGATCAGAATCACTCGATTCAGCATACTGCCCTCCCTGTATGGCTGGCCGAAACGCCGCGTATGCGCACTGCCAGAGCCTTGAGCATGGTTCTAGTCCGGGTCCGTGCGCACGACAATGGAGCGCATGACTGTCTCGGTAAGATTAAGGACGCGCATGATCTCGTTGCTGATGGGGCCGCTGCCGTTGAAAGACACCACGACATAGTATCCGTCGGGGTGGCCCTCAATCGGATAGGACAGATGGCGCTTGCCCCACTTGTCCACCTGATCGATGGTGCCGCCGGATTGTGTCACGACGTTTGTGAGGGATTCCACTGCAGCCTCGATGTGCTCGTCGTCCAAGGTGGGGCGAATGATGCTCATCAGCTCATACTGAGCCAAACCTTTTCACCTCCTCCCGCGGTCACCCTGACGGGCGGCCCTGGAACATGTCCAGGGCGGGATAGATAGCGGATCCATAGATCCGAGTGGCGGTAATTATACCCTACCCGTCGCCGGGCCGCCAGGAGGCGGGCCGCTCCGGCCCTCCTCTTCCACGATCACTCGCTTTACAGACCGCTCAAATTTGTCCCGCGGCAGCATGACGCGGTGACCGCATCCGAGGCACCGGAGGCCGAAGTCGAGTCCGGTCCGCGTAATTTCCCAACGGTCCGTACCGCACGGGTGCCCCTTCTTGAGCTGCACGACCATGCCGAGCTCGTAGCGCTTACGCTCCATCGGCACCACCGCCGAGCGCCCCACCCCGAAGAAACCCGGCCGCCCCCAGCTCGTAAAGCCCCTGTTCACGAAGTTTTTCAGCGATAGCCTGGTCCTGCGGCGGTACGGTGGCGGTGAGGGTCCAGTACTGGACGCCTCCAGTGGCATCGGTCATACCGGTCACCCCCGCGCGGCTGTCGACGGCCGCCGCTACCCGTTCGAGCGTTCGCCGCACCGCCGTCGGATCGGCGTCGAGACGGGCCGGCAGGACCACCGACACGACATCCTCCCGGGACACGCTGCGGGTAAAGTTGGTGACTTCGGTGATAAATCGGTTCGGCACCGTGATGAGCTCTCCCCCCGCCGCCCTCAGCTGCGTTGTCCGGAGTCCGAGCTGCACCACGGTACCGGTCAGGGTGAGGGCCGGAAGCCCAATCTGCTCCCCCACCTGGAACTGGTCCTCGTATAGCAGGAACGCCCCGGTGACGAAATCTTGCACAACGCTCTGGGCGCCGAAGCTGATGGCCAGCCCTAATACGCCGGCGCCAGCAAGAATTGAGGCCGTGTTGATGCCGACTTTATCAAGCGCGATGACAATCGCGAGGAAGTCGATGAGATAGCGCACGATGTCTCGAAGGAGCGGAAAGACGGTGGTATGGCGGCCCGGCCCGTCCGCCCGCGCATGGCGTTCCTCCATCCGCCTAAGAACCATCGCCGCGACCCGCGCGATGACCGCCGCCACGACGATGATGACCGCAATCGCAAGGGCCCTATGAGCGATTAGGGACGGCATCTCAGGCAATCCACCTCTCGGCACGCCAGTTTGCGAAATGATTCACAAAGTGAGCCAGCGCCAGCGCGAGCGCGTTGTGCTGAATGGCATGATGGAGGGCGGTGCCATTAAATAGAGGCAGGGACAGCACGAGTCCCAAGATCAGCCCGCCAATGAGGGCGCTTTCCGCCAGGCCGCCGGCAATCCCTCCCAGCCGATTGGCCGCACCCAAGAGGCCTCTACGTGCCACGGCCTTTGTAATAGCTACTCCCACTGCGCGCGCCACCGCCTCGGCCACGCCTATCATGATGAGAAACACCAGCAGGCTCAAAAGAGTATGAAGAAGGTTCACGCCCTGGTGATATGAGAAGGCGCTGTTCTTGGCGGTGGGCACGAAGTGCGTAACCAGGCGCCCGACTGGCAGGATCGCCATGATGTACCCGGTGACGAGGTGCTGATATCGCGCCGCTGCGATGAGCCCTCCCACGTAGCCGGCCAGGCTGAATACAACCAAGAGCAGGCCTTGCCGGAATCCTCCGAGGGCCCCCAGGGCGAGAAAGATCAGGACCGCAATGGTAAGCCAGTTCAGGACCATCGTCTCCGCGCCTCCGAGGGCCAGATCAATAACACGTACGTCCCCACCAACGCTATCAGCGCCGGATCCACCCTGCCGCCGCCGGCATACCGTCCGACCGCCCAGGACACAGCGGCCATGCCAGTTCCAATTACGATATCACGGATCCAGAAAATAGGAATAACCTGCCAGTCCGCAACGGCCATTCCCATGTGCCCCAAGGTCACGGCGGCTAAGAAACTGGCGACATACGACGAAAGACCGTCACCGGGGAGAAGTCGAACCGCCATCAGCGCCCCCAGCACGGGCAGTACGATGGCCAGTACTACTCCGTACCAACGAGGTCCCCGACGTCTCACAGGTGCAGAACCTGCACCAGGATGAACACACCAATGATGATGAACATCAAGATCATCCCGAAGTTCGGGCGGTTGCGCGGCGCCCGGCGTATCCTCTGCGTGGGATTGGGAATCCGGGGATCATTCGGCGGCGATCTGAAGCCAAACCCGCCGAGGTTTCCCATAACATTGGTGCCAGAGCGCTTCAGCTGCCTCACGGCCTCGAAGTAGCGGCCCTGACGACGGAGGGCTACGGCCATGTTGCTATGGGCCGGTACGTAATTAGGATCCTGGTTAATGGCCATCTGGTAGTACACGACGGCCTCGTCCAGCTTGCCGTCCTCCAGCAGCAGATTGCCGAGATTCGTCAACGAGGGGGCATAGGTCTTGTCTTTGGAGAGGGCCGTCTGAAACCAGTACCGCGCCTCCACCAGATCCCGGCGGTCGGCAAACACCACCCCGACCTTGTTGTAGCCTTCAGGGCGATTGGGAAACTTCTCGACGACCTGGCGGTAGAGCTTCTCGGCCTCGTCAAAGTGACCGTAATGCCACTCCGTATCGCCCTGCGCTAGGAGCGGCAAGGCTACTTCTTGAAAATCTGGCCGCCCGGAGTCTTCTTCGGCCGCCATGCCAACCTGCCTTTCCGTGTACGATCCTGGTCTGACGTGTGCCGTCCTAGAAGTATGGGCTACCGGACCACCGCCGACAACACATGCGTCAGTGGACACGGATCTCGCGCCAGGGCCTGGGAGCCAATCCATGGGCCGGCCGTTGGCGAAGAGCCGTTACACTCGCTCGGCCCCTACTCTGTCCCCAAGTGACAACGGCTGCGTCGCTTCCCTTGTTACGAGGGCAACGTGAGGGCCGCCACATAGTCTCCCGGTGCAGGGACTCGATCCGCGGTGCGAAGTTCAAGGCCGGGGGCCCCAACCATGCCTCACACAGCCGGCCGGGCCCCACGGAAGATGACCATCAGGACTTGGTCCGGCACGCCGCAGCCGGTCGGGTCCGACTCCAAAGCCGCGCTCACCGGCCGATCAGGGCCAGGGATCCTGTTAACAGATTGTACGCCACGTCGAGAGGGGATGACACCCACCACCCAGAGCCGCAGGGCCATGGAGGGTGGCCGCCCTCGCGCCGCCCCCCCAGCCTCAACAGGCAACACCACCGCCACACCTTGGATTTAAGGTCGGAGCCGCCGAGTCCTGGCGAGGCGCCGTCGGGGGTGGCCGCCGTGAACGCCCGCCGCCTCGAGACCGATGGCGCGGCTCCCGGCGAAGACCACGGTGCCGCCCAAGGCGATATCGCCCGTATCCGCCGTGCAGCGTCCCTCACCGAGCCCATGCATCTACCGGCCGCTTGCGATCGCCGCCTCGGCCACCGCGCCCGTCCACAACAGGAAACAAGACCCCCCGTCCGCAGAGCGGCGGGGGGCAAGCATGCGCCGTGCTCTATTCCCGGTGCTTCTGGGTGCGGGCCATCTCGACGGCCTGGCGCTCTTCCTGCGAGAGCGCGTATCGGCTGTCACCGCTCTGAATTTCTTTCGCGTACACCCGGACCTCTTCACGGCCCCAAAGTCCGGTGAAGACAACTCCGGACGCCCGATGGTTCAGGAGGGCCACCGCAAAGGAGAGATCCGACCCGGTATCGGAAAACGGGTTGAACCGCACCACCCCCACCTGGGTGAGCGCAGTTTCAAATCCCTTCTCCAGCTCCTCGACGCGCCCTTGCAGCGCTTGCGCGACGGCCTGCGCCTCCTGACTGGCCGCCTGAGCGGCCGCAAGACTCTCTTCCAGGCTATCGTGGGTGCCTCGCAACACCCTCCGCAATCGTCGGCGCACGCGTGATGCCGCCGACATGCCCCACAGACCGAAAACGATACCGACAAGAGCAAGAACCAAAGCCCCGTAAACCAGATCCATGGTCGGCAGACTCACGATTCGCTTCCTCCTGATCCAAAGCTCCACACCATGCGTGGCGGCCTCTCAGCATGCCGGCTTACGGCCGTCCTGACCATCATTGCCGCTCGCCCCGACCAATGTTCCTCAAGGAACAACATCGGGATTGTTCCTTGAGGAACATCACACCGCGAAGTCGCCCGGCGGCTCGCCTTCGGGTTCCCGCCGCAGCATATCCAGCAGCCGCTCTAGATCCTCGAGCGACCGATAAGGGATTTCGATACGGCCGTGCTGGGAAGACCCCTTGAGTCGTACGCGCGCCCCCAGCCGTCGGCGGAGGTCCGCCTCGGCCGCCTTAAGGTGAGCATCGGGCGCAGGGCGGGTTGCCGGCAGGGTGGGGCGGGCCGCCGCCATCGTCAGTTGCCGAACCGTCCACCCCTCGTTCGCGGCGCGCTCCGCCAGGGCCCGCCGCCGCTCTCCCGTGAGGGAAAGAAGAACTTTGCCGTGCGCGGCCGTCAGGCGCCCGTCATCCAACATCGCCTGAATCTCCTGCTCCAGGTGCAGCAGGCGCAGGAGGTTCGCCACATGCGGCCGCGACTTCCCGATCCGCTCCGCCGCCTTCTCCTGTGTCCATCCTTGCTGGTCCATCAACTGCTGGATTCCGTGGGCCTCTTCCAGGGGGGTCAGGTCTTCGCGCTGCAGATTCTCGACCAGAGCCGCCTCCATTACGCTCTGGTCGTCCCACTGACGCACCAGGGCCGGAATCGAGTCACGGCCGGCAAGACGGCTGGCCCGAACTCGCCTTTCTCCTAAGACGATCTGGTAGCGCTCGCCCGCTGCGCGAACGACCACCGGCTCCAAGATCCCGCGTTCGCGAATGGAGGCCGCCAGTTCCTCGAGCCTCTCCTCCTCAAACCGACGTCGGGGCTGGAAAGGGCTCGGGTCCAGGAGGTCGAGGCGGACTTCCCTGACGCTCTCGTCGCGGAACGCCGTCGTGGCCGAAGCCTGCTCCGACAGCAGGGCTGAAAGGCCCTTTCCGAGCCCGCGCTGTCTAGGCATGTTCCAACACCTCCTTCGCTAGATCGGCATACAGGACCGCGCCTTTGGAACGCGGATCGTACCGGGAGATGGGCTGCCCGTAGCTAGGCGCCTCCGACAGCCTCACCGTCCGGGGAATGACGGCCCGAAACACCTGCGAGCCGAAGTGGTTCCGCACTTCCTCAGCTACCTGTTGAGCCAGATTTGTGCGCCCATCAAACATGGTCAGGAGCACACCGTCCAGCACCAGCCGTGTATTCACATCTCTCTTCACCAGGTCAATGGTGGACAGAAGCTGCGACAGGCCCTCCAACGCGAAGAATTCGCACTGGATCGGAATGATGACGCCATCCGCGGCCGTGAGCGCGTTCAACGTCAAGAGCCCCAATGACGGCGGACAGTCGACAAAGACAAAATCGTAGCGTGGCACGATAGGCGCGAGCACTCGTGTCAACTGCCGTTCCCGATCCGGAACCTGAGTAAGCTCAATCTCTGCCCCCGCAAGATCCATGGTAGCCGGTAGAACGTGGAGGCTCGGCACCTGCGTAGCCTGCACGGCCGTCATGACCGGTGCCTCATCCAGCAGCACATCATAAATCGACGTCTCACACGCCGACTTGTCAATGCCCAGTCCGGTTGTGGTATTGCCTTGGGGATCGATGTCCACCGCCAGCACGCGCTTGCCCGAGTCGGCCAGGTACGCGCTCAAATTAATCACGGTCGTGGTCTTGCCCACGCCGCCCTTCTGGTTGGCCATGGCGATTACTCTCCCCATGCGCCTGTTCACCTTCCCGCTGGAGATGGCCCTTCATGCCTTCGCGGCGAGCCTCGTGCCTTCCTCTCAAAACTGACCGAGGCTGGCCCCGATTCGCGGAAACCGAGAAGGCGTGCGTGCCACCTTCTCCAATTGAACCAGGGTCCTGGCTCCCTGTCCTTCCGGTAGAACTAATTCGCTCGCGCCGATGAAGCGAAGTCCGAGCGCATTGAGGGCTGGTTTCGCGCGGCGCGCCTCGTCGGCGCCTCCAGGGCCGCGCATGGCAACCACCCGGCCCCCAGACACCAGAAGCGAGGCTGCGAGCTCTGCCACCAGCGAAAGACTGCCTATGGCCCGCGCGGTAACCCAGGAAAATCTCGCGTCAGTCGTTCGCGCCCATGCCTCGGCGCGTTCAGCCACCACGACAACGTTGGGCACCGGAACGTCCTGGACCATCCGGTCTATGAATGCTGCCTTCTTCTTGGTCGCCTCGATCAGCGTCCAAGGCTGCCGGGGGCGAAGGAGCGCGAGAGGCAAGCCGGGAAACCCGGCGCCACTCCCGAGATCGACGCCCATCCCGCTGTCGTCGACCACCATCGCCGCCGACAGGGCGTCAACGGCTAGGCGAATGAAAGCCACGCGTGTCGACTCTTCTCGCAGTCCGGTTAGGTTCACATGACGATTCTCTTCCCGAACCAGAAGAAAGTGCCGCACGATCCCGCTGACGGCCGCCGGAGAGGCCGGAAGGCTCCAGTGCGCGAGAACGCTCTCCGTTAGGCCCTTTAGCTCCTCTTCGGCGGCGGCACCGTCCATCGGATGGCTCAGGTGGTAGCTTTCTTGGCAGAGGTCGCCGGGCGCTGCGGCGCCCGCAGAAGCACCATGGTCTGGGCCAGCTGGAACAGGTTCGATGTCACGTAATAGACGGACAGACCCGCTGAAAGTCTGGAGGCGATATAGCCAAACATGATGGGCATGAGCCACAGCATCATTTTCTGACTCTGCTCCATGCCTGGCTGCGGGGGAGTCATCTGCATCGACTGCCGCTGCATAAAGAAGGTGCTGACAGCGACCAGGACCGGCAAGATGTAGTACGGATCCGGCTTAGCCAAATTCTGCCAAATCCAGAGGCCGTGGTGCGCGGAGTAGTGGAAGATGCGCAGTGCGTCGAACAGACCGTACATAACCGGCAGCTGCAGCAATAGGGGAAGGCACCCGGCGGCCGGGTTGACGCCCTCTTCCTTGTACAGTGCCGACAGTTCCTCCTGCATCTTTTGAGGATTGCCCTTATGCTTGGCCTGCAGCTCGCGTTGTCGGGGGGCCATCCGCGCCATCTTCTGAAACGAGCGCACCTGCGTGACACCCAAGGGCAGCAGGACCAGCCGCACGACTATCGTAAGCAGCACCACGCCCAGCACATAGTCGCCCGTGATGTGGGTGAAAAACAGGAACAGCGTCGTCAGGATGTACACAAACCCATGCCAGATGGCTAACATCTCTGCCTCCCCGCGTTATGGAACCGGATCATATCCGCCCGCATGCAGCGGGTGGCAGCGCAACACCCGCCCCACCGCCATGAACCCTCCCCGGAGCACCCCGTAGCGCCGGAGCGCCGTGACAGCATAGTCCGAACAGGTGGGTTGGTAGCGGCACGTGGGGAGATGCCACGGTGACACAAAGCGTTGATAGCCGCGAATCACCGCCACCGCCACGTTCGTCAACATCGATCTCCCTCAAGGCACTGACCCCGGTCCAGAAGGGCGGTAAGCCCCTCCACCAGATCCTGAAAACTCGCGTCAAGAACCGGTGTCCGGCCAAGAACAACAATTCGCCGGCCTGGACAGAACGGACGGTGCAAGCCCGCCACCGCTGCCCGAAGCCGACGGCGAATCCGATTTCTCTTCACGGCCGTGCCTGCAGCCCGAGCCGCCGCGAATCCCACCCGAGTCGGTTCCCCAGGAGCCTTGCTCACAAAAAGAACCAGCCAGCGGTTGGTGTATCGGGTCCCACTGGACACGGTTCGTCCAAAGTCCCGCGGCCGCTTCAGCCGCTCCACCCGCATGCTAAACCGCTAAACGTTTCCGGCCCTTGGCGCGGCGGCGCCGAAGCACGGCCCGTCCAGCCCTGGTCGACATCCGCTTGCGAAACCCATGCACCTTGTGCCGGTGACGGCGGTTCGGCTGGTACGTTCGCTTCATGGCAGTCTTCACCTCCCGCCGCGCAAATCGTCTACATTATAGTCACGGCCTCCATAAGGGTCAAGCCGAGGCGGAGCCCTGAGACCCTCATCCCATCGCGCAATTCCGCCCCCCGAGCCCTGGACGGAGCGGCCGTTCAAGCGTTATTGAGCCGTGCCGGAGCACGCCCACGCACCTCCCGGCGGGACAGGTGCCGCGCGTTAGAACGGGCGCCGCCTCCGTGGTCGCTGCCTCTGCCCTTGTCAGGTGGTCATGCGTGGGGGAGGGCGCTGCTCACAGCGGGAGCTGAATATGCGGGGCTTCGCCCTGCAATGGGACCGGCCTGCCAGCGGATTGGCGGCAGGTTCCGCGAACCCATCGGGCGGCTCGAAGGGAAATGGGCTAGCCGCCGACCTGCCGGTCCCCTAAACTTATGGTAGCCTCCAATGAATCCTGAGTATGTATCCGGCCACGTCGGTTTTCTTGCCGGACCATTGCCGCAACAGGAGTTGACGCCATGCGTGCCCGTGAGGGCGCCGGATCTCGGCCTCGATCTACCATGGCGCATCAGCGCACCGTACTCATCAACACCACCATCGGAACTATCATGGGATCGCTTGACGGCAGCATTCTGACCGTAAGCCTCCCGACTATCGCGCGCGAACTCCACACGGGTGTGGGCCTGATGCTCTGGATCATGATGGGCTACACCGTCGTCATCACCGCCCTGCTGCTGCCGTTTGGCCGTCTGGCCGACATCCACGGCCGAGTGCGCATGTACGGACTCGGCTATGTCGTCTTTACGCTGTCCTCTGCGCTGTGCGGATTTGCACCAAGTGCCCAGCTGCTCCTCCTTGGCCGCCTCATCCAGGGCGTTGGCGCCGCGCTTTTGTGGTCCAACTCGACCGCGATCTTGACCGATGCCTATCCCGGAGAGGGGAGGGGGTACGCCCTTGGCATCAACCAGGTCGCCGCTCTCACGGGCGCGCTGGGCGGCCTCCTCCTGGGCGGCCTGATTACGGCCACCCTGGGGTGGCGCTGGATCTTCTTCGTCAACCTGCCCATCGGGGCTCTAGGGGCGGCTTGGACGTTTACGTCTCTGCGGGAAATCGCCACCACTGATGCTGGTGAGCGCTTTGACTTCGCGGGAATGGCCCTCTTCGTCTCTGCCATAGTCCTCGTTCTCCTCGGGCTGACCTCGGTGATTGAAGGAAGCTCACCGCTCACGATCTGGTCGCTTCTCGGAGTGGGGGTCTTAACGCTGGCGCTGTTCGTGCGCGTGGAGCTGGGCACGGCCGCACCGCTCATTGACTTCGGCCTTCTGCGGAACCGTGTGTTCTTTCTCGGCAACTCCGCACTCTTGCTGAACTCCCTCGCGCGGGGCGCGCTTATGTTCTTATTGACGTTTGCATTTCAAGGGCTTGATGGAAACTCGCCGCTGGTAGCGGGACTCAAGATGCTGCCGCTTACGATCTCCATCATGATCGTCGGGCCCATTGCCGGGCGCCTGTCCGACCGAGGCGGATTCCGATGGCTTGCCGCGGCGGGGCTGTGGGTCACGGCCATATCGCTCGTAATGCTGGCCCGGACCCCCCTTGACGGCGGGTACCTCTTGATGGGAACTGGGCTTTTCTTGTCGGGCATCGGAAACGGGCTTTTCAATGCGCCCAATACCAGCTCGGTCATGGGGGCCGTGCCCCCAGACCGGCGGGGTGTGGTGGCCAGTACCCGCTCCCTCTTGTTCAACACAGGTCAGCTGTTCTCTCTGGCGCTTTCCTTCACCATTCTAGCCGCCGTGATGGGGCAGACCAATCTTTCCCGCTTTGTCGCCGGGCTCGATGTGAGTGCCTCGGCTGCGGGCCACCAGGCGTTCCAAACCGGTCTGGGAGAAGCCTTCATCATCTCGGCCATCCTGTCCGCGGCGGGCGCGGTTCTCGCCGGGCTGCCGGATCGCGCCCCCCGGTCGCGAAGGGTGCTGCAGGGGTAACTGCCCTTTAAGAGCCGGCCTTTTGGCGACGGCAGATTCGCGGCACGGCCTACGGAACCGATTTGAAACCCCCTCACTTTGGTGGTGGGCGGATGGAGAGGGGACCTCTTCACCGTCTTTGCCCCACAGGAAATAGGAGCCCCGGCGCCGCGAACCACGGCCCGTATGTAAGCCAGCCGGCCCTTCGCGACCGGCGCAAGGGACGTCAGGACTCCGCTCGCACCTTTCGCCCGAAGCTGTCCCCAGCAACCGCGTTTTCGAGCCGGGCCTCAGATGAATTGACCGTAGAGTCCCCTTGCCAGCGCATTCACATATTCGCGCTGGGCCCGCCGGCTCACCTCGGCATCGGGAACCAGGTGCTCGAAACCGTGGAACCCCCCCGGCACCACATGGCATTCCACTGCTACACCGGCCTGGCTCAGTCGGCACACATAGTCCAAGGTTTCATCGCGGAAGAGGTCGACCGTCCCGACCATGGTGTAGGCCGGCGGGAGGCCCGAAAGATCCCGCGCGCGAGCCGGCGCCGCGTAGAAGGAGACCTCCTCTCCCCCGGGTTCATGGCCAAGGTAGTGCCGCCAGGCCGATAGATTCTTGGCCCGGCTCCACGTCCGGTCGTCTGTGACCTCACGGCTTGCCGGAGTAAGGTTCCGGTCATCCAGCATGGGGTAGAGCGGCATCTGAAAGGCAATGGCGGGCCCACCCCGGTCTCGGGCTAAAAGTGCCAGGGCGGCGGCCAGGCCGCCCCCGGCACTCGCACCTCCCACCGCGATACGGCCCGGGTCGACGCCAAGACCGCGGCTCTCACCCGCAAGCCACGTCAACACCGCGTAGCAATCCTCCAACCCACAGGGAAACGGGTCCTCAGGTGCTAGGCGGTAGTCGACCGAGATCACGTAGGCGCCCGTCTCCCGTGCGAAAAGCTGCGCAAGTGCGTCGCTGTCCTCGGCGCGCCCGAAAATATAGCCGCCGCCATGGATCCACACCAGGGCCGGAATGGGTCGGGCGGGGCGGGCGTTCAGAACAAAGGTCCGGACCGAAATGGGTGGCGCCCCCGGCGGGCCCGGCACCAGGGTGCCGGCCCAAACGATGGCCGGATCGTGGGCGACCGGCACCGCCATCACGCGAGACTGCTCGCGCGCGTTAGGTACGTCATCTATCGCCAGGGGAGGGATCGCGTCCCACACGCTCCGGAGCTCGCGGTGCACCCGGTCATCTATCATCGTCATGTCGGCGCTGCCTCCAATGGTGTGCTGGTCGGGGATTAGGCGTCTCAGGACCGCGCGATCTGGTTTGCTGCCGCCCGCACCGGGCACTGAAGCGGGCGTTCATTCGTCTTCCTCATACGGCAACTGGTTCGAATATAGCGCCGCCAAGCCCGTCCGCCCCCCAGGCGGATCGACCATGGCCGTGCGTTCGGATTCGCCCGCCGCCCGTACATTATTTTTGAGTGTTGGGGGCGAAATCCCCCCAGCCGACAGGTACGGGGCGATGGTTTTTTGAATCCTTCTTAATGTGCACGGCGGCTTGGAACTGGGGGTGTGATCCTGCTATGATATCGCTACCCTTCCGGAGCAACGCCGGCGGGGCTCGTTCTTTGTTAGGCAGATATCAACAGACTGTGGATAACTCTGTGGACACGACTGTTGATTTCCCACAAGCCCGGATCCAGCATCCGTGGCACACCACACGGAGTACGAGTTCGCAGCGAATCATGGAGGCTCGATACGATGCTTGACGCGGGAATTGACACCCTCTGGGGAAGGATCCTCGACAAGCTTGGCCAGAACGTGAAGACACCGGCGTTTGAAAGCTGGGTCAAGGATATCTATCCCGAGTCCTTCAATGACAATGTGCTGACCCTTCAGGTCCCGAGCGAGTTCGCGCGTGAGTGGCTGCAAACCCACTACGGCGGCCTCATTCGCTCCTCATTGGAGGAGCTGACGGGCGATCCGGTCCATCTCCGCCTGGTGGCGTCTTCCGAGGCCGACGAGGTTTCCCCATCGGCGTTCAGCGGCAGCACCGTCGCCACCGTCTACGTCGAAAGCCATGCCAAAGATGAGTACCGCGGCCGCCTCAATCCCCGCTATCTTTTCAGCAGCTTTGTTGTCGGCAACTCTAACCGGTTTGCTCAGGCAGCCTGTCAGGCGGTGGCAGAGATGCCGAGCCGCGCCTACAATCCGCTGTTCGTGTATGGCGGCGTGGGACTCGGAAAGACACATCTCATGCACGCCATTGGACACCGGGTGCTGAGTGGGCGGGTAGATGCTCGAGTCCTGTACGTGTCCTCGGAAACTTTTACCAATGAAATGATAAACGCCATTCGCAGCGACCGGATGGTGTCGTTTCGCCAGCGCTATCGCAACATCGACGTGCTCCTGATCGACGACATTCAGTTCGTCGCCGGCAAGGAGGGCACGCAAGAAGAGTTCTTCCACACCTTTGAGGCACTGCACGGCGCCGGCAAGCAGCTTGTCATCTCCTCGGACCGCCCCCCCCGAGACATCCCCACCCTCGAAGAGCGGCTCCGGTCCCGGTTCGAGTGGGGCCTCATCACGGACATTCAGCCCCCGGATTTGGAGACCCGGGTGGCAATTCTGGCCAAAAAGGCCCAACTGGAGCATCTGGACGTCCCGGGCGACATCCTGCAGTTCATCGCTTCTCGGGTGGACACCAACATCCGTGAGCTTGAGGGCGCACTTATCCGCGTTATTGCCTATGCCTCGGTCATCCGTACGGCTCTCACTCTAGATGTCGCCCATGAAGCTTTGAAAGACGTCGTGGTGTCGAGCCGTCCGCGGCCCCTAACCATCCGGGCCATCCAGGAAGAGGTGTCCCAGCACTACAATCTCCGGACCGAAGACTTCCAGTCCAAACGACGCACGCGAGCCGTGGCCTTTCCCCGGCAGGTCGCCATGTATCTCGCGCGCGAACTCACTGACTCAAGCCTTCCCCGAATTGGCGAGGCGTTTGGAGGAAGGGACCACACCACCGTGATGCACGCGTACGACAAGATCCAACTGGAGCGGCGGCGGGATCCAACATTCAACCACGTCTTGGAAGATCTTGCCCGGCGTCTTCGCAATCGGTGATGGTGGACAACCTGGGGATGAAAGGGCGTCGTCCTGTGAACAAGTTCCCCGTTATCCCGAGAGGCGGCGCCCGTTTTCCTTTAACAGGAAAGGCGGTCGGGATAACTTCCGGGTTGTCCCCGGGTTATCCGGAAAGGATCCCGTCCGCAAGGTCAGATGCGGCAATGATTCGGGCGGTTATCCCCGTTATCCCCAGTGCCTACTACGACAACTATGTTTAAGATCTAGATCAGTAAAGGAGAACACCCTGTGCGCTTCGTTGCCGAGCAACCCATTCTGGCCCGGGCGATCCAGATTCCATCCCGGATTGTAAGTCCCCAGAATACGCTGCCAGCGCTGGCCGGTGTCCTGGTAGAGGCGCGGGGCGGCGAAGTGCGGATATCCGCCACCGATCTCACGTCCCTGATCGAAACCCGCCTTCCCGCGAATGTCGAGGCGGAAGGAAGCGTCATCATTCCGGCCCAGACCTTCTCCGATCTGATCCAACGCATCCCGACGGCCGACGTGCGGGTGGATTCCGACGATCAGCGCGGACAGGTGGTCGTGCACTACGGACGCAATCGCGCGACCCTGCAGGGCATGGCCGCGAGAGACATGCCGACGTTTCCGGCCCAGGAGTCGACGCAGGGCGACTTCACCCTGGAACCGGGAGTCCTGCCGCGGCTGGCCCGCCAGACGCTCTTTGCCTGTGCCCGAGACGAGAGCCGCCCGATCCTGAAGGGGGTTCATATCGCGTTGGGCGAGGGCAAGATTGTCATGGTGAGCACCGACGGCACACGCCTATCCCAGGCATGGGCGCCGGTGCCGGACTTGCGGAGCGATCCCGTGAATTTCGTGGTGGCCGCCAAAGGCCTTCAGGAAGCCGCCCGCCTGTCTGGCAGTGAAGGCGTCACTATCACCGTGGGGCCGAAGCAGATCCGGTTTTCCACCGAAGCGGGGGCCATCACGACCCTTCTCTTGGAAGGGCGGTTCCCGGACTATCAGCGCGTGCTGCCTGATGGATTCGTGGCGGAGCTGACCGTCGACACGGGCAAGTTTCGCGGTGCCATTGAGCGCGTGAACCTCATCATCCATCGCGACCATGCCGCTGCCATCCGTGTGAAGCATCAGCCGGGAACCATGGAGTTGTCGAGTGAAGCCATGGATGTCGGGCAGGCCTACGAAATGCTGGACGTGATGAGCACGGGTGAAGACCTCGAACTGTCGTTCAACCCGTCCCTTCTACTCGATGGAGTGAAGTCGATGGAGAGTGACGAGACCGTGTTCGAGTTCTCTGGGTTGCAGTCGCCGGCCCGTCTTCGCGAGAAGGATTCGAGTCACTACTTTCATATCGTGCTCCCGCTTCGCCAGCTCGTGTAGTGGCCCTCCTCTCACTCACGGCCCGTCATTTTCGAAACCTGGCTGCGGAAGAGGTTCCTCTGGCCCCGGACATCACGCTCATCATCGGCCCGAATGCGCAGGGCAAGACCAACTTTTTGGAGGCACTCCTGCTCTTGCTGGCCGGCATCTCTCTGCGGGGACAGTCGGACCGCGATCTCGTGGCCTGGGGCCAGGACGGCTATCGCCTGCAGGGGCCCTGGATGGGCGAGGGGACAGATCCGGTCGAAAAAGATCGCCTCGTGACGGTGAATCCCCTTCGGCGGAGAGAGTCCGGGCCGCGCATCCCCGCGGTCGCGTTTGCCCCAGACGACCTCCTGCTGGTGAAGGGCAGCCCCGAGGGAAGACGCCGATTTCTCGACGAGGTGGCCGGCCAGATCCGTCCCCGTTATCTGCCTGAATTGCGCCGATACCAGCGCGCGCTGTCGCAGCGTAATCGCGCCCTCAAGTCCGAAGCGGCACACTCCGTCGTAGAAAGCTTCGGTCCTCTTTTGGCCGAGGCCGGATCCTACGTGTGGAGCGTGCGTGACGAGGTGGTGGCGTCTTTGTGCTTGAGGCTCCCCGACGTGCTGGGGGCGCTCGCTCCCGTCGACCGCATGGAGATTACCCTCGACCGAGGCGGGCACGCGGCCACGGCGACCGCCACCGATTTCTTAGGGGAGCTGGAACGGCGGCGGGGGGAGGAGAGGCTCCGCGGTGTCACGCTGACAGGCCCCCATCGGGATGATCTGCACATCAGCGTCAACGGACGCGCGGCCGATGTCTTTGCCTCTCAGGGCCAGCAGCGAAGCCTCGCGCTGGCGTTGAAGCTGGCCAGTCGGGATATCCTCGAAGAAGTGTCGGGGCGGGTGCCGGTGGTTCTTCTGGATGACGTGTTTTCAGAACTGGATGGGACCCGCCGCCGGGCGCTTCTCGAGCTGATGAGCCGCTCGCGTCAGCAGACCGTGGTGACCGACACGGACCGCGAGGACATCGGGGACATGGCCAGCCTGCGATATGCCGTGGAGGCGGGCGTCCTGCGTCCGGTGGCGAGATAGGAGACATAGGAGGGGAGACGAAGATGGAGCCCCTGTCTGCCATCCTCAAGTCGGTGGCGACACGTTACCGCTGGCAGCCGGCGGAGGCCCTTCAGCAAATCGCGATCATCTGGCCGGCTGTCGTGGGAGATCCCCTGGCGCAGGTGACCCGGCCGCTTTCGCTCTATAACGGACAGCTGACCGTGGCGGTTCCGAGTCCGGTGTGGACGCAGGAGCTTAATTATGTGGGACCCGATCTCGTAAAGACGCTGAATCAGGCCCTCGAGAATGCTTCGGTCAACCGCATACGGTTCGTGGTGCGCGCGTTTGGACCCCCGGGGCCGGCTAGTGGAGGAACGGGGAACACCCGGTGGGCGCGCCGGCTTTCGGCGCTTCGAGCCTCTCTCGGTGGGGACGCAGAACCGGAACCAGGTGCAACGCCGGAAGAACAGTCGGGGGACCCAACGCGGGGGTGACAGACGTTTGTCTCGGTGCGGGGGACCGGAGGCTTTACGGACCGCATCTCTTTCATGTTCTTGAATCCCGTCTCGCGGCCCGCGCGGCAGTGGTCCCGGCGTGCAAGCGGAGGTTCGGGTGGCCGGCACCCCCGACGAACCTGGGCGTGCCCGGACACGGACCGCGGGGAGGCGCAGGGGTGCCGGTGAGGCCCGCAGCACTGGCCGCCCGGGCACGGTTTTCGTGGTCGTCACCGAGATGCGGCGGCACCCGCTGTGATTGCTATATAATGTAGGAAACCGCTCGCTCGCAGACCTCTTCGCAAATGTCGGAAGGCCGGGCCGCGGATATTTATTTGGAGGCGCCCGTGCGAGACGACCAGAACACTCCGGTGTATGACGAAGCCCAGATTCAGGTCTTGGAGGGCCTGGAAGCGGTTCGGAAGCGCCCGGGCATGTACATTGGCTCGACCGGACCCCGGGGCCTTCATCACCTGGTCACCGAGTTGGTTGACAATGCCGTCGACGAGGCGCTTGCCGGCCGCTGTGACCGTATCAAGGTCGAACTGCTGCCAGATGGCCAGGTGAGCGTGTGGGACAACGGCCACGGGATTCCGGTCGGCCCGCATCCCACCGAGAAAATCTCGACTCTCCAGGTAGCGCTCACGAAGCTTCATGCCGGGGGCAAGTTTGGTGGGGGCGCGTATAAGGTTTCCGGCGGCCTTCACGGGGTGGGCCTTTCGGTTGTGAACGCGCTCGCCTCCGAGCTCTACGCCATCTCCCGCCGCGACGGCCGCCGATTCGTGCAGGAATATCGCCGCGGAAAGCCGTTGGGCTCGGTGCGAGACGCCGGCCCCGCCCGCGACCATGGATTCGAAGTTGTATTCCGGCCGGACCCCGAGATTTTCGAGACGACCGAGTTTGACTTTGACATTCTGTCCAACCGCCTGCGGGAGATGGCGTTCTTGAACGCCGGCCTCGAGCTGTCGCTGGAAGAAGTGGCCTCAGGGCATCGCGTCCAGTTCCTGTACGAAGGGGGCGTGGTCTCCTTCGTGCAGTATCTGAACCTCAATCGGGAGGTGCTGCACCCGAAGCCGATAGCCTTTTCCATCGTCCGCGACGAGGTCGTGGTGGATGTGGCACTTCAGTACAACGACAGTTACGTGGAGACCCTGTTCTCGTTTGCGAATACCATCCGCACTCTGGAGGGCGGGACCCATGAAGCCGGATTCAAGGCGGCCCTGACCCGGGTGTGCAACGATGTCGCCCGCAAGCTGAACCTTCTGAAGGCGGATGACGCGAATCTTTCCGGTGATGACGCCCGAGAGGGCCTCACGGCCATTATCTCGGTGAAACTGATGGATCCGCAGTTCGAGGGCCAGACCAAGACCAAGCTCGGGAACTCCGATATTCGTGGCATTACGGAGAGCATCGTGGCGGAAGGGCTCGCCACCTATTTCGAGGAAAACCCGCCCGTCGCGCGCAAGGTTCTGGAAAAGGCGCTGTCGGCACAGCGCGCGCGCGAGGCGGCGCGGAAGGCACGCGAGCTGACCCGACGGAAGTCGGCCCTGGAGACGGCTCAGCTGCCCGGAAAGCTTTCTGATTGTGCGAGCCGCGACCCGGCGGAATCCGAACTGTTTCTCGTTGAGGGCGACTCGGCCGGAGGGTCGGCCAAGAAGGGACGGGACCCCCGCATCCAGGCCATCCTGCCGCTTCGTGGCAAGATCCTGAATGTGGAACGGGCACGCCTCGACCGGATCCTGGCCAACGAGGAGATCCGGTCCATGATAACGGCTATCGGGTCCAGCGTTGGTCCGGACTTTGACGTGACGAGGGCCCGCTACCACCGCGTCGTCATCATGACCGACGCTGACGTAGACGGGTCGCATATCCGCACCCTGCTCTTGACGTTCTTCTACCGGCATATGCCGCAACTGATTGACGCGGGGTATGTGTACATCGCGCAGCCGCCCCTGTATCTGGTGAAGAAGGGGAAGACGTCTCTTTACTGCTACGACGACCAGGCGCTCGAACAGGCGCTCACGCGGCTCGGACGGGACGGCGTGGGCATCCAGCGCTTCAAGGGTCTCGGGGAAATGAACGCCGAGGAGCTCTGGGAAACCACCATGAACCCCGAGTCGCGCACGCTCCTGCAGGTGAATCTGGAGGATGCCGTGGCGGCGGACTGGATCTTTTCGGTCCTTATGGGGGAGAAGGTGGAGTCCCGCCGCGACTTCATTGAGGAAAACGCGCATCTGGTGCGGAACCTCGACACCGTCGGGTGATGATCCGATGTTGAGGGACACGCCCCGCCGTCCAGGCGGGGCGCGTCAATCTACCAGGGCATCAGGCCGAAAAACAAGGCGCGGAGCCTCTTCTCTACATCGAAGAGGGGCCCGGCAATTCCTTCTGTCCTGACGGGCACAGGTTCCCGCCGGAACCGGATTTACAAGACCCGCGGCAACGGTTGCACCACGGCTCGGCACGACGCGCTATTACCTGCACCGGCGGCCAACCGGCCGCCGGTGCAACCGCCAGACGGGAAGCCTTCTCGAGGTTAAACGGGTGAGCCCTCAGGACTCCGGGCGGTAGTGGGCGTTTCGGACTTTCTCAACGAAATATCGGTGCACGCGATCGTCGGCCGTGAGTTCTGGATGGAACGCGCTTACCAGCAGCGGACCTTCCTCGGCCATAACCGCCTGCCCGTGGAGGAATGCAAGCGGCGCCACTCCCGGTCCCATGCGCTCAATCCGGGGCGCCCGGATAAAGACCGCCGTGAACGGCGCATCACCGACTGCCGGGATGTCGAGCGCCGCCTCAAACGAGGCCACCTGACGACCGTAGGCGTTTCGATTGGCCGTGATGTCCATGACGCCCACCCGTGGAGGGGGAGGACCCTCAACGTCTCGGGCCAGAAGGATGAGACCGGCGCAGGTTCCATAGACAGGAAACCCACGGGCGATCCGGGCGCGGAGATCGTCCAGAAGCCCTTCCTCCTGCATTAGGAGGCCAATCGCCGTACTTTCGCCGCCGGGCATGATAAGACCTTGGACGCCTTCCAGATCCGCGACTCGCCGCACCAGCGGCACCTCACATCCCAACGCCATGAGATGCCGCTGGTGTTCGCGTACGTCGCCCTGGATGGCCAGGACGCCTATCTGCACTTACCAGCCTCGCTCCTGCATGCGCTCGGAGGGGGCCAGGGTGGAGATTTCGACGCCCGGCATGGCTTCTCCGATGTCACCCGACACCTCGGCGATGACGGCCGGGTCCTGGTAGTGAAGGGTCGCCCGCACTACCGCCCGCGCACGAGCCTCCGGGTTGGCTGACTTGAAGATGCCCGACCCCACGAAGATGCCGTCGGCACCAAGCTGCATCATGAGGGCCGCGTCCGCGGGTGTCGCGATTCCGCCGGCGACGAAGTGCACGACCGGCAGGCGCCCCGCCTCCTTCACACGCCGTACGAGCTCCAGGGGAGCGCCGAGATTCTTGGCCAGCGTGCCCAGCTCATCTTCCGGAGCGGCGACGACACGCCGGATCTCCGCGTTGACGGTGCGCAGGTGGCGTACGGCCTCCACCACGTTGCCGGTGCCCGGCTCGCCCTTGGTGCGGATCATGGCCGCCCCTTCGGCGATGCGGCGCAGCGCTTCGCCGAGGTTGCGGGCGCCGCAGACAAACGGCACGTCAAACTGCCACTTGTCGATGTGGTACTCCTCGTCGGCGGGGGTGAGGACCTCGCTTTCGTCGACGTAATCCACTTCGAGCGACTGCAGCACCTGGGCCTCAACAAAGTGGCCGATGCGGGCCTTGGCCATTACGGGGATGCTGACCGCCTGCATGATCTCCCGGACGATGCGGGGGTCGGCCATGCGGGCCACACCCCCGGCGGCCCGGATGTCGGCCGGCACCCGTTCCAGGGCCATGACGGCCACTGCTCCGGCGCGCTCCGCAATGAGGGCCTGCTCGGTATTGGTCACGTCCATGATGACCCCGCCCTTAAGCATCTCGGCGAGGCCGGCCTTAACGCCGAACGTACCCTTCAGGCCGCTAGAATTCTGCTCCACGGTGTCCTCCTGTTTCTGAGGCCCTCCGGCCTCCCGCCACGAATATGGGAAAACTCACTCGGCGGGACCGGCGGGGTCGTCACGCACGACGGCGACCGCCCCGACCTGATGGTCGTCAGCCAGCCGCATCACGGTCACGCCCTGCGATTGCCGGCCCTGGACCGAGATGCCGGAGACCGGCATGCGTATCATCGTGCCCTCGGCCGAGATCAGCATGATCTCCTCGTCGCCCGCCACGGGAGTGATGTTGACGAGGGGCCCGGTCCGTTCGGTCCGCCGCAAGCCTATGATACCTTGCCCGCCCCGGCGCGTACGCCGGAACTGGCGGATGGGGCTTCGTTTTCCAAAGCCGTTGGCGGAGACCAGAAGGAGCTCGCCTCGACCGTCGGTCGCGGCCAGGCTTACGACCCGGTCCTTGCGACGCAGCCGAACGCCCGCAACCCCCCGCGCCTGCCGCCCCATCGACCGCACGTCCGCCACAGGGAACCGGATGACCTGGCCCTCGGACGTGGCCAGGAGCAGATCATCCGTCGGACGGCAGGGAACGACCGCGATGAGTTCGTCGTCCTCGGTGAGGGAAATCGCCTGCAAGCCCGTTCCGCGCCAGCTCTGGAAGACGTCGACGGCCGTGCGCTTGACCACGCCCCGCATAGTGGCGAACACCCAGTACTGGTCAGGATTGCGCGGAGTGAGCGTCTGCACGGCCGTCACCCGTTCATCCTCATCCAGAGACAGGAGGTTCACCACCGCGGTGCCCTTGGCCTGACGCGACGCTTCCGGAAGCTCGTGCACCTTGAGCCGGTAGACCCGGCCGCGGTTTGTAAAGAAGCACAGATAATCGTGCGTTGACGCCGTGAACAGCTGCTCGACAAAGTCATCCTCGCGGAGTGAGCTGCCCGTAATGCCACGACCCCCGCGGCGTTGGGCGCGGTAGAGGGCCTGCGGCTGGCGCTTGACGTAGCCGCGGTGGGTGATGGTGACGACGGTCGATTCCTCAGGAATCAGATCGTCGTCCTGGAGCTCGGCCGCCGCGCCCACGATCTGCGTGCGGCGACGGTCGCCGTAGCGCTTCTTCACGTCGGCCAGATCGTCCTTGATGAGGGCGAGGACAAGCTTCTCATCAGCGAGAATCGCCTGCAGGCGGGCGATTTCGGCCACGAGTTCCTGGTACTCCGCCTCGATCTTGTCGCGTTCAAGCGCGGTGAGACGCTGAAGGCGCATATCGAGAATGGCCTGTGCCTGTTTCTCTGAGAGGCCGAAATGGCTCATGAGCCCGTTGCGTGCGGCTTCGGCGTCGGCCGACCCGCGAATCAGCGCAATCACCGCGTCCAGGTGATTCAGCGCAATCCGCAGCCCCTCCAGGATGTGAGCCCGGGCCTCGGCACGGCCGAGTTCATAGCGCGTGCGGCGGACAATGACGTCCTTGCGGTGATCAATGTAGTACTGGAGCGCCTCGCCAAGCGAGAGCACCATCGGCCGCCCGCCGACCAGGGCCAGCATGATGATGCCGAACGTCTGCTGGAGGGCGGTGTACTTGTAAAGCTGGTTCAGAATAACTTTCGGCTTGGCGTCGCGCCGAAGATCCAGCACCACACGGATGCCGTGGCGGTCCGACTCATCGCGCAGGTCCGAAACGCCTTCGATGCGGTGTTCATGCACCAGTTCCGCGATGCGTTCGACCATACGGGCCTTGTTGACCTGATAGGGCACATCCGTGATGACGATGCGAAGCCGCCCCGCCGGCGTCTCTTCCGCCTCCGCCACGCCGCGCAGCGTGATGATGCCGCGACCGCTCGTATAAGCCTGACGGATGCCTTCCTGCCCCATCACGAATCCGCCGGTGGGGAAGTCCGGACCCGGTATCCTGCGCATCAACGCGTCCACGCTTGCGTCCGGATGGTCAACCAAATGAATGAGGGCGTCGGCCACCTCGTTCAGGTTGTGCGGGGGGATGTTGGTAGCCATGGCCACCGCGATGCCGGCCGCTCCGTTCACCAGCAGATTGGGGATGCGGGCGGGCATAATTTCGGGTTCGGTGGTGTCCTCGTCAAAATTGGGATTGAACTGCACGGTGTCTTTCTCGATGTCGGCAACCATCTCCATCGCGACGTGCGACAGGCGCACTTCGGTGTAGCGCATGGCGGCCGGCGGGTCACCGTCCTGGGATCCGAAATTGCCGTGGCCGTCCACCAGCGGGTAGCGGAGTGAGAAGTCCTGTGCCATCCGCACCATCGAGTCGTAAACGGCGGTCTCGCCGTGGGGGTGGTAACGCCCCAGCACCTCTCCGACCACCCGTGCCGACTTCTTGTACGGCTGCGAGGGGGTGTTGTTGAGATCGTGCATCGCGTAGAGAATCCGGCGGTGGACAGGCTTCAGGCCGTCACGCACGTCGGGCAGAGCCCGCGTGACGATGACGCTCATGGCGTAGTCGATGTAAGACCGCCGCATTTCCAGCTCAATATCGACCGGCAGGACGCGCCCGATGTCGGCCATGGAGGCTCCTCTCGGAGAAACAGAGTGCGAACATCTCATTATACCGCTCGGACCCGGAAAGCCGGGCGGACAGGCCTGCCTGGATACCGTAGACTGGGGCCATCGAGGTGGTGTCGTGCGCGTCCGTCTGTTTGTCACCTGCCTCATCGATATTTTCCAGCCTGAAACCGCCAAGGCCGCCGTACGCGTCATGGAACGGCGGGGAGCGGCGGTGAGCGTACCGGAAGGCCAGACCTGCTGCGGCCAGTTTGCCTACAATGCCGGCTACCGCGACGAGGCCACGGCGCTCGCGCGCCACTTTGTCGAAACCTTCGCGGCAGACGACGCCGAGGCGCCGATCCTGGCCCTGTCAGGTTCATGTGCCGCCATGGTGAAAGAGATTTATCCCGAGCTCGTGGGTGACGATCCCCGCTATCTCCGTCTAAAGGCCGCCGTGTCAGACATGTCGGAATGGCTCCGGGACCATCCGGGGCCGGCCGCGGCCACCGGCGATCCCGTGCCGGTCGTGTTTCACACCGGCTGCCACATGCGCCGCATGCTGGGCCTCCGTGAAGAACCTCTGGAGGTCCTGCGGACGAGCGGAGCGGATCCCCGCGCCCTGCGCGACCAGGACCAATGCTGCGGATTCGGGGGGACGTACTCGATGGCCGAGCCGGAGGTGTCGACAGCCATGGCCGAGGCCAAGCTGGCCCGATTCTACGAGGCCGAGAAAGATGGCGCGACGGCTCTTGTGGGGTCGGACTGGGGCTGTCTTCTCCACATGGGAGGGCGGGCCTCACGTACGGGACGGAACACTCCCGTGCTGCACCTGGCCGATGTTGTTGACCTGGCCGATACGGGGCCGCTCACGGCCGATCGGTTAAGGGAGGCTGGCGCCTTTGGGCGCCGGGGAGAGGGACAGCTATGAGTACCGCCCCCCAGGTGTCAGAAGAGCGCGAGCCCTGGCCCACGCGGCGGTATCGGGCGCTGCAGGACGGCGAGCTTCGCCGCACCCTTGAGCGGGTGCTGCCCCGGATGGCGGAAGGGCGCGTCCGGGCCTATGAGGGCGACCCGGAGGCCGAAGTCCGCCGCCTTCGGGCGCGGGACCGCCGACGCGAGGCCGTGCGCAACCCGGGACTTTTGGACCGAGCGATGGCGGCGGTCGAGGCACGGGGCGGCCGGGCGGCCCGGGTGCGAAATGGAGAGGAGGCTTCCGCGTATCTTCTCGAGATTGCGCGCCGTCGAGGCGCCACCCGGGTTGTCAAATCGAAATCCATGGTGACCGAGGAGCTGCAGCTGAACCGGAGGCTCGGCGAGGCCGGAATCGAGGTGCGGGAGACGGATCTGGGTGAGTACATCATCCAGCTGGCCGGAGAGCAGCCGTCCCACATTCTCGCGCCTGCCATTCACCGGAATCGCTCGCAGGTCAAAGACGTTTTTTTGAACGCCGCGGCTGCGTTTGGAGTCGAGGCGCCCGCGAGCGACGACCTCGACGTGCTGACCGCGTTTGCCCGTCGTGAGCTGCGGGCTGACTTCCTCTCGGCCGACATCGGGGTGACGGGGGGAAACTTTCTTGTGGCCGAGACCGGCACCCTGATTCTGATTACCAACGAAGGCAATGCCGACATGGTCACGACCCTGCCTGATGTGCACGTGGCGATCGTCGGCATCGAGAAGGTGGTCGAATCGTTCGACGACCTCGTCGATCTTCTGCCCATTCCCGCCATGAACGGCGTCGGACGGCGGCTCTCGTCCTACACGACCATGATTTCGGGACCGCGACAGCCGGGCCAGATTGAGGGCCCCGAGGAGTTTCATGTGCTGTTTGTGGACAACGGACGCTCGAAGATCCGTGAGACGCCGTTCGAAGAGGTGCTGACCTGCATCCGCTGCGGTGCCTGCTACAACGTGTGCCCCGTATTCAGGCAGGTGGGGGGCCACGCCTACGGGTCGGTTTACGGGGGGCCGATCGGCTCGGCGCTCACTCCGCTTCTCTCGTCCCTCCGGCAGGCGCACGATCTGCCGGAGTCCCTGTGCACCCTCTGTCACGCTTGTGTGGAAGCCTGTCCGATGGACATCGACCTGCCACACCACTTCGTGGCCCTTCGCGAACAGGCCGTCCGCGAAGGGTTGAAGCCGACCGGCATGTCTCTCACCTACCGCACCTGGGCGCGGTGGTGGGAAAGTCCCGGCGGCTACCGGCGATCCATCCGCCTCGCACGCCTCGGCCAGCGCCTCTATGAACGGCGCGGCCGCCTGACGGGAGGTCCGGGCCTTCTCGGCGGCTGGACCAAGACCCGCGACATGCCGCCGGTGGCACGGGAAACCTTCGGCGAGTGGTGGGAACGCCGGGAGGAGGGACGGCATGACTGAGAGCCCGCTTGTCGATGAATTCAGCGCCCGCTGGACTAGTCTCACCGGAACGGTTCGGGATGGGCGCGGAACCGACATTCGCACGGCGCTTCGGGAGGTACTTTCGAATCTCTGCCCGGACGCCGGCCCCGTGCTTATCTTCGAAGAACCCGGGTTTCCCATCCCCGAAATGCCGGAGTGGTTCCGAGGCTTCGGATATGAGCCGATCCTGGTGCGGGCGGGCGCGGAAGGTCCCGTCGATGCTGACGGACACCGATGGGAGCGTACCGCCCTAAAGGCGGCGGCTGCCCGTGCCGCCCTCGGCGTTTCGACTGGTGCCTGGGCCGTGGCCCATACCGGGAGTGTGGCCGTCTATGGCGATCGCGACCATGGGACCTGGCCAAGTCTCCTGCCGCCTGCCCACCTCATCCTCCTCCATACGGACGACATCTTCGCGACGCTGGGAGAGGGCCTCGGTCGGCTCCAGAACGAGCCCGGAGGCATTCCACCGGAAGTCAAGCTGATTACGGGCCCCAGCAGCACGGGCGACATCGAGGGGCAGCCCGTTATTGGCGTGCATGGGCCGGCCCGCGTCGGGGTGCTGCTGCTGCAGCGTACGTGACCGGGAGCGCGACGAGACGGATGAAGGAAGGGAGTGTGCCCCTTCTCCAACGCGCGTGAGTGTGAACGCCTCCGGGGGTAAAGCACCGGTTCCGCAGAGAGCCGCAGCTCCCCTGGAGATGCCGGTAGGGGCCGTTCTTTGTGAGCCTGCCCGGCACACCGGGCGTCGTTCGTGGACGTGAACGCCGGAGCGCCCCAATGCCCGCGCCCCGCCTTCCGGCTACTGGCCACCGGGCCGCATCTTCACTCGAGGTCCAGGTAGGCCCCGTCCCAGGGTTCGACCGTCCCCACCGACTCCATGGCATCCCAGAGCTCCCGGACGGCCGGGTGGCCATGGGCGCTTCGAATGGCCTCCGTCGACACCCACTCAAACAGTTCCAGGAACACTCCCGGCGCCCCGTCAACCCGCAGCAGGATCGCCGGACGGTCGGTCGTCAGGTGCTCACGGTGCAAGGTGTTCCAGTGGCGCCGGCACATCTGCTCCAAATCCGCCTCATGCCCGGGGCGAGACGTGTAACGGACGACCACGGGGATCATGACACACCTCCTCGGGGTGCATATTAAGTGTTCGGTGAGGGAAGGGGAACGGAGCGCGCTTGACTTTCGGGGCCCGATTTTCTAGCATTCCGGCTAATATCACGCGAAGAAGGGGCCGGGTCCGAATCCCGCGACAAGAGAGCCGGCGGTAGGTGTGAGCCGGACCGGGAAGGGATCCTGTCCACCCCGGAGCGTCCAGGCGAGGAGTCTGGCGGGACCGCCCGATAAGGCGGATATGAGTGTGCGACAGGGTGGCACCACGGGTATATGCCCGTCCCTTCGGGGGCGGTTTTTTTGTGCGAGAGGGTGTGCGCGATGTTGGATATGCGGTGGCTGCGGGAGCACGTGGACGAGGCCCGGGAAGGCTTTCGGAAAAAACACGTGGACCCGCCGCTCGATGAGGTGCTGGCACACGACGCGGAGCGGCGGCGATTGCTGCAGGAGGTCGAGGCGCTCCGGGCGGATCGGAATCGGACCTCGGAAGAAGTCGCGCGGCTCAAAAAGCTAGGTGAGGATGCATCGGCCGTCATCGCCTCTACGGCGGCGCTCGGCCGCCGGCTCACCGACGGGGAGCGCAAGCTCGCGACGGTGGAGTCCGAGCTCTCACGGCTCCTGCTGGAGCTTCCGAATGTGCCGGACGAAGATGTACCCGAAGGTGTCGGGGAGGCCGACAATATACCGGTTCTCATCGCGGGAGAGCCACGGGGAGACTCCGCCGAGCTCGTCCCCCACTGGGATTTCGGCCCCGCGCTGGGCCTCGTGGATTTTGAGCGGGCCCACAAGTTATCCGGTACGCGCTTTTCCATGCTGACCGGCTTTGGTGCGACGCTGTCGCGCGGCCTCATCAACCTGATGCTGCACGAGGCCGGCCGGGAAGGCTACCAGGAGATGGCACCGCCGTTTCTCGTGCGCACCGAGGCGATGGTAGGAACGGGTCAGTTTCCGAAGTTCGTTGAGGATGTGTTTCGGGTTGACCCCGGTCCGCTCTATCTGATTCCCACGGCCGAGGTGCCGCTGACCAACTTTCGGGCAGGGGAGATCTTGGATCCGGCCGAGCTTCCCCTCCGATACTGCGCCTATACGGCCTGCTTCCGCTCCGAGGCCGGGGCCGCGGGCCGGGACACCCGCGGCCTTATCCGCCAGCATCAGTTCGACAAGGTGGAACTGGTGTCGCTTACACGGCCGGAGGATGCACGGGACGAGCTTCAGCGGATGACGGCAAACGCCGCCCGCATTCTCGACCTCCTCCAGCTGCCATACCGCATCATGGAACATTGCGCCGGCGACCTGGGATTCCAGCATCGGAAGGGCTATGACCTCGAAGTTTGGATGCCGAGCTACGGACGCTACGTGGAGATAAGCTCGGTCAGCTGGTTTGGAGACTTTCAGGCCCGCCGGGCCGGCATGCGCTTTCGCCGCGAACCCCGCGGCGCGACGGAATATCTCCATACGCTAAATGGAAGCGCCCTGGCGGTTGGAAGGACCGTGGCCGCATTGTGGGAGAATCACCAGCTTGGCCCCGATCGCTTCCGGATTCCGGAGCCTCTGCAGGCCTATGTGGGGAGTGCAGAAGAGTTCCCACGACGAGCTTGAGGTGTGGGGGAGCCAAACGCTGAGGTATTCCAGGTGGGTATGGGCGGGGGGACTCTAACTCCCGATCGCGCGGATGGGTCGGGCCTTCGGGCCGTGTCATTCGTGCGCCGCTTCCGGTTGCTGCTTGGGGCCG
>JAJZYZ010000083.1 GCA_021797815.1 Bacillota bacterium
CCGCCGTGCCGCCCGCAAGGCTCCATGCGTCAATCCCATGCGCCCGAAGGTACTGGGCGGCGTACTGGCTGCGCACGCCGACGGCGCATACTGTCAGCACGGGCGGCCCCGCGCCGACGGCGTCAAGCGCCTCCAGCGCAGTGAGCGCCGCCCCGGGCAGATGACCGCGGGCATACTCCTCGGCCGTGCGCACGTCCACGACCCGGATCTCCCCCGCCTGCAGGCGCCTTGCCGCCTCCTCACCGGTGAGCTCGAACACGGCCGCGGCATCGCTCGGCGTCTCGGTGGTTGGAAGCGGCACACCGCAGAATCCCTCGTAATCCGGAAGCTCGGTAATCGTCGGATTGGTGCCCGACACCGGGCAGCGGGGATCGTTCCGGAACGGCACCGCGTGCCAGGTGGAGCGGAGCGCGTCGTACAGGAGCAGGCGTGCCGGCCCGTCATCCTGCAGCCCGATGAGAATCTTCAGGGCCTCGACCGCCTGCATGCTGCCCAGAACCCCGGCCACCGCTCCCAGAATCCCGGCCTCGGCGCAGCTGGGCACCGTCCCGGGCGGCGGCGGACTCGGAAAGAGACATCGGTAGCAGCCGCGGCCGGGGGTAAAGACGGCCAGCTGTCCCTCGAATCGGAGGATGGCCGCGTCCACCCAGGGCTTCTTCAGGAAGACGGCGGCGTCGTTCACCAGGTAGCGGGTCGGAAAGTTGTCGCTCCCGTTGACGATGAGGTCGTAGCCGGAAAAGAGCTCCAGCGCATTCTCGCGGCTCAGAAACTCGCGGTGCTCCTCCACGGTGATCTCGGGGTTCAGGGCCATGAGACGCTCCGCCCCCGACTCGGCCTTCGGCCGGCCCACGTCTTTGTGGGCGTGCAGGATCTGGCGGTGCAGGTTGGTGGCGTCTACCCGGTCACCGTCCAGAAGCCCTATCCGGCCCACGCCGGCCGCGGCCAGATAGGTGGCCGCGGCCGAACCCAGAGCGCCGGCTCCAATTACGAGCACGCCGCTGTCGCGAAGCCGCTGCTGGCCCTCGATGCCTACCTCCGGCAGCACCAGCTGGCGCTGGTAGCGCGCCATTTCCCGAGCCGAAAACGGCCGACGCGCCACTTTTTCCTCCGCCATCTCCTCCGGCCTCCCTCAACGCATGCGGCCCGACCGATCCGGGCACCCAAGATGCGTGACCCTGCCAGGACTAAGCGTCGCTCGCCACCACCGACAGCACACGCGGTAGGTGCCGGGCCACCTCCACCCAGTGGAGTCCCCCGTCAGCCGACGCGTAAACCTCGCCGGATGTGGTGCCGAAATAAAGGCCGAGCTCGTCTTCGCCATCATGCGTGAAGGCGTCGCGCAGCACCCCTGCGTAGAAGCCGTCCGGAAGCCCGTCGCCGAGGCCGGTCCAGCTCTGCCCGCCGTCGCGTGTGGCAAACACCCGCAGCACATTTTCCGGGGCCCAGCGCGGCATGGCGTCCGAGCTTTTAAGCGGAATCACAAACGCGCGGTCGGCGTCATGCGGGTCGGCCACGACGCCAAAGCCGAAGTCATCGGGGAGCGAGTCGCCGACCGAGATCCAGTGCTGGCCCCCGTCGTCTGAGCGATACACGCCGCCGTGGTTCTGGAGCCACATCCGGTCGGCGCGGGCGGGGGTCACCGCGATGCGGTGGACGCACTGTCCCGACACCGGGTAGCGCTGATCGTCGGGCATGAAGTCGGCCCGCACTCCCTGGTTGGCGGGACTCCAGCTTTGCCCTTGGTCGTCGCTTCGGTAGCAGCCCCCGGTCGAGCACGCGATGTAGAGGCGGTCAGCCTGGAAAGGATCCGGCACGATGGTGTGCAGGCACTTGCCGCCAAATCCGGGAAACCAGCTCGGATGGGTCGGGTGAGCGCGCAGACTCTTCACCTCTGCCCAATTGTCGCCCCCGTCCTCGGAGACAAAGAGGCCGCTCGCCTCCACGCCGGCGTAGATGAGGTCAGCGGTTACGGGCCGGATCGACCACACCCGCGTCACTTTCTCCTCGTCATCGGGCGCGTACTCGAGGCCGGCGCCGCCGTTGTCCCATGTCTCGCCCAGATCCTGCGAGCGCCGGAGCGTGGGCCCGTAAAACTCGTTGTTCACCCCGGCCAGGAGGGTCCCGGAGGCTGCGTTGTACGCGGTCGTATAAACGGCGCTGCCGGCGAGCGATGCCTCATAGGCGGAGAAGTGACGACGGTCGTCGGATCGGAACCGGAAGAGGCCCTTTACGGTCCCTACGGTCAGGAACACCCCGGCACATCCCTTCGTTTGTAGAGCGGTCAGCGGCCTGGCGGCCGTCTCGACCGGGCCGTCCCGGCGGCCCGGTCCCCGAGTCGTCTCGCGTCTTCGTTTAATATTCTCGTCAAAAGCAGGCAGGAGGGATCGAATTCGCATGGAGGTTCGCCACTACACCCGGGAAACCTTTCTCGAAGAAACGGCGGCGTTTCTCTTGCGCGAGGAGGCGATGAACAACCTGCTCCTCGGGCTCGGTCACACGCTGACCGTAAACCCGGACGCGTACCCCGGCCCAGCCTATCTCGCAAGCCTCGAACAGGAAGGACGCCCGGTGATGGTGGCCCTTCGCACCCCGCCCTTCGGGCTCGTCCTGTCGACTATCGATCCGGCCACCGCCGCTGACACGGCGATGGCCGCGCTGGCCGCCGATGTGTTCGATATCTTTCCGGTCCTGCCCGGGGCCACCGGACCGACGGCGGTCGTGCGGGCGTTTCTTCGCCACTGGGAGCGCCGCTCCGGCCAACGGAGCGAGCTCCTGCGTGCCGAGCGCATCTACCAGATCACCCAGGTGATGCCTCCGGCCCCCGTCTCCGGGCACATGCGGCGCGCCGACGCCCGCGACCGCGACGTCCTGGAGACCCTGTTTACCGCCTTCCAGGAAGAGAGCACCGTGAAGATGCCCGAGTCCTCTGCCACGGCCGTGAGTCGGCGCCTCTCGACGCCGGGTTCCGCGTTCTACCTGTGGGAGGACCCGGAGCCCGTGTGTCTCGCGGGCTGTTCCGGTCTCACGCCGACCGGAATTCGCGTGGGACCCGTGTACACCCCCCCGGTATTCCGGCGCCGCGGATACGCGGCCGCCCTCGTCGCCGGCATGTCGCAAACGCTCCTGGATGGAGGGCGCAGTCGGTGTTTTCTCTATACGGATCTCGCCAATGAAACCTCAAACGCCCTCTACCAGCGTATTGGCTACCGGCCGGTGGGCGATGTGGACGAAGTCCGAATCCTGCCGGCCTGACTCAGTGGAAGTCCGGGCCCCGTGTCCCGGCCATCGACCGGCGGCGAACTTTGTCTTCGTACATCAGGAGTTCAGCGCGGCGCAGGATCGCTTCGATGTCGTCGCCGGGCTGGCTCAGGGTCACGCCGAAGCTCGCATCGGCACCGCCGAGCCGCCAGTCGTGCTCAAGATGGTCCCGCACACCCGTCTCGTCGCGGTCGCTCCAGAACATGACCACAAACTCGTCCCCGTGCAGACGGCTCACCGACCCGTCCACCTGTGACGCCGCCTGACGGAGCAGTCCCGCGACCCGCTGAATCTCCCGATCGCCGGCGGCATGGCCCTCATGGTCGTTGACGTACTTCAGCTGGTCCATGTCGACGAACGCGAGCGCAAAGCGGCGTCCGTCCTGCAGACGACGCCCGATCTCATCCCGGCAGCAGGCACCGTTGAAGCACCCGGTCAGGGCGTCCCGGCGGCGGGCCAGCTCCTGCTCCAGCACGGCCGAGGCCAGGGCCACGAACGGGGCCAGCAACTCGGCGGTGTGGGGGCCGGGAATCCGGCCGTCAAAGGGCTCGTCGGCCGTGATGTTGCCCATCTCGACGCCGTCCGACGACTGCAGCCGGCAGTAGAGCATGTCCTCGGAATGCCAGCGGTCCGGTCCGAGCGCCGTCGACGCTCCCCGCAGCAGGAAGTCGTCCGCATCCGGCAGCACACGTTCCAGCAGATCGTGAGGAACAAAATAAACTGGGCCGCCCAGGGCCACGGCGTACCGGACCACACGGGCGTACAGGGCGGGGTCGATGACGTCGTGGGTCGCGAGCCATTCCTGCTCTTCCGCGGAGATGCCGGCCGACCCAAATACTTTCTCGCCGTACGTCCAGCCGTACAACTGGACGACGGCACGCCGGAACAGTCCGGCCTGCACCACGGCTCTCGCGATGAGATGGAGCTTCCCTTCAAGCCGTCTCTCCTGAACGACGGCCTGGCTACTTTGAAAGAAGATGCGCAGGACAGCCTCGGTGTCCAGCCTCGTCTCTCCTCTCGGTTTTCCTTTTGTTATACACAGGGTGGCAGCGGTTCCCAAATCCATGGACTTTTTTGCCAGCAGGCACAGACCCCACAAGGATCCAGCCTCGCCGCCCCGCCGGCCTGACTTCCGGATGTTGCGCGCCACAAAAAAGAAAACCTGACTCCGCGGCGGCAGAGACAGGAACATCCGTGCTATATGCCGGGTAATTACGGCAAGCGGTCGTGCCCCGCCTCTCAATCCTGATTATATGTGACGGCAAACAACCAGTCTACTTTTTCGGACAGCCACCGGTTACGATGCACCCGCTCCCACCTTTTCAACGTCTCTCCCATTTCCGTGATTCGGCAAAGGACGTGCGTCATGCGATTCCGGCTCCCGGCCCTGCCGCCGCTCCTGCAGGAGCGCACGTTTCGCCGGTACTGGACCGGCCGTTCGCTGTCGCTGTTGGGCGGTCAGATAAGCCTCCTCGCCTTTCCCCTCACGGCGGTGCTGGTGCTGAAGGTCGGACCCATCCCGATGGCACTCCTGACTGCCGTGGGGTCGGTACCGGCTTTGCTGTTCGCCCTGCCCATCGGCGCAGTGGTCGATCGTCGCGGACGACGGCGTCAGGTCATGATCCTGGCGGACCTGGTCCGGGCGGGACTGCTGGCCCTCATCCCGGCAGCATTCCTGGCGGGACTCCTGTCTCTTCCTCTCCTGCTCTCCCTGTGGTTCGCCTTTGGCATCTTTTCGGTCCTCTTCAATGCGGCCCAGAGCGCCATCTTCGTGGCGGTGGTTCCGGGCGCGCAGTATGCGGCGGCAAGCCGGCTCCTGTCGCAGGCGCGGGCTGGCGGCTATCTTTTGGGGCCGGCGCTTGCGGGATGGCTCATCGCCGTGCTCACCGCCCCGGTGGCGCTCCTGGCGGATGCCTTCACCTTCGTGGCCTCCGCCGTGTCACTGTGGTCGATTGATCCTAAAGAGGCCGCAGCCGCGCCGACAGGTCCCCACAACGTCCTGGGTGGTCTTGCGCACATTCGGACGTCACCCGTCCTGTCGAAGATGCTGGCGGTTGACCTCACCCAGGGCCTCTTCCGCGCGTCCTTCATGGCTCTTTACGTGCTTTTCGGCACGCGGTATCTGCATCTGACCCCGGGTCAATGGGGCCTCATTCTGGGTCCGAGCTCCGTCCTGGCTCTCCTCGGGTCCGCGCTGAGCGCGGCCATCGGCCGCCGCATTGGTCTCTGGCCGAGCCTGGTGTGGGGAACCATGGTACAGACCTTTCCCCTCCTGGTGGTGCCTTTTGCCGCCGGTCCCCACGCGGTGGTTGTGGGGATGCTGTTTTTAGCCGAGGGACTGGCCGGGGCGGGATCCATGCTGGTGGAGGTGCCGCGGGCCACGTTTCTTGCCAGCGAGGTCCCCGACGCTATTCGCGCGCGAGTCTCCTCGGCGTTTCATATGGCCAACACCGGCATGAGGCCGCTCGGCGCTCTGCTGGCGGCGGGACTCGCGTGGACGGCCGGTGTGCACGTCGTGCTGATAGCCGCCACAACGGGCATGGCGGCTTCGGTTCTCTGGTTTATGCTGCCGACCCGCCCGAGCCTGTGGGGTACGGGCAGCGAGGAAGGGGCCGTCCGCTCGTGATGGTGGCGGCGCCTTAAGCCTTATGTCCCGGCTCTCTCAAGGGCTCTGGCGGGTTACGGAGCCCGGGTTCGAGCGAACGGCATGGTGACACGGCCCTCGTGGGCCCCTGATGGCTGATTAAAGGAGCGCGTCGCGCGTGAGGGTAATCAGAATGCGTCACCCGCTAGACAGGGCCGCGGCTACACGCCATCCGCACGGTCACGGCGGTGTCCGTCTCGTGTGGTGACCAGGGCGTTCCTGAGGTGATGCGCTCTCTCCGGCAAATCCCGGTCACGTTCCTGTGCCGAGTCATCCAAGTCGGGGGTGTATCCTCCATAGCGTTCCGGTCGTGCCTTCAAAGTGTCCGGCGGTTAGCGATCCGCCCTGCCCAGCAGGGCAGGGAGCTCCGCGACCGACCGGACTTCGCGAACGCCCGGGATTGTGTCCCCGGCGGGCCGTGGCCTCTGCTCGCGGTTCACCCACACGGGCGCGATGCCGACACGGGCCGCCCCGACGATGTCCCACGCCCAGTTGTCGCCCACCATGACGGTGCTGGCAGGATCTAGCGCGAGCGACTGGAGCGCATGACGGTAGACGGCGGGGTCTGGCTTTCCCACCCCAAACTCTTCCTCCACCAAGATGAGGTCAAACAGGCGGCCCAAATCGAAACGGTCGATCTTGGCCCGCTGCGATGCCTTGGTCCCATTCGTGATGAGGGCCAGCGCGCGTCCCTCGGCCCGGAAGGCCTGCAAAACCTCTAAGGCGCCGGGAAACACGTGCACGGCCGCGTTCCGGATACTGTCGTAGTCGGCGGACAGGCACTCCACCAGCAGGGGGTCTGACACTCCGAGAGCCGAGAGTCCGGCGAAGACAATCTGACGCCGGGCACCATTGAGGTCGAGGCGGCCGCGGCGATGCCGGTCTGGGTCGCTCCAATACTCCCGCGCGGACGCTCGAAGCGCCCGGAACACCGCCTCGGGCGCGAGAGCGCCAAGCCGCCCGGCGTTCTTGGCGATCGCGCGGTTCCAACTATCATCTGCCACCGCTTCAAAGGCCACGATGGTGTCGTCAAGGTCAAAGAAAACTCCAGCCGGCGTGGTCATGCGGACCAATTCGCCGATGGGGGCCGCCACGCCTTCCGGGCACACACCCCGGCCGTCCTCACTCCAACCGGCGGCGGGGCGGGCAGACGCCTGGGACTCCTGCTGACGAGACCCGGACCAGGAGTGATTCCTGCTCAAGGAATGAAGGCCATGAAGGCATCGAGGGGTGTGCCGGCGGTGCCGGGCTTCCACACCATTCCCGTGGGTTCGCCCCCAGACCGACTCAGTCACGTTGGTGGGCTGGTTCAGTAATGCAAGACGCGTGGTCCCGCGCTTCGACGAACGGGTCCATTCTACGACTCGAGGCGGACCCCTCACGACATGACCCCGGATTACCGGAGCTGAAGCCATCGGAGTCCTCGCCATCTCGGGGTGTACTCCACCGGATAGTCCATGCAGCGAGGTTAGTCTCGCCCGCCGTCGACCACACGATAAGTGCAATTGTGTGAGCCACCAACTGTCCGCGGGCCGCTCCATTGGGCTACTACGGTCATTAGAGTGAGGCTGGCGCAGTCTTGTTGCATTAGGCCCGGGGCCGGCCCGCGGTTGACTTACTTATTCCAGGGAACTTCACCAGTGACGAATTTCAGGAAGCGCTCACCGTCCGCCTCGGCCGTACTTCGCAAGTCCGTGGCCGTCAGCGGGTGATCCAGTGCCGCATAAATGCCGTTCACCAGGAACTCCACCGGAAGTTGGGCATCAATGTTGGGCACGTACATGTGGGGCGGTGCCGCTTGCTGGATAAGAGTGTCCGCAGCGTTATATAGCTGGAGCGCCACGGACCGGGCTCGCTCAAGATCTCCTGTCTCCCAGACGTCCAACACATATGCCACGCCGGCAAGCGCATACTGAGCGAGGGCTGCCGCCAGGTAGCGTGCGCCTTGATGTTCCACACAGGGCACCAGGGCTTCGAGGTGAGCGCGCCAGTCGTGTAGCGAAGAGGGAGGTACGAAGGCTCCCTGACCGCCGCCCCATGCTTTGTCAAGAATTCGGCGAACTGC
>JAJZYZ010000084.1 GCA_021797815.1 Bacillota bacterium
TGGCCAGGCGCTTGCCCGTCCGAAGGTAGAAGGGCACCCCGGCCCAGCGCCAGTTGTCGACCAGAAACCGGGCAGCCACGAACGTTTCGGTGCGGGAGTCGGCGGCCACGTCCACCTCGTCGAGATAACCGGGGACGTCCTTTTCGTCCACCAGTCCCGCCTCATACTGGCCGCGCACGCTCTGGGCCACCGCCTCGCGGGTCGTAAAGGGATGGATGGCCTTCAGCACCTTTACCTTCTCATCCCGTACCGCGTCGGCCGAAAACGCCACCGGCGGCTCCATCGCCACCAGGGCCAGAAGCTGCATCAAATGGTTCTGGAGCATGTCGCGGGCTGCGCCGGCGTGGTCGTAGTACCCGCCCCGGGTGCCCACACCGATCGACTCCGCCACCGTGATCTGGACATGATCGATGTACTGCCGGTTCCAGACCGGCTCGAAAATGCCGTTGGCGAAGCGAAACACCAGGATGTTCTGCACGGTCTCCTTGCCGAGGTAGTGGTCGAGACGGTAAATCTGCCGCTCTTCAAAGACGTCGTGCAGGTCGCGGTTTAACGCGACCGCGCTGTCGGTGTCGTGCCCGAACGGCTTTTCCACCACCAGGCGCACAAAGCTCTCATCGCGGGCCGCATGGTTCAGACCGGCGGCGCCGAGCTGGCTCGCAATCACGGGATACTGAGAGGGCGGCGTGGCGCAGTAGAAGAGGCGGTTGCCGCCAGTGCCCGCTTCCCGGTCAAGCTTGGTAAGGAGGGCCGAAAGCTTCTTGTAGGCCGCGGGATCGTCGAAATCGGCCGCCACAAAATGGAGCATGGGCAAAAGCGTGTTCCACACGTCTTTTTCCAGCGGCCGCCGGGAGAATTCCTCAATGGCGTCGTGGGCCATCGTGCGGAACGTCTCGTCCGTATCGTCTCCCCGCGAGAAGCCGACGATCGCCATCTCCCGGGGCAGGAGCCCGTCCAGCATCAGATTGTAGATGGCCGGAATGAGCTTCCGGCGCGTGAGGTCCCCGCCTGCACCGAAGATGACCAGCACGAACGGCGACACGGTGGCCACGTGCGTGAGGCCCTCCCGAAGCGGATTCTTAGCCGTGCTCATGGCGCTCCTCCTATACCCAAGTGTTGACCCGAAGCGCCTCAGCCCGGCAGCACGTCGCGAAGCGCGTTTAGGACGAGTTCCAGTCCCGCACCCGGATTGCCGCCCAAATTCACCGTCATCACCGGACGCCCGCGTCCCACCAGCGCCTTCAAGTCACCGGCCGCCTGCGCCTGGATGAGGGTGTTGAAGGTGTACGGAGACCCGGGCACCGGCAGTCCCTTCATCCGCTCGGCGGCGGCCGTGAGCTGCAGATAGCGCCCGCTGGCCGGGCCGCCCTTATGCATCTGGCCGGTGGAATGCAAGAAACGCGGACCGTACCCGCTCGTCACTGCCACCCGCAGCCGGTCGCGCAAGAGAAGCTGCAGGGCATGGAGCCCTTCATCGACCGACGGCCCGTAGGGCAGATACGCCATGATGGCCACATATGAACCTGGCTCGATGCCGGACAGCCATCCGGAGAGCAGGGGCCCGAGCGCGGGCGATGTGGCGTGAAGGCCAGGCGCGCCCTCGACGTCGGGGAGCCGCCCTTCGTCCTCCACCACTTTCAGCATGTCGCGGGTGTTGTCCTTGCTTTCCTGCACGTTCGGCTGGTCAAACGGGTTGATGCCGAGCACCCGGCCGGCGAGAGCGGTGGCGGCCTCCCAGCGAAGAAACTCGGCGCCCAGATCGGTGACCGACCCGAGGCTGAACTCCACCCGTGGGTGGCCGCGGAGCGCCTCCATGAAGCTCGAGCCGTCGTCCGGTTCGTCTGCGAGGCGGATGCGCACCAGGAGGCGGTCCTGTCCATACACGGAAGGGGCGGCCGTGGACGACTCGGCGACCGGCACGATGCCGGTTCCGGACTTTCCGGTCGACTCGGCCAGCAGCTGCTCGAGCCAGGTGGCAAACGCCGAAAGACGCGGCGTGCACAGAAGCGTCACCTTGTCGCGTCCGCCCTGGACGGCGCCGCCCAGGATGGCTCCCAGTTCCAGGGCAGGATTCTCGGCGCCGTCCTGGCGCAGATCCTCCCGCATGGCCCGGGCCGCCGCAAGAATGGCGGGCCCGTCCAGGTCCATCAGACACGCCGGCAGAAGTCCGAACAGCGACAGGGCCGAGTAACGCCCGCCAATGTCGGGCGGATTCAGGAAAACGTGCCGCCAGCCGCCCCGGTCGGCCTCCGCCGCCAGCGAGGTGCCGGGGTCGGTGATGGCCACAAATGACGATCGAGGGTCCTGCCCGGCGTCCTCCATGAGCTTCCAGTAGTAACGGTGAAAGGCATTCGGCTCGGTCGTGGTACCGGACTTCGAGGCAACCATAAAGAGGGTGCGGCCCAGCGGGAGCTGCTCCCCGAGATGCAGGACCACTTCCGGATCGGTGGAGTCGAGCACCTGCAGGGTGAGGGCCTCTGGTCCGGGTTGAAATGTCTTCGTCCAGAGGATGGAGATGAGGCTTGAGCCGCCCATCCCGAGCAGGACCGCGTGCGTGAAGCCGTCTTGCCGGAGACCGTCTCGAAACTCGACCAGTTCCGGCCACACGGCGGCCATCGGCTCGGCCACCCCAAGCCAGCCGAGGCTGTCTTCAATCTGCCGCTGGACTTCCTGATGCACACTCCAGAGCGACGCGTCCCGGTCGTTCAGCCGCTTTACGGCATGCTCCCGGACCAGGAGGTCACGGGCCCGCGTGATGGTGCGCGCGGCGTCTTCCAGCTCTATCCTGCGCGTGGTCCCGACCGGGTCGGCCATTTATGCTCCTCCCATTTCTCCCAGTGTCTGGCTGGGCGGTCTGTCTTCCGATGCCGACTCAGGGCCGCGACGAGACGGCCCGTGCCTTTTTCTCCAGGCCCTCCATCAGCGTGGTGAAAGAGTCGGCGAACGATTTCACGCCCTCTTCCTCCAGCTGCTGTGTCACGGCCCGCATGGAGATGCCGGCCGCCTCCAGGCTGGCCAGCGTCTCGCGGGATCGGTCCAGATCCCGGTCCACGGTGCGGGCTACCTGCGCGTGGTCCAGGATGCCTTCCCAGGTTGCCGGCGGCACCGTGTTGACGGTGTGCGGACCGATGAGGGAGTCCACGTAGAGGAGGTCCGGGTAGGCCGGGTTCTTGGTGCTGGTGGACGCCCACAGAGGCCGCTGCACCTGCGCGCCGCGCTCTATGAGCGCGTGGGCGCGCGCGTCCGCAATCGAGTCGGTGAAGAGGGCATACGCCTCTCGCGCGTTGGCCACGGCCGCCTGGCCGTGGAGGGCCCGGAGCCGTTCACGGTCGGCGGGCGACGCCTTCTCGCGCTCTTCGAGCAGGTGGTCGACCAGCGTGTCGACCCGGCTTACAAAGAAGCTCGCGACCGACGCGACGCGGTCGATCGGCTTGCCCTCGTCGGCGCGAGCCTGAAGTCCGCCCCAGTAGGCGTCGATGACCTGGCGGTAGCGCTCGAGGGCGAAGATGAGGGTCACGTTGACGTTCAGACCCTCCTGAATGAGGGTGAGGATGGCGGGAATGCCTTCTTCGGTTGCCGGCACCTTGATCATGATGTTGGGCCGCGCGAGAGCCCGCCAGATCCGGCGCGCCTCCACCACGGTTCCCTTGGTGTCGCGGGCCAGAGTGGGTGAGACTTCGATGCTGACAAATCCGTCCTGACCACCGGAGGCGTCGTACAGGGGACGGAAGAGATCGGCGGCAAGGCCGATGTCGGCCCAGGTGAGCGCATCGTAGAGCGCACTCGTGTCTTCGGGATGGGGGAACTCCCGGATAGCCTGGTCGTAGTCGTCGGAGCCGTCAATCGCCTTTTCGAAGATGGTGGGGTTTGACGTCATGCCGCGAAGCCCGAGGTCGATGAGCCGCTGTAGCTCGCCGTCCTCCAGGAGATCGCGGCGGATAAAGTCAAACCAGATGCTCTGACCCTGTTCCCACAGACGCTCGACGTTGTTCATTGGATGCCTCCCAGAAGGTCCGTTGCCACCTCCACGACGTGTTCCGGTGTGAAGCCGAAGTGCTGGAAGATGTCCTGGTACGGCGCCGAGGCGCCGAAATGGTCGAGGCCGATGACCCGTCCCGACAATCCTACCCACTCGTGCCAGCCGAGCGGACTTGCCGCCTCAATGGCGATCCGCGCCGTGATGGCAGGCGGCAGCACCCGATTACGGTAGGCGCTCTCCTGCTCCCGAAAGATCTCCCAGCAAGGCATGCTCACGACGCGGGTGGGGACCCCGAGGGCCTCAAGACGGCTCCGCGCTTCAAGCGCCAGCGACACCTCCGAGCCGGTGGCGAGGAGAAGAAGCCGGGGATCGCCGTTATCGGCGTCCGCCAGGATGTACGCACCGCGGCGCGCCTCTTCCACCGGGTAGTGGGCCGGGTCGAGGACAGGAAGCTTCTGGCGCGTCAGCACCAGAACGCTTGGGCCGTCGCCGTGCTTTAGGGCGAGCTCCCAGGCGACCCGGGTCTCGTTGGCGTCGGCCGGTCGGATGACGTAGAGCCGGGGGATGGCGCGAAGCCCGGCCAGCTGGCTCACCGGCTGATGGGTAGGGCCGTCTTCGCCGAGCCCGATGGAGTCGTGCGTGAACACCGTGAGGCTTGGAATCCCCATCAAGGCAGACAGGCGGATAGCCGGGCGCATGTAGTCGGAGAAGATGAGAAACGTCGCTCCGAACGGGCGGAGTCCCGTCAGGCACATGCCATTCACGGCGGCGCCCATGCCGTGTTCCCGCACACCGAAGTGGAAGATGCGGCCGGCGGGGTCGGTGGGGAAGTCGCCCCATCCCTTCACCCGGGTTTCGGTGGATGGCGACAGGTCGGCGCTTCCGCCCAGCAGCATCGGCACGTCGGCCAGGGCCAGCAGGACCTCCCCCGACGCATTGCGGGTGGCGATGGAGCCCTCGTGCCACTCCGGGAGCGAGAGTCCGCCAACATCCACGGCGCCGGGTCCCGCGAAGATCTGATCCAGTTCGGCGGCCTCGGTGGGGAACATGTCCCGGTACCGCTTGAAGAGCTGTTCCCATTCGTCGCGCTGCCGCCGGCCGCGGGCGGAGCAGCCCTCCATGTGCTCGCGGACGTCCTCGGGCACGTAAAAATCTTCGGTCGGCCAGCCATACGCTTCTTTGGTGGCCTTTACCTCAGCTGCCCCGAGGGGACTCCCGTGCGCCTTCGGGCTGTCCTGGTCGTGCGGACTGCCGTAGGCAATGTGGGTGCGCACCCGAATAAGCGAGGGCCGTGGATCCGACACCGCACGGGCAATGGCGCTCTCGATGGCATCTAAGTCGTTGCCGTCGTCGATGCCCTCCGTGTGCCAGCCGAGCGCGGCAAAGCGCCGTTCCATATCCTCGGTAAATGTAATTTCGGTCGGACCCTCGATGGAGATGTGATTGTCGTCATACAGATAGATGAGGTTTCCGAGCTTTAAGTGACCGGCCAGGGAGGCCGCCTCCTGGCTCACGCCTTCCATCAGGTCGCCGTCCGAGCAGATGCCAAAAATCCGCCAGTCGATGACGGGAAACCCGTCGCGGTTGTACCGGGCAGCAAGCCACCGCTCCGCGATGGCCATTCCGACGCCCGTGCCAAATCCCTGGCCGAGCGGTCCGGTTGTCGTCTCCACGCCCGGGGTGTGACCATACTCGGGATGTCCTGGCGTCATCGACCCCCACTGACGGAAGCGCTTCAGCTCCGAGAGCGGCAGGTCGTAACCGGTCAGGTGCAAGAGGGCGTACAGCAGCATGGAGCCGTGTCCGGCCGACAGCACGAAGCGGTCGCGACCCGGCCACCGCGGCTGGTCGGGGACGAAGCGAAGAAAGCGGCTCCAGACCGCATACGCCATCGGAGCCGACCCCATGGGCATGCCGGGGTGGCCGCTCTGCGCCTTCTCCACGGCGTCCATGGCCAGGGAGCGGATGGTGGCGATGGCGCGATCCTCTATCCGTACGGGACTCTTCACCGACATGAGGCTCCTCCTTTCGGTTCGGGGCACGCAAGAGCGGAGTGCATGGCCGGCACTCGTCCGCGTCATCACCCGCGAGAAGGCTCGTTGAAACTTCCGGCAGGCCGGCGCGGCAGGAGAGATTTCCCCGTCCCACCACCGCTCGGCGAACCGCCAACTCGCCCAAATGGTAGCCTTCCCCAAGTTTCTGCACAAGGGACCCGGCCGGCCGCCGTCTTCGGTCCCCTCTACTTACCCGGTTCGACACCGGGCCCGGGGACCGGGGAGGTGTAGGATGACAAATGGCTGGCAGATGGAATCACACACGCCCGGCAGACGGCGCGTGTAACGTGGGAGGCAGGGCGTACGATGCCGCTCTATTACGCGGTGGACATCGGCGGCACCAAGGTCGAGGTGGCGATCGGCAACGAACGGGGTGAGCTTCTTGACAAGAAGCGGGTGCCCACCCCGAATCTAGGGCACGACGACGCGGTGCTGGATGGGGTGGCGGATCTCCTGCGCTCACTCGCGCGGCCGGGGGACGTGGCCGGCATCGGCATCGCCTGCCCGGGTCCGCTGGACGCGGCCCAGGGGCGCGTGTTAAATCCCAGCAACCTTCCCGGGTGGCATCAGCTTCCCATATCCGAGGGTCTCTCAAAGCGTCTCGGCGGTCTTCCCTGCTACCTCGAAAACGACGCCACCGCGGCCGGCATGGGCGAGTGGCGCTGGGGCGCCGGGGCGGGGACCAGGAACATGGTCTACATCACCGTGTCGACCGGCATCGGCGCCGGCATCATCGCGGAGAATCAGGTCGTCCGGGGCGTCGGGGACAATGCCGGGGAACTGGGGCACGTGGTGGTGGATCCGGCGGGCCGCCCCTGTCACTGCGGCAACCGGGGCTGTCTCGAAACCAAGGCGTCGGGGACCGCCATCGGCCGCGAAGGGGAGCGGCGACGGGGTGAAAGCCCCCGGCTCTCGGCAACGGAAGGACCCGTCACCTCGGTGGATGTGTTCCGGGCCTACGAGGCGGGGGATCCTGTGGCGGCAGAAGTCGTGGAAGGGGCGGCCCACTGGCTCGCGTGGGCTTTTGGCACGCTCACCAACCTGTTTAATCCGGAGCGCATTGTCGTGGGCGGCGGCGTGTCTGAGAACGGCGAGACGCTTCTCGCGCCGGTGCGGGAGAAGATGGTGCCGTATGCGATGGGCGACTTACTGGCCTCGGTGCAGCTGGTAGAGGCGAAGCTCGGCGGCGATGTGGGCGTGCTGGGCGCACTCGCGGTGGCAGTGGACCGGGCGGGACGCGTGCCAGGCTAGGAAGCGCGGCCGCGGCACCCATGAAAGATGCGCCGAGAACGATAGACGGTGCGCGCAGCAGCCGGTCGTGGACCCTGCCGGGCCTACCGGCGCTTTCCCAGCGCATTTGACCATACTGGCTTTTGAGTCCGGGCGCGGCGGTCAGAACAATCGCATGAAAACACCATCCGATCCGACCCCGCCCCATCCGATCCCGCCGCCCTGGCTGGATGCGTCCTGTCGCACCTCCCCCAATCAGGCGGCGGCGTTGGCTGTCCGTGCCATCAAGCGCAGGCGTCCCATGCGCGGTACTTCAACCGCAAGGGCGTGATGGGTGAGCTTGAGGACATCCTGGCCACCGCGGGGGAGCTTCCGGACGACTTCAACCAGGAGAAGGCACTCCAGGTCATCGACGTGGAATGGGGCCGGGCGGCGTGGCAGGATTCGTCTCCGGCAATCTATCTTGGTGTGGCCGTCACGCTTATTCCCATCGGCCTCTTGCTGACGATGATTGTGCTGCAGGACGACCGGCTGTTCCACGGCCTTCAGTTCCTCGGCGTGTCGGCCGTTTACTGGCTCGCGGCTTCTCTCGGCGGCGCGACCATGGGCCTGTACGGGTTCACGCACCATTTCTTTTATCGAACGATCGAGCCGACCTT